>DASRIR010000349.1:0-31600 GCA_035649875.1 Burkholderiales bacterium | reverse complement strand
GTGGGAACGGCCTTCATGTTCGCGGAGGAAGCCGACATTCCCGAGACCCACCGCCGCCAGCTCGAGGCCGCGCGCTCGGAAGACCTCGTGATTTCGCGCTCCTATACCGGCAAGACCGCGCGCACCTTCCGCAACCCGGTGCTGCAGGCCTGGAGCGAGTCCGGCCTCGATCCGCTGCCCACGCCCTACCAGTGGGTGCTGATGGACGACTTCGTCGCCGCCGCCGAGGCGGCCGATCGCCAGGAGCTGGTCAACCTGCCCGCCGGCCAGGGCGCCGGCATGCTGACGCGGCGCAGGCCGGCGCGCGAGATCGTCGCCGAGCTGGCGCGCGGCTTGCGCGCCGGCTAGACCATCAGGTACTTCTCGCGCACCTCGGGGTGCGCGGCGAGCTCGGCGGGCGTGCCCTCGTAGCGGATCTCGCCGCGCTCGATGATCGAGATGCGGTCGGCGAGCTCGGTGGCGAAGCGCAGGTTCTGCTCCGAGATCAGCACCGTGGTGCCGGTCTGCTTGAGGCGCTTGAGCCGCTGCAGGATGGCTTCGACCACCCGCGGCGCAAGGCCCTCGGAGGGCTCGTCGAGCAGCAGCAGGCTGGGATTGCCCATCAGCGTGCGCGCGATGGCCACCATGCGCTGCTCGCCGCCGGAGAGCGCGCTCGCGCGGCGCCCCAGGAATTGCGCGACGTCGGGGAAGAGGCGCAGCACCTCGTCCAGGTCCCAGCGCGTCGCGCCGTCGCGCGCCGGGCGGCTCGCCGCGGCGAAGTTCTCGGCCACGGTCAGGCCCCCGAACAGGCGGCAGTTCTCCGGGACGAAGCCGAGGCCGGCGCGGCAGGCCTCGAAGGGCTCGCGCCCCTGGACCTCGGTTCCGTCGAAGCGGATGGTGCCGGCGCGCGGCCGCACCAGTCCCATGATGCTGGAGAGCGTGGTGGTCTTGCCGGCGCCGTTACGGCCGAGAAGCGCGACGACCTCGCCGCGCGCGACCTGGAGCGAAACGCCGAACAGGACCTGGCTGTCGCCGTACGCGGCCTCGAGGCCGCGGACTTCGAGCAACGCCACCGGGCGTTCAGCCGCCGGCGCGTGCCTTCTTCACCTCGTCGCAGCTGCGCGCCACGCTCTCGGTGTTGACCGCCTTGACGTCGCCCATGCCGATGCCGTCGGGCAGGCTCGCGTCGCGCTTCACGTTGCCGACGTAGAAGTTGTATAGCGCCATGTTGTCGCAGGCGCGCACCTTGGTCGGCCCGGTGGGGCCTTCGAACTGCACCGTGCCGAGCGCCTTGCGCACCTGCTCGACGTCGTCGGTGCCCGCCTTGCGCATCGCCTCGACCAGCATCTTGCCCGCGACGTAGCCGACCGTGGTCGAGCCGGTTGGATAGGTCTTCATGCGCTTTTCGATCTCGGCGGTGAAGGATTTCGATTTCGCGCTATCGATGGCGTAGAAGGGGTACCACACGGTGCCCATGGTATTGGGCGGCAGCGAGTCCTTGAGCGCGCCCATCTTGGCGAGGTCCAGGCCGTGGGTGAAGAACTGCGTCTTGCCGCTGAACAGGCCGAAGTCGCGCGCCGAGCGCAGGAAGTTGACCAGGTCGGCGCCGAACATGCCGCCGACCACGAGGTCGACGGGCTGCGCTTGCAGCGCGGTGACGTGCGGGCCGAAGTCGGTGGCGCCGAGCTTGTGCAGCTCCTGGCGTACGACGGTGATGTCGGGACGCGCCACCTTGAGGCCGGCCATGAAATCCGCCATGAAGTGCTGGCCGTACTCGTAGTCCGGCGAGATGACCGAGACGCGCTTGATGTCGGCGCGCGTCTTCAGGTGCTCGGCCATGACGCGGCCGATCTCGACGGTGGAGAGGTTGGCGCGCGCGACGTAGTCGTGCCCCGCCTCGCCGGTGAGGCGCTTGGTGGTGGCGAAGCCGCCGTTCACCAGCACCTTGTGTTCCTTGCCGAGGTTGCCGACCGCGACCGCGGCGCCGCTGTGGATGCCGACGGTGACGTACTTGATCTTCTCCTCGAGAATCATGCGCCGGCCCTCGGTGACCGCCTTCTCCACCGAGCTGCCCATGTCGGCGGTCACCAGCTGGAACGGGCGCCCGTTGAGGCCGCCGGCGGCGTTCGCCTCGTCGACCGCGATCTGGAAGCCGGTGCGGATGCTGTCGGCGATGAACGCGAAGCCGCCGCTGTAGATGTCGATCAGGCCGAGCTTGACCGGCTCGCCCTTTGGCTGCGCCGACACCGCACTCGCTGCAAATACGACAAGAATCGTTGCACCGCGAAGGATCCTCAGCATCGCCGCCGCTCCTGCAGTAGGGATTATCGAATTGTCCGGACAAGCGTCTCCCGTTGTCAAGGCGCTTCCGGCATACTCGGCCGAAGTGATCGACTCCGTGGTCCAGCAGCTCGCGTGGGTGCAGAACCCCGTGGTGGTAGCGCGCCAGCTGCTCGCCGGCGTGTCGAACGGCATGCTGCTGTTCCTGATCTCCGCCGGGCTGTCGCTGATCTTCGGCGTGCTGCGCATCATCAATTTCGCGCACGGCGCGCTGTTCATGCTCGGCGCCTTCATCGCCGTCAGCCTGACCGCGCTCGCGCCGGGCGCGAGCGCGAGCTTCGCCGCGGCGCTGCTCGGCGCCGCGGCGGGCCTGGCGCTGCTCGGCATCGCGCTCGAAACCGGACTGCTGCGGCGGATCTACCGCGCGCCGCACGAATACCAGCTGCTGCTCACCTTCGCGCTGGTTTTCATCCTCGGCGACGTGGCGAAGCTGATCTGGGGGCGCGAGGACAACTCGGTCGCGGTGCCGGCGCTGCTCGCCGGCAGCGCGCACGCCTTGGGCCTCACCTTCCCCACCTATCGGCTGTTTCTCATCGTGGTGGGCGTCGCGGTGGCGCTCGGCCTCTGGCTTCTGCTCCACCGCACGCGCTGGGGGATCTTCGTGCGCGCGGCCACCATGGACCGCGACATGCTGAGCGCGCTCGGCGTGAATACGCGCCGGCTGTTCACCGCGGTGTTCGCGCTGGGCGCGGCGCTCGCCGGGCTGGGCGGCGCGCTCGCGGCGCCGATCGTCGCCGTCGGCCCCGGCCTGCACGTGCAGGTGATCATCGACGCCTTCGTCGTGGTGGTGATCGGCGGCATGGGCAGCGTGCTGGGCGCGCTGGTCGCCTCGCTCCTCGTCGGGCTGGTCAACGCCTTCGGCATCCTCGCGGTCCCGGGCGCCGCGGTCGTGCTGACCTTCGCGCTGATGGCGGTGGTGCTGATCGTGCGGCCGCACGGCCTGTTCGGCACGCCGGAATGATCCGTCTCGCGCTGCCGGCCTCGCTGCTGCTCGGGTTGCCGTTTGTGCTGTCCGAGTTCTGGATCTTCATCGCGATCGAGGTGCTGGCATTCGCGCTGTACGCGGTGAGCTTCAACGTGCTGCTCGGCTACGGCGGCATGCTGTCGTTCGGCCACGCCGCGTTCTTCGGCGTCGGCGGCTACGCCGCCGCAATCCTGATCAAGAAGGCCGGGCTGCCCGCCGCAATCGCCTTCGCGCTGGTGCCGTTCGCCGCGCTGGCGGTCTCGGCGGCCCTGGCACTGCTGATCGGCTTCTTTTCCGTGCAGCGCTCTGGCATCTACTTCGCGATGCTGACCTTTGCGTTCCAGATGCTGCTCTACACCATCGCGCTGAAGGCGACGCCGTTCACCGGTGGCGACGACGGCATGACCGGTCTCAAGCCGCCCGGCGCGCTCGCGCAGCCCTTCTATTACTACTACTTCGCGCTGGCGCTGGTCGTCCCGGCGCTTTTCCTCCTGCACCGCCTGGTGAGCTCGCCGTTCGGCTTCACGCTGCGCGCGCTGCGCGCCAATCCGCGCCGGGTGCAGTACGTCGGCGTGAACGTGCGCGCGCACCAGCTCGCCACCTTCGTGATCAGCGGCGCGTTCGCCGGCCTCGCCGGCGCCGTGTTCGCGCTCTCGAGCGGCAACGTGTTCCCCGGCTGGCTCAACTGGACCGCGAGCGCCACGCCGATCGTCATGGCGGTGCTCGGGGGCGTGCACAGCTTCCTCGGCCCGGCGCTCGGCGCGGCGGTGTATGTGGTGCTCGAGGTGCTGATCAGCGGACGCACCGAATACTGGCCGCTCGCGATGGGCTTGATCATCGTCGCGCTGGTGCTGCTGATGCCCGCGGGGCTGAGCGGCTTCGCCCGCAGGAGAGCGGCATGAGCGCCGCGCCGATCCTGCGCGTCGAGGGGCTCGCCAAGCGCTTCGGCGGGCTGGAGGCGCTCGGCGGCATGGACCTGAGCGTTGCGCAGGGTGACTTCCGCGCGATCATCGGGCCGAACGGCGCCGGCAAGAGCACTTTCTTCAACACCATGACCGGACTGCTGCGCCCCGACGCCGGGCGCGTGGTGTTCGAGGGGCGCGACGTCACCGGCGAGCCGCCGCACCGGCTCGCGCGCCGCGGCGTCGGCCGCACGTTCCAGATCACCAGCGTATTCCACGACCTGAGCGCGCTCGAGAACCTGCAGGTCGCGCTGCTCGCGCACGCGCGGCGCAGCTGGAGCGTGTGGCCGAAGGCGCGTCCGCTGTACGCCGCCCGCGCGCGCGAGCTGCTGGCGCTGGTAGGGCTGGCGACGAGCGCCGAGCGGCTCGCCGGCACGCTGTCGCACGGCGACCAGAAGCGCCTCGAGCTCGCGATCGCGCTCGCCGGCGAGCCGCGCCTGCTGCTGCTCGACGAGCCGACCGCGGGCATGGCGGCGCAGGAGCGGCTCGAGTCGATCCGCCTGGTGCGCCGCGTGGCGGGCGAGCTCGGCCTTTCCTGCGTCTTCACCGAGCACGACATGGCGGTGGTGTTCGCGGTCGCCACGCACATCACGGTGATGCACCAGGGCCGCGTGCTGGCCGAAGGCACCCCGGCCGAGGTGCGCGCGCGGCGCGAGGTGCAGCAGGTGTACCTCGGCGAGGCGGCATGAACTTCGAGCGCGTGCCCGAGCACGAGATGCTGCGCGACGCCGTGCACGAGTTCTTCGCGCGCGAGCTGCCCGAGGAGCGCATCCGCGAGATGGACCGCGCGCGGCGCATTCCGCGCGAGCTGTGGAAGCGCTTCGCCGCGCTCGGCTGGATGGGGCTCTCCGTGCCCACCGAGTTCGGCGGCAGCGGCGCCGACGTGTCGGCCGGCGCGGTGCTGTGCGAGGAGCTGGCGCGCCGGTTCCCCTCGCTCGCCACCGACTGGCTGCTGGTCTCGATGACCGCGCGCGTGCTGCGCGAATCGGGCAGCGCGGCGCAGAAGGCCGAGCTGCTGCCGCGCCTCGCGGCGGGCGACTTCCTGATGAGCTTCGGCATGAGCGAGCCCGGCGGCGGCACCGACGTGCTCGCGCTCAAGACGCGCGCCGTGCTGCGCGACGGGCAATGGGTGGTGCGCGGCCAGAAGCTTTACACGTCCTTCGCCGACGATGCCGACGCGATCCTGGTGCTGTGCCGCACCGACCCCGCCGAGGGCGCGAAGCGCTCGCGCGGCCTGTCGCTCGTGCTCACGCCGCGCCGCCAGCCCGGCGTCCAGGTGCGGCGCCTAGAGCTGATGGGCCAGCGCGCCGCCTGCACCTGCGAGGTGTTCCTCGACGACGCGCTCGCGCCGGCCGACGCGGTGGTGGGCGAGCAGGGGCGCGGCTGGCACACGCTGCTGCGCACGCTCGACGAGGAACGCATCCTGTGCGCCGCGATGTACGTCGGCATCACCGCCGCGGCGCTCGACCAGGCGCTGCAGTACGCGCGCGAGCGCAGCGCCTTCGGCCGGCCGATCGGCACCTTCCAGGCGGTGCAGCATCCGCTCGCCGAGACCGCCACCGAGCTGGAGCAGATCCGCCTGCTCACGGCGAAGGCCGCCTGGCTGCAGAGCCGGGGGCTCGACTGCGCCACCGAGGCCGCGATGGCCAAGCTGGCCGCGAGCGAGACCGCGGTGCGCGCCACCGACCGCGGCCTGCGCGTGCTGGGCGGCTACGGCCTGGTCGAGGCGAGCCCGATGGAGCGCCTGTTCCGCGACGCGCGCCTCGGCCCCTTCAGCCCGATCTCGAACGAGATGGTGCGCAACTTCGTCGGCGAGCGGCTGGGCCTGCCGCGCAGCTACTGATGAGCCTGAAGCGCAGCGCGTGCATCGCCGGCGCCTTCGAGCATCCGACGCGCAAAGCGCCGGACAAGTCGGTCGCCCAGCTGCACGCCGAAGTGATGAACGGCGCGCTCGCCGACGCCGGCTTGTCGAAGGGCGACGTCGACGGTTATTTCTGCGCCGGCGACGCGCCCGGCCTGGGCGCGCTCTCGATGCTCGACTATCTCGGGCTCAAGGTGCGCCACGTCGATTCGACCGAGACCGGCGGCTCGTCCTACCTGGTGCACGTCGCGCATGCCGCCGCGGCCATCGCCGCCGGGCGCTGCGACGTCGCGCTGATCACGCTTGCCGGTCGGCCGCGCTCCGAAGGCTCGAGCGGCACCCAGCCGCGCAACTACGGCGCGTCGGCGCCCGACGCGGCGTTCGAGCAGCCTTACGGTCCCGCCACCGTGAACATGTACGCCATGTGCGCGATGCGCCACATGCACGAATTCGGCACGACCGGCGAGCAGCTCGCTTGGATCAAGGTCGCGGCCTCGCACCACGCGCAGCACAACCCGAACGCGATGCTGCCCGAGGTGGTGAGCGTGCAGGAAGTGCTCGACTCGCCGGTGATCGCGGATCCGCTGCACCGCCTGGACTGCTGCGTGGTGAGCGACGGCGGCGGCGCGCTCGTCGTCACCCGGCCGGAGATCGCGCGCGATCTCAAGCGCCCGGTGGTCAACGTGCTCGGCACCGGCGAAGCGGTCAAGGGCCAGGCCGGCGGCAAGGTCGACCTCACCTACTCCGCCACCGCATGGTCCGGGAAAGCGGCATTCGCGGAAGCGGGCGTCAAGCCGGCCGACATCCAGTACGTCTCGATCTATGACAGCTTCACGATCACGGTGCTGATCCAGCTCGAGGACCTCGGCTTCTGCGCCAAGGGCGCCGGCGGGCGCTTCGTCGCCGACGGCAACCTGATCGCGGGCAGCGGCCGGCTGCCCTTCAACACCGACGGCGGCGGGCTGTGCAACAACCACCCGGGCAATCGCGGCGGCATGACTAAGGTGATCGAGGCGGTGCGGCAGCTGCGCGGCGAAGCGCATCCCGCGGTGCAGGTCAGGAACTGCGGGCTTGCGCTCGCCAACGGCACCGGCGGCCACCTCGCTTCGCGCCACGGCTGCGCGACCCTCATTCTGGAGCGCGCGTGAGCAACGCCGAGAACAAGCCGTTCTTCGATGCCGCCCGCGAGGGCAAGCTGCTCATCGGCCGCTGCCAGGCCTGCAACGAGGTCCACTACTATCCCCGCGCCGTGTGCCCGTTCTGTGCGAGCGATCGCACCGAGTGGGTGGCGGCAAAGGGGCGCGGCCGGATCTACTCCTACAGCGTGATGCGCCGCGTGCCAAAGCCCTTCGCCATCGCCTACGTCACCCTCGACGAGGGCGTCACCATGCTCACCAACCTGGTCGACTGCGACTTCGAGCGCGTGTCGATCGGCGACCCGGTGCGCGTCGTGTTCAAGCCTGCCGAAAACGGCGACCCGATGCCGATGTTCACTCCTGCATGAGCTTCACGCTCCTCAAGCCGAAGCATTTCCCCTGGTTCGACTACTCGCGCTACTCCTTCTCCATGGGGTTGCAGAGCGCGAGCGGCACCTACCTCTCCGGAAATACGGCTTCCGAGTTCGATCCGGCGGCGAAGCGCATGGTGGTGAAGGGCGGCATGACCGACCAGGTACGCACCGCCTGGGCGAAGATCGGTGCGATCCTGGAGTCGGGCGGCCTGTCCTACGCCGACGTCACGCGCGTGGTCGAGTACGTGAAGCCCGAAGGCATCGAGCGCTACGGCGAGGCCAACGCCGTCCGCGATGAGATATTCGGCTTTCACAAGCCTGTTGTTTGCACCGTGCCGGTCAAGGCCTTGCTTCGGCCCGACGCGTTCATCGAGATCGAGGTCACGGCCAGCCCGGTGCCGGGAAAGCGCGAGACTTCCGGCGTGGTATTCCTGCCGACGGTGCAGCCGGTCGACGACCGGGGAAATATCATCGGCGCAGGCGACGTGGTGGCGCAAACGCGTGCGATCTTCGAGCGCGCCGGAGAAATGCTCGCCGCGCTCGGCGTCGGCTTCGATCGCGTCGTGAAGACCTGCGACTACATCACCCCGGCGGCGCTCGCCGCTTACAAGGGAACCGGCCGGGTGCGCAAGGAGCATCTCGGCCCGGTCTATCCCGGCGCGGCGGGCATCCTGATGCCGCGCCTGATGCATCCCGAGGCGCTGATCCAGTACGACTTCATCGCCAGCCGCGACACGCCGGCCGCTGTCAATCCGGGGTGGACGCGTTACCAGAAGCTCACCTACAGCCCGGCCGTGCGCGCCGGCAAGCTGCTCTTCATGTCCGGCCAGGGGTCGCTCGATCCTGCGACCGAGCGCGTGGTGTTCGACGGCGACGTGGTGGCGCAGGCCGAATACACCTACGGCAACGTCCTCAAGGTTCTGGAGGCGGCCGGCGGCGGGCCGCAGCATCTGGCGAAGACCATCGAGTACGTCACGCCGGCCGCGCTCCCGCGCTACCGCGACGTGGCGCGCGTGCGCGAGAAGCTGCTGCGCGAGCCCTGGCCGGCCTCGACCGGCCTGGTCTGCGAGGCGTTGCTGCGGCCCGAGATGCTGATCGAGATCGACCCCTTCGCGGTGCTGGCGTGACGCTGCTCACCGACGAGGTCAGGGCCTGGATCGGGCGCGAAGCGCACTACGCGGCGCGCGAAGAGCTCGGCCGTGCCTCGATCCGCTACTTCGCCCTCGCCCTGGGCGACGGCAACCCGCTCTATTTCGACGACGCCTATGCGAAGGAAGCCGGCTATTCCTCGGTGATCGCGCCGCCGACGCTGATCTGCGAAAGCTGCCAGTACGCCCACCAGCCGCCGAACGCCGACGGCTACATCGGCCACGAATGGCACCTGCCGGTCTCCGGCTGCCGCCTGATCCGCGCCGGGAACGAATACGAGTTCATGCGCCCGGTGCTGCCGGCCGACCGCATCTCGGTAACCTGGACGCTCGAAGACATCGTCGAACGCTCGAGCTCGCGCGGCGGCACCCAGCTCTTCGTCACCTCGGTGGCGCGCTACCGCGACGCCGCCGGCGAAGTGGTGGCCGTCAACCGCGAAACCCTGGTGTATCAGCCGCTGTGATCCGGCCGACGCGCAACGCCGCAGACACCAGGCCGGGCGAGGCGCTGCCGCCGCTCGAGCGGCGCTTCACGGAAGTCGACCTGGTGGCCTATGGCGCGGCGACCTGGGACTGGCACCGCGTGCATTACGACCTGGAGTTCGCGCGCAGGATGAAGCTGCCGGGCGTGCTGGTCGATGGACAGGCGTTCGGCGCGCTGCTCGCGCGCGCCGCGCTCGAGTGGGCGGGACCGCGCGCCTTCATCACGCACCTGTCGCTGCGCATGAAGTCGATGGCCTTCGCCGGCGACACGCTGCGCGCGGAAGGCACGGTGGCGGAGGTCGCCGGCAACGGGATCGTCCTCGCGCAGCGGCTGCTCAACGCCGGCCGCGTCGCCGCCGAGGCGACTACGCGCATCCGCCTGCCCGGCTGAACCAGTGCTGGAGCTCGCTTTCGCGTCGCTCGCGTGGCGCAGCGCGCCGATGCCGGGTGCGGGCCCGGTCGAGATGGCGCTGCTGCCGCGGCTCCCGGACAGCGGCTTCCGCGCTTTTGTCCGCTTCCCCGCCGGCTGGTCGCGTCCCGACCGGGGGCACTACGCGGTGCCCGAGGAGTTCCTGGTCCTGGAGGGCGAGCTGAGCCTGAACGGCAGGAACTGGAAGGCCGGCGACCTCGCCTGGGTTCGGGCATGGCAGTTGCGCCGCGACCTGCAGTCGGCGCCCGGGTGCCTCGTCTTCGCCTGGTTCGGGGGGACGCCGCGCTGGCTTCCCGGCGCGCCCGCCGCAAGGCCCGGCGATGGCCCCGCGCATCGCACCTCGATCGAAGGCCGCGAGCTCGTGCGGCTCCTGCCAGGCGCAGTGCGCGAAACGCTGAATCTCGACGACTACACCTGGCGCGCTACTCCGGCTTGATGTTGGCGGCCTTGATGATCGGCCACCACTTGTCGATCTCCGCCCGGTGGAACGCGTCGAGGCCCTCCGGGGACTGCTGCTCGCGCGAGGCGATCTCCAGGCCGAGATCGGCGAAGCGCTCCTTCACCTTGGCGTCGCCCAGGGCATGCACCGTCGCGGCGTTGAGCTTCGCGATCACCTCTTTCGGCGTCGCGCGGGGCGCGAACAGGCCGAACCAGCCGGAAGCGTAGAGGCCGGGGATCCCGCTCTCCTCCGAGGTCGGAACATTGGGAATGATGGACGAACGCGCGGGCGACAGGTTCGCCAGAATCTTTACGGTCCCGGCGCGCGCCTGCGGCAGCGTGACCGCGGCCTGCACCACCATCAGGTCCACTTGGCCGCCGAGCATCGCCTGCATCGCGGGACCGGCGCCGCGGAAGGGAATGAACTCGACCTTGGTGCCGGTCGCCTGCATCATGAGGATGCCGGTCAGCTTCGCGGCGGCGTTCTGGTCGACGAAGGTCGCCTTCCCCGGATTCGCCTTCGCATAGGCCACCAGCCCCTTCAGGTCGTCCGCCGGAAAGCCCTTGCGCGCGATCATCAGCTGCGGATTGACCGACATCAAGCCGATCGGCGCGAAGTCCTTCTGCAGATCGAAGCTGATCGGGTAGAGGATCGCGCCGACGTGGGTGTCCCATTGGCCGATGTCGATGGTGTAGCCGTCGGCCGCGGCGCGCGCGACGCGCGCCACGCCGATGGTGCCGCCCGCGCCGCCGACGTTCTCGATCACCACCGGCTGGCCGAGCGCCGGCCGCATCGCCTCCGCGATCAGGCGCGCCGCGGTGTCGGTCGAGCCGCCCGGCGGGAACGGCACGATCAAGGTGACCGGGCGCGTGGGATAGGACTGCGCCGGAGCGAGGGTCGCGAACGCCGCGAGCGCAGTTGCAATGACGAGCCTTTTCATGCTTCTCTCCTCCTCAATGATGAACAAAGTCTACAAGTAGTGGCGAAATTCCTGTTCGTTTCCTATGAAGGGCTGATCGCCGACATCGCGTGGCAGGTGGTAAAGGAAGGCCACGAGGTCAAGCTCTGGATCCAGAACCCCGAGGAGCGCGGCATCGGCCAGGGCTTCGTGCCCCAGACCGACGACTGGAAGCGCGAGGTCGACTGGGCGGAAGTCGTGGTGTTCGACGACGTGCTCGGCATGGGCCCGATGGCCGAGGAGCTGCGCGCGCGCGGCAAGCCGGTGGTCGGCGGCTCCACCTACACCGACCGCCTCGAGGACGACCGGGCCTTCGGTCAGCAGGAGCTGAAGAACGTGGGCGTGCCGATCATCCCGCACGAGAACTTCACCTCGTTCGACGAGGCGGTGGCCTACGTGCAGGAGAACCCCAACCGCTACGTGATCAAGCCGAGCGGCGAGGCGCAGAACATCAAGCGGCTGCTGTTCGTCGGCGAGGAGGACGACGGGCGCGACGTGATGCAGGTGCTGCAGGACTACAAGCGCGCCTGGTCGGACAAGGTGAAGGAGTTCCAGCTGCAGCGCCGCATCATGGGCGTGGAAGTGGCGGTCGGCGCGTTCTTCAACGGCAAGGAATTCGTCACCCCGGTGTGCATCAACTTCGAGCACAAAAAGCTCTTCCCCGGCGACATCGGGCCGCCCACCGGCGAGATGGGCACCTCGATGTTCTGGAGCGAGCCCAATCGGTTGTTCAACGCCACGTTGAAGAAAATGGAAGCAAAGCTGGCGGAGGCGCGCTACACGAGCTACATCGACATCAACTGCATCGTGAACAACAACGGCATCTATCCGCTGGAGTTCACCTCGCGCTTCGGCTACCCGGCAATCAGCATCCAGCAGGAAGGCCTGCTCACGCCGATGGGCGAGCTCCTGCGCGACCTGGCCAACGGCGCCACCAACCGCCTGCGCGCGCGCAGCGGCTTCCAGATCGGCGTGCGCATCGTGGTGCCGCCCTTCCCCTACAACGACCCCGAGACCCTGGAGAACACCTCGAAGGACTCGGTGATCCTTTTCAAGACGCCGAGTCGCGAGGGCTATCACATCGAGGACGTGCGCAGCGCCGAGGGCGAATGGCTGGTGACGGGCACCTCGGGCGTGGTGCTCATCGTGTGCGGAGCCGGGCCGACGATGAAGCAGGCGCAGCGCCAGGCCTACAACCGGGTGCGCAACGTGATGATCCCGCACATGTACTACCGCGACGACATCGGCGAGCGCTGGTACGAGGACAGCGACCGCCTGCACGCCTGGGGGTACTTGAGGGAAGTGTAGGCCGGTGCCCTACCGCCTCGCCTTTCGCGCTTCGCTCGGGATCGCTTTCGAGCACGCCGCGCTGCGCGCCATTTGTGAAGAACTGCCGGAATCGGCGCGCTCGAGCGCCTGAGCGTGGCGCTTTTGGTTTACTGCGCGCTCTTTCAGCGTAAGATCCTTTAGGAAGTCGTTGTAGAAACTACAAAAAGGGGCTCAGGGGATGCTCGCACTCTTTCGCGAGCTCGAGGGGAGCGCATATCTCGCGCTGCACGCCGTCCGGCGGCTCGGGGTGCTGCGCCTACCGCCGGTGGCCGAAGAGCTGATGCGCCAGATCTACTTCACCGGCGCGAGCGCGACCGGCGGCATCGTGCTGCGCGGCGCCTTCATCGGCACGCTGATCATCGCCTACGTGATCGAGGTGCTGAACGCGGACGCCGCGCTCGCCGTGAAGATGCTGCTCTGGGTGGTGCTGCGCGAGGTGGGTCCGCTCATCGCCGCGGTGCTGGTGATTCAGCGCAGCGGCACCGCGGTCGCGACCGACCTCGCGCTGCGCGAGATCTCGGGCGAGGTCGCGAGCCTGCGGCGCCTGGGCATCGACCCCTACGACTATCTCGTGGTACCGCGCGTGGTCGGCATGGCGCTCTCCAACGCCGCGCTCACGCTCTACGTGCAGCTGATCGCGGTCGGCGGCGGCATGGTGCTCTCCTCGCTCATCATCCAGGTGCCGCTCGACGAGATGCTCGGCGTCTTCTTCCTCCTCGCGAGCCCGCTCGACCTGATTTACTCGCTCATCAAGAGCGTGCTGTTCGGCGCGGTGATCGCGGTGATCGCCTGCTATCACGGGCTGCGCCCGCGCGGCCATTCGATCAACGCGGTGCCGCAGGCCGCGATCCGCGCGGTGACCGAGGCGCTGCTCGCGGTGATGCTGCTGAACGTGGTGTTCGCCTACCTGGTCTACGGTGTGGCGCTGTTCGGGCTGGTTACCGCCGAGCAATGAGCTGCGTACTGGGCTACGAACGGGTTGCTGACGAGGAATCGCCCGAGCGCGTGTGGCTCGAAACGCCGGGCGAGCACCTGCTGAGCTCGCTGTACAAGGACCAGATCCTCGCCGCCATGCACGACCTGCGGCTGCGCAACGGCGCCCGCCTGGTGCTGCTCGGCGCCGACGTGCGCGCGCTCGGCGACGCCGAGCGCGCGCGGCTCCTGCGGCGCGTCGCCTTCGTGCCGGCGAACGGCGGCCTGATGAGCAGCCTGAACGCGTGGGAGAACATCTCACTGCCGGTCGCCTACCACGCGCCGGAGAAGCTGGAGGCGGCGCTCGCCGACGTGCACGCGTTGCTCGACGAGCTCGGCGGGGTCGACGATGACCTGCTCGCCAAGCTGCCCGAGCACATGACGCTCTACGAGCGCAGGCTGGCGGCGTACCTGCGCGCGCTGCTCGAGCGGCCCGACCTGCTGGTGGTCGAAAGCCTCGCCGCCGGGCTCGGGCCGGTAAAGCGAGCGCGCATCGGGCGCTTCGCCGAGGTCTATCGCCGGCATTGCCCCAACGGCACGTTCGTCCAGTTCGAAGGATGAGGGAGGACTCCATGGAACAGAAACCGGAAGAGAAGCTGGTCGCGCCGCGGCGCTTTCGCGGCATGCGCAAGCAGGTGAACGCGTTCCTGTTCACCGCGCTCCTCGGCTTCGCCGGCCTGGTCGGCCTGGTGGCCTACAAGCAGGGCATGTTCGTGCAGCACACCCAGATCTCGTTCCACGCGCCCGACGCCACCGGCATCCACAAGGGCATGTCGGTGCGCCTGCACGGCGTGCCGGTCGGCGCGGTAAAGGACGTCGAGCTCGCCGACCGCGGCGCGCGCGTGCGCCTCGCCATCAACAATCACCACATCGCGCGCGTGGCGCGCGGCGCGCAGGCGCGGCTGGTGCGCGAAGGCTATGTCGGCGCGGCCTCGATCCAGATCCTGCCGGTGAGCGCGGGCGCCGACCGCACGCCGGTGGCGGAAGGCGACGAGATCCGCTTCCTCGCACAGAAAGGCATCGCCGACATGCTGGACGAGGTGCGCCAGCAGATGACGCCGGCCTTCATGGAGCTGCGCCGCGCGGCGAGCGAGATGTCGGACCCGAACAGCGACTTCCGCCGATCGGTGAGCTCGCTGCGCGAGCTGATCGAGGAGCTGCCGGGCACCACGCGCGACCTGCGCCAGCTCGTGCGCGACACCGACCGCACCATGCTCACGGTGGGCCGCCAGGCCGAGCAAACGCTCGCCATCCTGGCGCGCGTCGGCACCCAGACCGAGGAGCAGCTGCCGGCGATCGCCGGCAAGCTCACCACCACGCTCGACTCGCTCAACGCCACCGCGACCCAGATGCGCGAGACCACGCGCACCAACGGCGAGGCGCTGCGCGAGCTCCTCACGCAGGCGCCCGAGCTCGTGCGCGGCAGCGGCGAGCTCGTGCGCGACACGCAGGAGCTCACCACCGCGGCGCGGCGCACCTGGCTGCTGCGCGACTACATCGAGCCTTCGCAAATGCGCACGCTGCCGGTGGACAGCTTCGAGTCCTTCGGCAAACGATGAGGGTTCAGGTTTTGTTGTGCGTGATGGCCGTCGGGCTTGGTGGATGCGCGCCATCTCCCAAGAACACGACGGCGGCGCGGCAGGAAGCGGCGCTCGAGGCCAACCGCAGGGGCGAGAATTACGTGCGCCACGGCGAGCTCGAGAACGCGGCGCGCAGCTACCGCGAGGCGCTGCGCCTGTCGCAGTCGCTCGAAGACCCGGAAGGGATCGCCGCCAACGCGATCAACCTCTCGATCGTGCGCCAGCGCCAGGGGCGCTTCGCCGATGCGCGCGCGAGCCTCGGCGCGGTGATGGAGCAGCCGAACCTGCGCTTCTCCCCTTTGCGTCTGTCGGAGGCGGCGCTGCGGCACGCGCTTCTGGACTTGGATGAAAGGCGATTCGGAACCGCAGGCAAGTGGTTGACTCAAGCTCAAACCCATTGCGGCGAGCGCTGCCCGCTCGCCGGCGCGATCCACAACGTGCGCGCCCAGCTTGCGCTGCAGGCCGGGCGCGTCGATGACGCGGCTGCCGCCGCGCGCAGCGCGCTCGAGGCGAGCCGGGCGACCGGCGAGCGCAGCGAGACCGCAAACGCCCTTCGACTCCTCGGAATCAGCGCGTTACAGCGTGGCGAGGCGGCCGCCGCGCGCGCCCACCTGGAGCAGGCGCTCGCGCTCGACCGCGAGCTCGGCGCGCCGCGCAAGATCGCACTCGACCTGCTGGCCCTTGGCCGCGCCGCCGCGCTGAGCGGCGAGCGCGACGCGGCCCGGGCCTATTACGCCCGGGCCCTCGCAGTGAGCGAGGCGGACCGCGACCATGCCGGGGCGGCCGAGGCCCGCGCGATGCTCGACGCCGCCACCGGCAAGTAGCTTCTCAGTGATACTCGAAGTACTCGCCGTCGTCGGCGCCGGGCTGAATCTCGAACTGCGCCGGAAAGTACACCGCGGGGTCGACCGAGCTGCCCGATAGCGCGACGGCCTGCGGCGCGATCTGCATCTCGTCGCCTCCCTGCATGCCCATCCACCCCGTGGCGAGCACTGCGGCGGCGAGCGAGGCGACGGCGGCGGTACGGAGAAGGTACGGGTTTCTCATGTTGACCTCCTTGTGAAAGGGTGCGTCCAAGGTACGTCGGCTGCAGTGCGGGGGAAAGTAACCGCGGCATTGCAGCGCGGTGCGTTATTCACCGAGCGCGACGGCACCTGGAAAAAAAGAGGGCCGCTTTCGCGGCCCAGGAGGAGGAGTCTTGAATTCTGGAAACCACTCTACCGCCGGCGCGGTGCGAAGGGCTATTCGGGAAGGCACAGCGGGGATGTGCGATCTTCACGTCCCCGGCAACCTCTGCCGCTACCAGCGCGCGGGCGGGGCCTTGTTGATAATGATGCGGCCGTCCTCGACCGAGACATAGCCGCCGGTGGTGAGGTCGCGCAGGATGCGGTTGATCATCTCGCGCGAGGCGCCGACGCGCGCCGCGATGTCCTTCTGCGTGAGCTTCTCCGGGATCACCAGCCTGCCGTCGCGTTCGACCGCCAGCTCGAGCAGGGTGCGCGCCACGCGCCCGTAGACGTCGAGCATGGCGAGGTTGCGCGCGCTGCGGTTCAAGCCGCGCGCGACGCGAATCAGGTTCTCGATCAGCTGCAGCGCCACCTCGGCGTGACTGAGCAGGAAGGCGCGGAAGTCCTCGCGCGAAAGCACCGCGAACTGCGACGGGTCGAGCGTCATCACCGAGGCCGCGCGCGGCTCGCCGTCGAGCGCCATCTCGCCGAAGTACTGCCCGGGCCCCTTGATCGCAAGGATCAACTCCTTGCCGTGCTCGTCCGCGAGGTACACCTTCACCCGGCCGCTCAGGATCAGGTAGAGCGAGCCGCTCTCGTCGCCCTCGTTCACGATCATCGCCTGCTTCGGGTAGTTCCGCGTCACCGTGCACTCGGCGAGCGCGCGCAGGTCGGCCTCGGGGACGCCCTCGAAGAGCGGGATGGCTTTGAGGTCGGATGGCATGCGCTCGCGCGGCAATTCTAGGCGCCGCGCCGGTTAAGCTACAAGCGTGAATATTCGCTCACTCTATGGCCGCGTCATGCAACAGGTCGCGCAGCGCGGCCGGCTGCACGTGCTGCGCGTGTTCTCCCGCCCGCTCGCTCCGCTCGCCCGCAGCGTAGCGCCGCCGGGCTTCGAGCTGAGGCTGCTCACGCCGGAGGAACTTTTCCGGCACAGCCGGGATCCCGGGCTGGAGCTGCGGGAGCCGATGATCCGCGAGACCTACCAGCGCGGCGATCGCTGCCTCGGCGCATTGGCAGAAGGCGTCCTCGTCGGGTACGTCTGGTTCGCTTACGCGGTCGCACCGCATGTGGACGGCATCTGGGTCAAGGTGCCGCCGCGCGCGGTCTACCGCTTCAAGGCATTTGTCCGGCCATCGCACCGCGGACGCGGAATCGCGGCTGCGCTCTACGGCTTTGCCGACCCTCTGGTCGGCAAGGCCGGCCTCGACACGGTGGTCGACTGCGTCGCCACGCAGAACCTGCCTTCAATAGCCGCCTCGCTGAAGAGCGGCAGCCGGCCGCTTGGCATGCTCGCTTATTGGCGGACGGGCCGGCGGTTCCTCGCGCTTCATTCGCCCGCGGTCCGGCGGCTGGGACTGCGCTTCTATCTCCCTGCGACGATCTGAACGCTCGAGGCCTGCGGTCCCTGCTCGCCGTCCTGCGGCGTGAAGCGCACCTCGGTGCCCACGGCGAGCCGCTCGAAGTCGCCGTGCAGCACGCTGTTCCGGTGGAAGTACACCTGGCGGTCGTCGTCCAGCGCGCGCAGGAAGCCGTAGCCTTCGTCGAACAGCTTCTCGACGATGCCGTGCGGCTGCCCGTCGGGGCGCGGTTCCTTGACCTCCCCGCGGCGCAGCTCGGCGGTCTTCTTCAGCTGGCGCTCGATCGCGCCGAAGGCGAGATTGATGAGCGCGGGAAGCTGCGTCGACAGCTCGCGGATGACCTTGGCCTTGCGCGCAGCCAAGTCGTGGTTGGGCGGCATGCGCACCTCGACCATCACGCTGTAGCGGTTGCCCTTGTGGTGCGAGGCCTGCTCCTGAGCGAGTGAAACCCGGCAGGAGGTGATGCCCTCGGCGAACTTGTCGAGCCGCCCGACACGCTCGAGGATGTAATTTTCGACCCAGGCGCTGCGGTCGACATCGTGGAAGATCAGCTCTGGCGCGGTTTGCATAAGGGTTGGACACCCCGATGCAAGCCGTATTCCCGGTTTTTACAACCGGTGGGACACCCCGTTGCGCAGCCGCACCATCTTCCAGAAGAGATTCACGCGCGAGACGTCGCCGTTCTGCGCCGCGGGCACCAGGCTGCGCAGGTCGACCTGCGGGTCGAAGCCGATCTGCGAGGACACCGTACCGAGCATGCGCTCGATCGCGCCCATCACGCGGTTCTCGGACTGAAAATGGTTGACGATGAAAATTTCGCCGTCGGGGCGGCATACGCGGTGCAGCTCCTCGAGCAGGCGCGCCGGCCGCGGCACCACCGAGACGACGTACATCGCCACCACCTTGTCGAAGCTCGCGTCGGGGAAGCTCATCGCCTCCGCGTCCATCTCGAGCAGCGCCTCGACGTTGGGGAGCTTGGCTCGCGCCACGCGCGCCCGAGCACGCTCGAGCATCTCGCGCGACACGTCGATGCCGGTGATGCGCACCTCGCGCGGATAGAGCGGCAGGGAGATTCCGGTGCCGACGCCGACCTCGAGCACGCGGTCGCCGGGCTTGAGCTTGAGGGCATCGAGCACCGCCTTGCGGCCCGGCTGCAGCACTGCGCCGAAAACCATATCGTAGATTCGCGCGTAGCGCCGGTAGGCCGTTTTGACGGCTTCGATCTGCATTTTGCCGAATTCTGCCAGCAATCGGCATTCCCGGCACGCGGATTGCACCCATGTTTCGACCTGCATGAAGATCGCGCAAATAGCTCCCCTGGCGGAGAGCGTGCCGCCACGGCTCTACGGGGGCACGGAACGGGTCGTTTCCTATCTCACTGAGGAGCTCGTCCGCCTCGGCCACGATGTCACGCTGTTCGCAAGCGGCGACTCGAGCACCAGCGCGCGCCTCGTCGCCTGCTCGCCGCGCGCGCTGCGCCTGGACGAGCGGGTCAAGGACGCATTGCCCCATCACCTGCTGATGATCGAACGCGTGCGCAGCCGCGCGCACGAGTTCGATGTGTTGCACTTCCATATCGAGCACGTGCACCTGCCGCTGTTTCGCTCCTTTGCCCGCAAGAGCGTCACGACGCTGCACGGCCGGCTCGACCTGCCCGACCTCGTGCCACTCTATCGCGAATTCGACGACATGCCCCTGGTATCGATCTCCGACGCGCAGCGCCGCCCGCTCGCGCACGCCAACTGGGTCGGCACCGTGTACCACGGCCTGCCGGCCCCCGTCTGCCCCTACAACCCGGCCCCGCGCGGCCAGTACCTCGCGTTCCTCGGCCGGGTCTCGCCCGAAAAAGGCCTCGAACGCGCGATCGAGATCGCGCGCCGCGCCGGCAAGCGCCTGCGCATCGCGGCCAAGGTCGACCGCACGGAAGTGGGCTACTGGCGCAGCCGCATCCTGCCGCTACTCTCCGACCCGCTCGTCGAGTTCATCGGCGAAGTGAACGAGGAGCAGAAACCCACCCTGCTCGGCAATGCCGCCGCGCTGCTTTTCCCGGTCGACTGGCCCGAGCCCTTCGGCCTTGCGATGATCGAGGCCATGTCCTGCGGTACCCCGGTGATCGCCTGGCCGAACGGCTCCGTGCCCGAGATCGTCGAGCACGGCGTGAACGGGTTCGTGGTCGATTCGGTCGAGAAGGCCGTAGCCGCGGTGCACGACATCCCGCGCATTGACCGCGCGCAGGTGCGCCGGCGCTTCGACGAGCGCTTCAGCGCGGCGCGGATGACGCGCGACTACCTGGGTGTATATCGAAGCCTGGCAAGGAAACCTCTCGTGAGCGCCGCATGAAACGCGACGGCACCGTTGCCGCCCCCACCGTCTTCGTCCCGGGCGTCGTCTCGCTTGCCGCCTCGAGCCGGCGCACGCTCAAGCATGGCGACAGCTTCGCCATGTTCGACGAGTTCGGCGACGTGCTCGAGGTGGAGCACGGCCCGCAAGGCCTTTTCCACCACGACACGCGCTTCCTCTCGCGCCTGCACTTCACCCTCGACGGGCACCGGCCGCTGATGCTGTCCTCCACGGTGCAGCCCGACAACATCACGCTCGACGTCGACCTCACCAACCCCGACATCTTCGCGAACGGCGAGCTCGCGCTCTCGAAGGACACGTTCCACGTCGCGCGCGCCAAGTTCCTGTGGCAGGCGAGCTGCTACGAGCTATTCACCGTCACGAGCTACGCCGAGCGGCCGGCGCGCCTGCGCCTCGCGCTCGCGTTCGACGCCGACTTCGCGGATCTGTTCGAGATCCGCGGTTACCAGCGCACGCGGCGCGGGGCGGTGCGCGCCGAGCTGCGCGGGCCGGCCGAGGTCGCCTTCGTCTATGACGCGGTGGATGGCATTCCGCGCACCACCCGCATCTGCTTCTCGACGACTCCGACCACCTTGACCACCGAGAACGCCGAGTTCGCGCTCGAGCTCGCCGCGCGCAGCCGCAGCTCGCTCACCCTCGCGGTCCATTGCGAGCACGGCGCGTCGCCGGAGCGCGAGACCCGGTTCTTTGGCGCGCTGCGGCGGGCGCGGCGCGCGGGCGCGGTCGCGCGCGCCGCGACGCCGGCGATCGAATCCTCGAACAACGTGTTCAACAGCGTGCTCTCGCGCTCGAGCGCGGACCTCGCGATGCTGATGACCGAGACCGCGAAGGGGCCGTACCCGTACGCGGGCGTGCCGTGGTTCTCCACCGCGTTCGGACGCGACGGGATCATCACCGCGCTCGAGATGCTGTGGTTCGACCCGACGATCGCGCGCGGCGTGCTGCGCTTCCTCGCCGCGCACCAGGCGCGCACCGAGGACGCGGCCGCCGACATGGAGCCGGGGAAGATCCTGCACGAGATGCGAGAGTGCGAGCTCGCGCGCCTGGGCGAAGTGCCCTTCGGCCGCTACTACGGCTCGGTCGACTCGACGCCGCTGTTCGTCGCGCTCGCCGGCGAATACTGGCAGCGCACGCGCGACCGCGCCACGCTCGAAGAGCTCTGGCCCGCGGTGCGCGCCGCGCTCGACTGGATCGCGCGCTTCGGCGACCGCAACGGCGACGGCTTCGTCGACTACGGCCGGCGCCGCCAAAGCGGCCTGCGCAACCAGGGCTGGAAGGACTCCGAGGACGCGGTGTTCCACGCCGACGGCCGGCTCGCGGAAGGGCCGATCGCGCTGTGCGAGGTTCAGGGCTACACCTTCCACGCCTATCGCGAAGCCGCGCTGCTGGCGTTCGACCTGGGGGAGAAAGCGCTTGCCACGGACCTGGAGGAAAAGGCGGAGCAGCTGCAAAGCCGCTTCGAGGCGGCGTACTGGTGCGAGGAGCTCGGCACCTACGCGCTCGCCCTCGACGGGCTGGGCGAGCCCTGCCGCGTGCGCACCTCGAACGCGGGGCAGGTGCTCTTCAGCGGCATCGCGCGCCCCGAGCGCGCGATTCGCGTGGTGCGCGACCTCTTCAGCGCGCAGTTCTTCACCGGCTGGGGCATCCGCACCGTGGGCGAGCGCGAGCCGCGCTTCAATCCGACCTCGTACCACAATGGCTCGGTCTGGCCGCACGACAACGCGCTCATCGCCCTGGGCCTCGCGCGCTACGGACACAGCACCGAGGCGCTCGCGCTTACGACCGCACTGTTCGACGCCGCCGCGCACATGCACTTGCGCCGGCTGCCGGAGCTCTTCTGCGGCTTCGACCGGCGCCGTGGCAAGGCGCCCACGCTCTACCCGGTCGCCTGCGCGCCGCAGGCGTGGGCCGCGTGCGCGCCCTTTGCTCTGATCCAGGCCTGCCTCGGCATGGAAGTCGATGCCGCATCGCAGACCGTGCGGCTGCGCCAGCCTCGCCTGCCGGCGTTCCTCGACTGGCTGGTGGTGCGGCGCCTCTGCGTCGGCGAGAGCCGCGTGGACCTGTTGCTGCGGCGCCAGGATTCGAGCGTGGCCGTTAGCCTGCTTTCGCGCGACGGCGGCGCGGACGTCGAGGTCCTGCTCTAGTCCGGTCGGACTATGCCGGTTCCGGGATTTTCCTGACACCGCGGTGGCTGCGCCGCGCGTAAGTTAGCCCAATGCCAGGGCGTCACCTACTGACGTTCGAGCTCTCAGAGGAAGGCGACGAGCTCACGATCCACGGCGACCCGCCCGGCCTGCGGCTTTTGGCCGAGCGGGTCGCCACCCTCGCCGAAAAGGCCGAAACCCAGAGTAACCCCGGCGTCGCGCAGCTCTCCACCAGCGTCTGGGGCGGCAACGAGCTCTCGCTCGAGCCGCAGGGCACCGACACGCGGCTCATCTACCAGGTCAGGATCGTGGCGCGGCGGCCGGGAAAGAAGTAGCCCCGCCTACCTCTTCTTCGATACCAGGTGCGCGCAGCCCGCGCGCGACGCCCAGTACTCCCAGGCGCGCCAGGTCTCGGGCGAATAGGGCTTGTACCCGGCGTTGCGCGCCTCGATCTCGCCGCGCGACAGCGCCTTGACGTCCCCGCCGAGCCGCGCCGCGTTGAGCTGCACGCGCGCGTTGCGCGGCACGTAGACCGACATCCGCACCACCTCGATCAGCGAGCGCGCCGCGGCGACGAAGCCATGGCCGCGCATCAGCGCCACGTTGCTTTTTCCCAATGCCTTCGCGAGATCTCTTCCCTGCGCGACGTTGGTCACCAGGAGATTGGTGTCGCCGAAGCGGTCGCGGATATCCCACACCGGCACCTGCTCGCCCATGAAGCTTCCCGAATGGATCACGGGCTTCAGCGCCTCGGCGGTGATGCCGAACGGCAGCACGTCCTCCGCGTGCGCATGCACCACCGACATGACTTCCGGCCGCGCCTCGTACACCGCGGCGTGGATGAAGCGCTCGAGGTAGGGCTGGCGCGCGTCGCCGCCCACCGCGTTGGCCTCGAGGTCGAACTCCATGATGTCGCCCGGCTCCACCAGCTCCGGCGCGAGCGAGCGCGCGAGGAAGAAGCGCTTCGGGTCGTCCGGATGGCGAACGCTGACGTGGCCGTACGCGTCGACCACGTTCTCGTTGGCGAGGATGCGATTCGCGACGACCAGATCGTTGAATTCCACTCTCATAACGGTGATGATAACCGCCGACATGCCAGCCGCATGCTCGTATTGCCTCCGCATCGCCGCACTGGTCCTCGCCGGCTGGGTCCAGCCGGCGGCGGCGCTGGATCGAGGCGGCGCCATCGAAGCCGCCCGGAAAGAGATGAAACGCGACTGCACGCCCCAAGCGCCGTGCAAGTTCACAGCGTGGTCGGAAAAGGACAAGTGGTATGTCCGCGTTGAATCTGCCGATCGCAAATCACCGCACGCCATCCTCATCTTCAATCAAACCGGCAAGGTCGTCGGTCGGATCGCTGGCAAATGAGCCTTGCGAGGAAGCTGAACCTCAAGCCCGGGATGAAGGCGCGCGTCGTGGGCAAGCCCGCCGACGTCGATCTCTCGGACGTTGCGGTTGGCGCGTCCGCCGCGGAAGCGGTCATCGTCTTCGCGCGCACGCTCGCCGAGGTGGAGGCCAAGGCTGCCCCGGTGGTTAGCGCGGGCAAGGCGGATCGCATCGCGTGGATTGCCTATCCCAAGGCAGGCAAGCTCGACACCGACCTCAACCGCGACATCCTGTGGCGGCACATGCTGAAGAAAGGCGTGCAGGCGGTGCGCCAGGTCGCGCTCGACGACGTGTGGAGCGCGATGCGCTTCCGGCCGGCTGGCAAATGACCAAGGTCGCTGCCTCGAGCGCTTGCGCGTGCGTCGGGGTGCTGTTGCTCATTTTCGCCTCGGTCGCGCCGGCCGAGTGGTATCCAATCCCCGCCTTGTTCGCCGGCCTCGCCTTGCTCGTCGTGTCGCACGTCCTTACACCTTGCCTCGACCGGATCGCGGTATGGCGCAAACAGCTTCTCAAGTAACCGAGCTCCATGCCGCGGTGAAGCGCGGCGACCTGCCCGCGATACGGCGGCTCCTGGAAAAGAACCCCGCGCTGGCGAACGCGCGCAGCGAGACCGACCCGCGCGGCACGTTCCCGCTGCACGTCGCGGCGCAGTTCGGCCAGGCGGGCGCGGCGCGGCTGCTGCTCGAGTACGGCGCGGATGTGACAGCGCGCGAGCTCGAGAACGACGCCATCGCGCTCGGCTGGGCGGCTTTCTTCGGCAGGCCGGACGTGGTGATGATCCTGCTCGATGCGAATTCAGAAGCCAGTCAGCGCAACAAGCATGGCCTCACGCCGCTCGGCTGCGCAGTGGGCGGCATGCTCGGCCGATGGCGGCAGTTCTCCGACGCCACGCTCGACGATTGGCGCCGGTCGGCCGAGATCATCCGCGCACGCGGCGGTGTAGAGTAGCGCCGAGGAGGAGAACATGAACCTGAGGTGGATCCTCGGCCTGTGCCTTGCCGCCTGGCTCGGCGGCGCGCAAGCGCAGCCCTATCCCAGCAAGCCGGTGCGCTTCGTGGTCCCGGCGTCTCCCGGCGGCGCGAGCGACCTCATCGCGCGCATGATCGCCACGCCGCTCGCCGACACGCTCGGCCAGCCCTTCATCGTCGAGAACCGCGTCACTTCCGGCGGCATCGTCGGCACGCAGCAGGTCGCCGAGTCGCCCGGCGACGGCTACACGCTGCTCGTGACGTTCGACACCTTCGCGATCAATCCCTACGTGTTCAAGAACCTGAAATGGGATCCGGTGCGCGACTTCGCGCCGGTGATGCAGATCTGCCGCTACCCGCAGGTGCTGCTCGTGCATCCCGGCCTGGGCGTGCGCTCGCTGCGCGAGTTCGTCGCGCTCGCCAAGCAGAAAGGCCCGAGCCTCAACTACGGCACCGCCGGCCCCGCCTCCTCCAGCCGCCTCGCGTACGAGCTCTTCAAGGACGCCGCCGGCATCGAGACCGTGCCGGTGCATTACAAGGGCGCCGGCCCCGCGATCCAGGACCTGCTCTCCGGTCAGGTGCAGGTGATGCTGGTCCAGGGCGGCGGCTCGATCATCCAGCACGTGAAGGCCGGCAAGCTCGTCGCGCTCGCGATCAGCTCGCTCGAGCGCTCGAAGTTCTATCCCGAGCTGCCGCTCATCGCGGATACCTACCCGGGCTTCGAGACCGAGTCGTGGGTGGCGATGTTCGCGCCGGCGGCGACGCCCAGGCCGGTGCTGGAGAAGCTCCACGGCACGCTCGCCCGCGTCCTCGCCGAAAGTTCGATGAAAGAGAAATTCGAAGCCCAGGGCTGCGACCTTGTCGCCAGCACGCCGGAGGTCCTCGCCGCGCGCGTGCGCTCCGACCAGGCGAAATGGAGCAAGATTGTCCGCGAAAAAAACATTTCGGTTGAATAGAGGCTACGCCGACCTGCACGACCACCTGCGGGTGCTGGAGCAGGCCGGCCTGCTCGTCACCGTCGAGCGGCCGATCAACAAGGACACCGAGATGCACCCGCTGGTGCGCTGGCAGTTCCGCGGCGGCATCGCCGAGAAGGACCGCAAGGCGTTTCTTTTCAAGAACGTCGTCGACTCGAAGGGCAGGAAGTACGAGATCCCGGTCGCGGTCGGCGCGCTCGCCGCCAACCGCGAGATCTACCGCCTCGGCATCGGCTGCCCGCTCGACAAGATCAACGAGACCTGGACGCGCGCGATCGCCAATCCGCTCGCGCCGAACGTCGTGACCGACGCGCCCTGCCACGAAGTGGTGCTCCAGGAGCTGGACTCGCTGCCCATCCCGATCTCCACACCGGGCTGGGACATCGCGCCGTTCACCACGCTCTCGCAGTACATCACCCGGGATCCCGACACCGGGGTGCAGAACATGGGCATCTACCGCGGGCAGGTGAAGGGGCCGAAGAAGCTCGGCATGAATCCCTCGCTCGAGCTGCGCCCGGGGATCTACGTGCACTGGGAGAAGATGAAGAAGCGCGGCCAGAAGCTGCCGGCCGCGGTGGTGCTCGGCGCTCCGCCCTGCGTCGCCTTCGCTTCGGCGCAGAAGGTGCCCGAGACGCTGGACGAGCTGCACGTCGCGGGCGCGCTGGTCGGCGCGCCGATCAACGTGGTGAAGGCGAAGACCGTCGACCTGCTGGTACCGGCCGAGGCCGAGATCGTGATCGAGGGTCTGATCGACACCGAGTACCTCGAGCCCGAGGCGCCGTTCGGCGAGTCGCACGGCCACGTCAACCTCCAGGAATACAACGCCTTCCTGGAGGTCACCTGCGTCACGCGGCGCAAGAACGCGATCCTCACCTCGATCATCTCGCAGGTCACGCCGAGCGAATCGAGCCTAATCAAGCGCGTCGCGCTCGAGCCGCTCTTCACCAGCCACCTGCGCGACACGCTCGCCATTCGCGGCGTCAAGCGCGTTTCGATGCACGAGCCGCTCACCAATTTGCGCAAGGTCGTCGTCGTCGTCGTCGAAAAAAATACGCCCCGCACCGAGATCTGGCGCGCGCTCTACGGCGCGATCGCCTGGAACCGCGCCGCCGGCAAGTACGTGATCGCCGTGAACGACGACATCGATCCCGACGATGCCAACGCCCTTCTCTGGGCGATGTCGTACCGCGCGAATCCGGCGCTCGACATCCAGATCCTCCAGCACCGCGACCAGGGTCACGGGCCGCGCAGCAAGCGCAACAACGGCGAGGACGCCTCGGTCCTGATCGACGCGACGATGAAAGAAGCCTTCCCGCCGATCTCGCTTCCCAAGCGTGAGTACATGGAGCGCGCGAAGCAGATCTGGGAGGAGCTCGGGCTTCCGGCGCTCAAGCCCGAGGCGCCGTGGTACGGGTACTCGCTCGGCGAATGGCCCGCCGACCTCGAGCACGCCGCCGAGCTCGCGGTCAAGGGCGACTACTACGAGACGGGCAAGGCGCTGGAGAAGCTCAAGCGCAAGGACGTCGGCATGAACACCGAGGTGCGCGACCTCTCGCACAAGCAGGAAAACGACGAGTAATTCGGGGACGGAGCCCTAATTCCGTCAACCGGCAGCACGCGCGCCCGTTGTGCCCTCATGCCCCGCGGGCCACGTTTGATCGTGCCGGACATCGCGTTGCGTATCGTGCAGCGCGGACATGATCGTCGGGATTGCTTCCTTCACGAGACCGACTACCTGGTCTACCTGTTGAACCTCCGGGAGTTGGCGAAAGAGCGAGTGCGTGGTGCACGCATACTGCCTATCGCTTGACCAAGCTCCAATTCGAGTTGGGGCTCCGTCCCCGAACTAATTAGGGCTCCGTCCCCGAACTACAGCAGGTCCTTCCACTTTGCGCGCGTCTTTTCCTGCAGCTCCTTCGACGCCTCCGCCACCGCCGGAAACTCGTCGAGGTGGTCCCACGGACGGCAGGCGTCGATGATCGCCTTGGAGCTGAGCGGCGCGTCGTATTGGTAGGCGACGAACATCGGGTCGTTCTTCGATCCCATGCCGCGCTGGATGATGTCGATGTCGACCGCCGGGTCGGTGCGCGTCGCCACGGCCCACATCACTTCCTGGAGGTTGGCGGGGTCGATGTCGTCGTCCACGACCACGGAGTAGCGCGACATGTAGGCGCCGACGCCGCACTGGCTGAGGAGATGCCCGGCCTGGCGCGCGTGGCCCGCGTAGCGCTGCTTGATCGAGACCACGTTGAACATGCGCGCGCCCCCGATCTCGTGCGCCCAAACGGATTTCACTTCCGACAGGCCCGCGGCGACGAGCGCGTCGAGCAGGAGCGCCGAGCGCATGACCGCCTTGGAGTACGAGTAGTCGTTCGGCGGCTTCGCCGGCGGACTCCCCATGAGGATCGGATTGCTTCTGTAGCAGACCCTGGAAACCGTGACGCAGGGCGCCGTGCCGGCCTTGCCCGGATAGTAGCCGTGGAACTCGCCGAAGGGCCCTTCGGTGCGCTCGTCGTTGGGCTCGACGAATCCCTCGATCACGATCTCCGAGGCCGCGGGAAACGGCAGCCCGGTCAGCTCGCCTTTCAGCACCGCGACCGGCTCGCCGAGGATCGCGCCGATGTAATTCCATTCGCACATCCCGAACGGGATCTCGATGCCCGAGATGAGATAGCCGAGCGGGTCGCCGCCGAGGACAATCGCCACCGGAAAGCGCTTGCCCGCCTTCTTGTGCTTCTCGTACTGGATGCGCCCGTGCTTCCCCGGCACCATGTCGAGCGCGACGTGCTTCTTGTCGAGCAGCTGCACGCGATAGGTGCCGACGTTGACCCAGTCCGAATCGAGGTCGCGCGTGACCACCGAGCACCCCGTGCCGATATAGCGTCCGCCGTCCATCTCGTGCCACAGCGGAGACGGGAACGCCAGCAGGTCCACCTCTTTTTGGGAATTCTCCAGGACCGGTCCTGAGGAAACGAAGACCGGATCGTATTTCGGCGCCTCGGCCTGCCATTGCGCCGGCCTGCCGCGCAACGCTTCGACCAGCCCCTTGTGCGAACGCTGGACCTCGAGCCTGAGGATCGAAGACAGCCGCGCGGGGCTGCTCGTGCTGCAGGTGAGCACGCGATGGCCCTTCGGGTAGTCCTTGATCTCGTCGAACAGCAGCGCCGGCGGCGCATCTTTCTTGACGTTGAGCTCGCTGATTGCGCCCAGCTCGAGGTTCCAGTCGGCGCCACGCACTTCGCGCAGCTCGCCGAGCTTTTCCACTCGCGCCAGCCAGGCACGCAGGTCGAGGGGGTTTGCCATGTACTTTTAGTCTACAAACAAAAAGGGCCGCGGCGGCTTTCGCCGCGCGGCCCCGTGCGGCATTACTCGGGTCAGTCGATCAGGATGTGCGGATAGATGAATCCGAACGAGAGGATCGACAGGGTCAGCTTCAGGACGAATACGGTCTTCTGACCCAGGGTCATCTCGTGAAACTTGAGCGACTTCTGAGCCGGCGCCGCACTCCCCTGCGCAGCTTGCTTCTGGTCCATGACGTCTCCTTTGTGTGACGACGGTTCAGCCGGTGCCGGCAGGCCGTAAGGCCCGCCGCGGGAGTAAGCCGCCGGATGAACGCGGCAAAGTCTAGCCGCTCGTTCACGCGGGTACCTGTCAGCCGCCTGACAATCGACGTACCATGCCGCCATGAAATCGCTCGTTGCGCTTGTGCTGGCGCTTTGCTCGAGCATCGCTCTGGGGCAGAGCTATCCGAACCGTGCGGTGCGCGTGCTGGTCGGCTTCCCGCCCGGTGGCGGCACGGACATCCTGGCGCGCGTGCTCGCGCCGCAGCTCTCCACGCAGCTCGGCCAGCCGTTCGTGGTCGAGAACCGCCCTGGTGCCACGACCAATATCGCGAGCGACCTGGTCGCGAAAAGCGCGCCCGACGGGTACACGCTGCTCTTCACCACCTCGGCGCTGGCGATCAACATGTCGCTCTATAAGAACCTGACCTTCGACGCGCTGCGCGACTTCGCGCCGGTATCGGTGTTTGCGGAGAGCCCCAACCTGCTGGTCGCGCACGCCAGCGCCGGCGCGAGTGTGAAGGAGCTGCTCGTCCAGGCGAAGGCGAAGCCGGGCGCGATGAACTACTCGTCCGCCGGCGCAGGCACTTCCCAGCACCTCGCGGGCGAGCTCTTCAAGGCGCGCACCGGCGTCGACATCGCCCACATTCCTTACAAGGGCACCGCGGCATCGCTCACCGCCGTGATCGCCGGCGAGGTGCAATTCAGCTTCGCCAACGTCCCGGCCATCCTCGGCCACGTGCGCAGCGGGCGCCTGCGCGCGCTCGCCGTGCTCGCGCCAAAGCGCTCCGACCTGATGCCCGAGGTGCCGACGATGGAGGAAGCCGGCGTGAAGGACGTGATCGTGCCGGTCTGGTACGCGCTGCTCGCGCCCGCGGCGACGCCGCGCGAGATCGTCAAGGTCCTGAACGACGCCACCGTGCGCGCGGCGCGCGCGCCCGATCTCAGGCAGAAGCTGGTTGAGCAAGGCGCCGATCCGGTCGGCAACTCGCCCGAGGAGTTCTCGAAGCTCCTGCGCGAGGAGGTCGCGCGCTGGGCCGAGATCGTGAAGCTCTCGGGCGCCAAGGCCGAGTAATGAACCAAGCACTGGACGCGCCGCAGCTTTCGCGCGACGTCACTCGCCTCTCGCGGCTGGAGCTGCCGGGCGCGGGCCAGGTCACCGTCGCCGGCAAGTACGCCTACGTCGGGCACATCACCAACAAGGAGCGCCTCGGCACCTCGATCCTCGACGTGTCGGATCCGCGCAAGCCGCGCGTGCTGTGTCAGCTGCAGGTCGACCAGCCGGACTCGCACAGCCACAAGGCGCGCGTCGCGGGCGACGTGATGATCGTGAACGTCGAGCAGAACATGGGGCCCGCTGGACGCAAGGCCGCGGACGGCTCTCCGCAGCAATCCTCGTACGGCGAAGGCGGCTTCAAGCTCTACGACGTTTCCAACCGCAGCAAGCCGAAGCTCATCGCTCACCATCGCACCTACGGCCGCGGCGTGCACCGCTTCGACATGGACGAGCGATACGCCTACATCTCGACCGAGATAGAGGGCTATGTCGGCAACATCCTGGTGATCTATGACATCCGCAATCCCGCGCGGCCGGAGGAAGTGTCGCGCTGGTGGATGCCGGGCCAGCACGTCGCTGGCGGCGAGAAGCCGACCTGGGTCGGGCGCAGGAACCGCCTGCACCACGCGCTGCGCTTCGGCAATGAGCTCTGGGCCGGCTGCTGGCACGCCGGTCTGCGCGTGATCGACGTTTCCGACATCCGCAAGCCGCGCACCACCGGCGAGTACAACTACCACCCGCCCTTCCCCGAGCCCTCGCACACCTTCATGCCCGTGCCATCGCCCATCAACGGCCGGCGCATCGCGGTGGCGATCGACGAGGAGGACCACGCGCACTCGGCCGAGGAAATGGCGCGCCGCCGCGGCCGGCCGCATGGCTGCTTGTGGGTGTTCGATGTCACCGATGTGGCGCGCATGCAGCCCCTGGCGATTTATGAAGTGAGCGAGCTCGATTCGCCCTGGAGCCGCGCCGCGCCGGGACGCTTCGGCGCGCACCAATTTCAGGAGCACATGGAAGGGACGCTGGTCTACTGCGCCTGGTTCTCGGGGGGCCTGCGCATCGTGGACGTCGCCGACCCGTCGGCGCCGCAGGAGGTGGGTTACTTCATCCCCGAGCCCGCGGCGGGCAAAGTCGCGCCGCAGACCAACGACGTCGACGTCGATCCGAACGGTCTCGTTTACATCGTCGACCGCTACGCGGGCTTCGACATCCTCGAATTCAATCGGCCTTAGCCCCGGAATCGCGGACCACCTTGGTCCATTTCGGGATCTCGCGCGCGATGTAGTCGGCGAAGTCGCGCGGCGACCCGGTGAGCACCTCGGCGCCGAGCCCCGTCAGGCGCTCGCTCAGCTCCTTCTCTTTCAGCACCGCGTTGATGTCCTGGTTCAGCTTCTGCACCAGCGGCGCCGGCGCCGCCGCGGGAATCACCACACCGTGCCATGTGGTCGCCTCGAATCCCGCGAGCCCCGCCTCGGAAACCGTCGGCAGCTCCGGCACCGAAGGCGAGCGCTGCGCGGTGGTGACCGCCAGCGCGCGCAGGCGCCCCGCCTTCACATAGGGAATCACCGACGCCGAGGTCGCGAACATGAGCTGGACCTGGCCCGC
>DASRIR010000348.1:0-35365 GCA_035649875.1 Burkholderiales bacterium | reverse complement strand
GTGGGCTCGCCCAACAGCTCCAACTCGAACCGGCTGCGTGAAGTGGCGCAGCACATGGGCGCGCAGGCCTACATGGTGGACCGGGCGGCCGACCTCAGGCCGGAGTGGATCGCTGGCAAGGGCCGTATCGGCGTCACCGCTGGCGCCTCGGCGCCCCAGGTCCTGGTCGACGAGCTGCTCGCGCGGCTGAAGGCGCTCGGCGCGGAAAGCGTGCGCGTGCTTACCGGCATCACCGAGCGCGTGGTCTTCACGCTGCCGCGCGAGCTGGCCCGCGCGCCGCGCTAGCGCTTACTTGTCCCCGTCGGTGTACCAGTAGAGGCGCGCGCGCCGCTGCGTGATTGTCGGCGAGACGCGCTGCGCACCGATCGAGGTGCTCGCGCCGCCGCCGCGCTGCACGCCGCCGATCATCACGGTGACCATCTGGTCGCCCACCGGCACCGTGCCGGTCACCGGCGAGGGGGGTAGTCCGCCACCGACGAAGGTCTGCGAGCGCGAGCCGCCGCAGATGTTCAGGGTGTCCGCCGCGCCGGAGGCGTTCAACAGGTTGAGCGCGTAGCCGCGCGCTTCGCCGAGCTCCTGCGCGCACGCGCCAGCCGGCGTCGGTACCGGGCGGTTGGTGCTGAAAAAGATCAGGCCGCCGAATATCAGGCTCGAGGTCACGCCCTGCTCGCCCATGTTGGTGGTCGGGCCGGTCGTGCTCGCCGCGTTGAGGTTGATGTACCAGCCTTTCTTGCTCGATGCCTCCGCCGACGGCGTGGTGCAAGTCGATCCCGAGCTGAAGTCCTGCATCACCGTGGTGTCGTCCAGGTTGACCGGCAAGCCTGTGGTGGCAAAGTTGTCGACCAGCATGTAGGCGCGATTCAGCACCCCGGCTGAGGCGGTTACAGGGTACGGGTAGTTGATGATCAACGGCCGCTCGCGGTCGCCCGAGGCCAGCGCCAGGTAGACCTTGCCCGTGGTCGGCAGCGCCGCGGGCGAGAAGAGGAACTTGCGCGCGTCCGCGCTGGCTGTCTGGCCGATCTTGGTGATCGTCCAGGAGCCGGGGGCGAGCGCCACGTTCGGATCCGCCGGGGTGACGAAGTCGATGCGATAGATTCCGCCCGCGGTATCGGCAACGTAGGCATGGTCCACCATGCCGTCGAAATTGCGGTCGATCACCGTAACGTCGGCCGGTACGCTACCGTCGGTCGCAAAGGACGCAATGAGAACACCGCTATCGCCGTCGAGCACGAACACCCGGTTGCCGCGGCGCACATACGGCGAGCTGCACGCAGTATTCGGCTTGGCGTCCTGGTCGTCGCAGGTGTCATAGCCGCCGCCGACGATCACCACCGGACGATTGGGATCACTCGAGTAGCCGCGGATGCGCGCAACCGTTGGCGTGGACCATGTCTGTCCCAGTTGCCCGAACGCCGTGGAAGCCGCGCCGGTCGCGTCGATGCAGCTCGAGGTGTTCGCCAGGTCGGAATTCGCGCAGCCGACGCGCCATTTCATGAGCGGCGCGCTGGGGTTGGTCACGTCGAATCCGTAGAGCATGCGGCCGCCGCGGCGCATCGAAGGGAATACCCAGATGCGGCTGTTATCCGCATTCTGGAACAGGCCCGCCGAGCCGTCGAAGAAGTAGCCCTTCGACTCGGAGCCGGCCGCCGGCGTGGGCGGATAGCTGATCAATCCCGTGCCGAAAATGCCGTTTTCGTACAGGCGTTTCAGCTTGCCGTGGTGCTCGGGCGCGATGAACGACCACAGCTCCCGGCCGTTCTCGCCGGAAACGGCGCGGAAGCTACCGTCGTTCGCGCCGTAATACAGCACGACGCCGGTGGTTCCACCGTAGTTGACGGGCAGCGGGCGTGAATGCGCCACGTCGCCATGGACGGTCGGCCGCACGTCGGTGTTGGAGAGGCGGGAGTTCTCATCCCACACGTCCAGGCCGCGCGTGAAGTTGATAATGTCGTCGTGCTCGAGGCTGTCGAACGACCCGGTCGCGGCCTGGTCGACGACCGTGTTGTTAAAGGTGTGCATCGTCGTCGGGGCGGTGTTGCACGAGATCGCGCCGGTATTGCGGCAAGTGTAGATCGTGCGATGCTCCAGGAAATCCGCCGTGCCCGAAGGGTCGTTGCCGAGCCGGACCACCTGCGCGGTGGCGCCTTTTTCCACCTGCGGCCCGTCGGGCGAGTCCGAAAACAGGCTGGTGCCGGCAGTCGTGCAAGTGCCGATGTGCGTGCCCGTCGGGTCGGAGAAGTTCCAGTAGGAAGTGTCCGTGGGAGGCGCCGTCAGCTTGTTGAAGGACGTAGTGTCGGTGGTCCAGAAGCTCTTCGCGCAGGGCGCGATGAAGCCCCTACCCGAGGTGGATACTGCTTCCAGCACCGGGTTGCTCGCATCGCCGAGCTTGAAGTCCTGGCCGAACTTGGCGATCTGGTAGCGCTTGAGGTTGCCGTACCAGCGCGGCCGCGCAGCGGGGTCGGGACGGAACATGCCGATGTAGACCTGGTTCTCGTTCTGCGAGCGGTTGGTCGCGTTGATCGGAAGGCTGGCGGAGGCGAACACGGTGTTGACCGACTGGATCTCGATCATGATGTCGCGCAGCGCCCGCAGAATCGCCTCTTCCGAGGAGGCCTGGAAGTAGCGTCCCCCGCCGTATTTGGCCATGCTGAAAAGCAGGGCCGTCTGATCCTGGTCCTGCTGGTCCTTGAACACGTCGATCGTGTACGTAATGACGTTCTGGAAGCCGGCGGCTTCGCCGACGTCGGTGGTGAACAGGTACCGGGCCCACTCGTCGCTCATGCGCGCCTTGTTGGCGGGGGGAACCGCGGACTCGCCGGTCGCAACGACGGCCCAGACGTCCAGGTTGATCGCCTGCACGTCGAACAGCCTCGGGTTCGGGCCGCCGCCCGTGCATGCGGCGTCGACGCGTTCGTTGATGCAGACATAGCTCTGCGCGGGATTCGCAGTTTTCAGGCTCGTCGGAATGGCCGCCTCGCAACTCGCTTTTCTCTGCGTGGCGGTGTTCCCCGTGCCGCACTGCGTGCCGATAACCTTGTCCTTGACGGTGTTGAATTGCGGCATCGACAGCTGGGCAGTCTGGCCCTCGACGTTGGAGAGCGGCGAGCCGGCGACATCGTCCTTCGGGAAGCTGTTGCCGATGATGATGACGTAGTTCTTCGCGCAGCTGTTCGCCGTGCCGGCCGGCGGAATATAGGACGTCATGCTGCCGTCGGTGTAAGCGGCCTGGTCGAAGATGCGCGCATCCGAACCGCTGATACTCGCGGCGCCGTGGTAACGCTGCTTGCCGAATTTGGTCCGCGCGAGATCGGCGCCGGACTTGCAGACGCTGCTTTGCGCATTGGCCGGGCTGGTGCAGCCGCCAAAGTACTTGAACGCTTCGAACATCGCGGCGCCGTAATCGATGTTGCCGACGTTGATCATCTCCGGATTGTTGGTGCTGAAGTTCTTGAAGATGCACTTCGGCGTGCCGTTCGCGGCCAGTCCGTCAACGCAGGTGGAAGTGCCGATCATGTCGGCCAGGTTCGTCTTGTTGGTGCTATCCATCGTCCGGACGGCGGAACGGATGTAAGCGCCATCCAAATTGGTACCGCCTCCGGGCCTGAACATCATCAGCCCGAGGTTGATCTGATCGGTGGCCTCCAGGGCGACCGTGCGCAGGGCGCGGAGCTCCGATTGCCCCTGCTTGAAAGGATTCTCGCCGTTCGCACCGATCCAGTGCTGGTTGTTGGAGTTCCAGTTCGTGCTGTTGTCGAGGATGATGAGCACGTTGGGGTTGTTGTTCGTGCCCGAAGTCGCCGCGCTGACGAACAGGTCGATATCCTCGGCGTTCACCAGGCTCGCCGGCGCACAGGTGATCGCGGCGACGAGCAGCGTTCTCGGGAAGAAGGTCGGTTTCTTCATGGCAGTGCTCCTAGCAGGAAGTGCCTGCGGCGTCGGCGCTCACGCGCACGCCGACGCCCTGCGTTACGATCACGCTCGCGGCGCTGCTGCTGCTCGTGGTGCGCGCGCGGATCTCCCAGACGGTATTCGCGCAAAGTGAATCCCCGGTCAGCGCGCCCGCGATTCCTGCGGCGCCCGACTGCTGGGCGGCGGCGCAGCCCAGGTCCTCGGCATTGGTCAGGACCAGGTCCTGGTTCTTGATGACCCGTACCGTGACGCAGGTGGGTTGGTGCGGCCCGGTGGGATAGTCGGGGCCGACCAGGTTGGTGGTGAAATCGGCGACCCCGTCGCCCGTGACGTCGGTGCAAAGCGTGTTGGCGGCGCCGCAGGGCGCGGCCACCGCGTTCGCCGGATTGGTGATGAAGAGCGGCGTGCTGATTACGGTCTCGATCGCCTGCTGCGTGGCGTGCAGCGCCTCGGTCTTTTGCTGCATGTTCCCGACGACCTTCAGATTGGTATTTGCAGTGCTGAACGAGCTCAGCGCGAACAGCGTGAGCAGCACCAGCATGATGAGCGCGACTATGAGCGTCGCGCCGCGTTGATTGTGCATTCCTGCGCTCATGGGGTATCCCTTCTGCCCGCAGGGTTCGCGAGCCTGACCAGGCCGGTGTAGACGTGCCTGCGATAAGCGCCGCCCGGCGTGCGCTCGATGTTCGCTCCGGCCGCGTCCTTGCCGAGAACGTATTTCTTGGTATCGGTGTAGCCCGGCGAGACCTCGAGATTGCGGGCGAGCAGGTGAAACTGCACCGTAACGACGTTCATCCAGTTGTCCCGCGGGCAGGTGCCGGTGCAGCCGGACGGGTGGTCGCTGGGATTTGCGACGTAAATGTCGGGTTGGCCGTCCCCATTCGTATCGAGCCCGTAGTGCAGTTGCAGCTCCTCGATGCCTTCGACCAGCGGCACCGTAGTCCAGCCCGATCCGGTCAGCTCGAGGCGCTTGAGGGTCGGGATGTTCTGGCCGGCGCCGTTGTCGGTGGCGATGAAATAGATGCGCACCAGGTACTCGCGTTTGCTGGCGAGCGCCGTCGTCAGGCAGTTCTTCTTTTGCATGTCGAAGGTTTCGGTGCCCTCGAGGCCCAGCCGGTAGCTCGGCGCCACCTGATTCGGGCAGAGGGAGACCTGCGCGTAGGGCTTGCCGGCGGCGATGGGATCGCAGCCGCCGACACCGGCGATGCAGCTGCGTGCGCGCCGCACGATCAGGACGTCGGTATTTGCCTTCAGGTTGGTGAGGGCGCAGTTGGCCGAGGCGAAGCCGGCGTCGTCGTAGCCTTGCAGGTGGATCGGCACCCATGAGCGCCAGTCGGCAGCGTCAAGGGAGCAAGGGTCCGCCGGCAGCGCGCCCGGCGGCGTGACCGCCGCGGCGGTCATCTCGCCGTAGAAGCCCGCCAGCCGCAGGTCCTCGGTGAGCAGATCGGAGGCATAGCGGCCGTTCTCGATCTGGCGGCTGGTGCGCTCGACCTCGTTGCGCGCGGCGCTCGCATTCACGAAAACCACCATCACCCCGGAGAGAATCATGAGCCCGAGCGTGATCGACACCATCAGCTCGATCAGGGAGAGTCCTTGTTGCAGGCGTCGGCTGGTCATGGCGTCACGCAGAGGCCGGTGGTCGGGTTGTTTTCCAGGCAGCCGATCGTGATGCGCGCGATCATCGCGCGCCGCTGCGTGTCGCCGGCGCCGTACTGGTTCTGGCCGCAGGTGGTGGAGCCGGGCGCGACCGTGGGCCGCAAGCCCTGCCAGACCACCGCCACGATCACTTCGCGCGGCATGGTGGCCACCGGATTGGTGATGCAGCCGCGCGCGCCGGTCATCGCACCCAGGGTCTGGGTGCCCTTCATCTCGGCCGCGCCGAAGAGGGCGTTATTCCATTCGCACACGTCCTTGCCGGCCACGGTGGTCGGGACGCTGCAATCCTGCGCGCTCAGCCCCAGGTCGGCGGCGACATAGTTCGCCACGTCCTTGCGGTTGGCGTTCACGCGGTCGACCATGTCCTGGAGCAGCACGATGGCCTGCGCGCGCTGATAGGACTCGACCTGCGTGGTCTGCATCTGAGCCTGCATGCTCGCGGTGCCGAGCAGGCCGACGGTCAGGATGAAGATCGCCACCAGCACCTCGAGCATGCTGACGCCGCGCACCTTGCGCGGCATGGAGATTCTGCGGGTCATGAACATGTCGCCGCCTTGCTGATCGGCCGGCCGCTCAGGTCGATGCTGATGCAGCGGGTGGTGATCCCGCTGCCGCTTGCGTTGAGCTCGAAGGTCGGCGTGCTCGCCGCGTTCAGCCGGCCGCTGCCGCGAAACACGACGCTAGTGGGGCCGGCAATAGTGACGTTGGATACGGCGCCCGCGGTGCGGATCACGGTTCCGCCGGCATCGGTCACCGTCCAGCCATTGGTCCAGGCCGAGCTCACCGGCGTGACGGTGACGCTCCCGTTGCGCGTAATCGCCTCGCTGCGCGCTTGCACCAGCGTCGAGAACAGCTCGAAGCTCACCGTCTTTACGCGCTGATCGCGAACGAACTGGGTGAAGCTCGGCACGCCGACGCCGAGCAGGATAGCCAGCACCGCGATCGCGATGAGGAGCTCCGGCAGCGTGAAGCCGCGCGCGGAGCGGACGAAGAGGCGGGTCCCTACCATCCGGACTGCCCCGCGCGGGTCTTGGCGCCCGTGTGCGTCAGCGTGAGCTCGCCGTCTGGCGACTGACGGCCGAACGGCGTCGCCTTGACCGTAAAGCTCGGCGGCGTGCTCGGCGTGTCCGTGCCGTCCGCGGCAGTGACCGCGACCGTGTATTTGGCGGTGACGTCGGGCGGGACGGTGATGTTGAGCGCGGTGATCGCCGTGGCCCCGACCGCGTAGGTGCGCGCATCGAGCAGATAGGCCGCTTGGCGGTCAGCGATCTGCATCATCGATGCCTGCGCTGCGGCGCGGGCGCCCTTACGGAGATAGTTCTGGTATGACGGATACGCGACGGCGGCCAGGATGCCGACCACCGCGACCACGATCATTAACTCGATGAGCGTGAAACCCCGACCCCGAGCCACCCGCATGCTGCCTCCCTTGTTTTCCAGGCATCCTAAGAAGACCGCGGGCGGGGCGCCAACTACGGCGACCGGCGGCTGGAATTGGGGATAAGCGGTGTGGCTGGGCGCGCGATCCGTGAAGCGCATCACGGCGCCGTCACCCGGACGCTATAATCGCCTCTCCCCGCGCTGGTGTAGCTCAGTTGGTAGAGCAACTGATTCGTAATCAGTAGGTCGCCCGTTCGAGTCGGGCCACCAGCACCGTCTCCTCGCAACTGCCGATTTTCGACACTCGCTCTGACATTTCTTGTCAAGTGACGAAGCTTGTCGCTGCGTGATCTGCGTCACCGTCTCGGACCCTGTACCCGACAAACGGCTCACTTGCGGGGATGGGCGGCGGCAGCGGTCAGGAGGTGTGCGCACTTCTTCATCGACACCCTGGCGACGCAACGCGCCTAATGTTTGCGCACGCAGGGAGTCACCGAGAAGACGTCGGTGGCCGTGACGAGAACTAATGAAAGAAGAGGAGTGGCATATGAACAAACAGGGAATGATTCAACGCACGCTCTTGGCAATGGCCGTTGCCGCTGCCCTCGGCGTCAGCGCACCCGCGCTGGCCGACGTAAAGGAAGCGGAGCCGGTCGACGGGAACGACACCTTCAATTGTGCCCAGACGCTGGAGGTGGGTGCCGGCGGGATCGTCACCATCCTCGGCAGGATCGGTAATGGCGGTTCGCCGGACGTGGACTACTACTGTTTCGAGCGCGACCCGGCGAATCCTGACCTGTCGGTCGACATCGACACCAACGAGTTCGCAGACGGACTCGATAGCGTGCTGCATCTCTTCAATCCGGCTGGGACTATGGTGCTGATGAGCCGGAACGCGCCGCCCGAGGCGGGATCCGACCCGGTGCCGAACAGCAATCCGCCGATGAGCCGCGACTCTTTCATCAAGTACTCGATCAACGCTCCCGGTGTGTGGAAGGTCGCGGTTACCCGGGAAGGCACCTTCCTGACTCACCAGGGTGCTTTCTTGCAGAAAGCCGGCTCGACCAGCGGGCGATACAAGCTCATCGTTTCGGGCCTGAAGTCGTCGATGGTGGGGATGAACATCGACATCAAGCCGGGCAGCAACGAGCTCGCTCCGATCAATCCGAAGTCCAAGGGCGTGGTTCCGGTGGCGCTTCTGTCGAACGCCGACTTCGATCCGTTCAAGGTCGACGTGGCCAGCCTCAGGTTCGGTCGCATGGGTAGCGAGGCAAGCTACGCCCGCTGCAGCAAAGAAGGGGCAGACTTGAACGGCGACGGCAAGCCGGACCGCGTGTGCCACTTCTACAACGAAAAGGCCGGCTTCCGGCGCGGAGACAGCGTCGGCAAAGTGACGGGCACATTCGACGGCGGCAAGGCGTTCGAAGGCCACGGCGACCTGAAGGTTGTGCCGGAAGACCACGAAGACTAAGAAGACCAAGCACTTCTTGACCAGGCCCGGACATCCCGGGCCTTTTTCTTTTACGGTGCTGGCTTTCTAGGCGGGCGCTGGGGACGAGCGCCGGGAGCGTAGGGGCCGGTGGGTGCGGCTTCAGCCTGCGGCGTCGGTTCGGTTTGCGGCGCAGGCGCCTTGGGTTCCTGTTGCGCACGCGGCGCAAGTACGCCGGTCTTCGGATAGCCCGCCGCGTCGAGCATGGCGTGGTAGGTGCTGGCTTGGAACCCTTGCAGCGTGCTCGCGCCGACCACGAGGGACGGGACGACGCCGCCTCCGCCGACGGCCTTGGTCAGCTCTTCGAACTGCGCTTCTTCTACTACGCTCACTTCCTTGAAGGGCACGCCGCGCTCGTTGAGGAGCTTGCGCGCGATGCTGCAGGGCTCGCCGCAGCTCGGCGCAGAGTAGAGCGTGACCGGCGCTTTCTTGCGCGCCTGCTGCAGCACGAAGGGGTCGTTTTCTCCTTCAGCCGCTGGGGCGCCCGCCGGCCGCTGCTTCTTCACATTCTTCGCGCCCGCCGGCGGCGGCGTGTCGGTGATGTGCACTTTTCCGTTGTCATCGGTCCAGCGATAAATCTGCGCGCTCGCCGCGCTGGCGGCGAGCGCGAGCGCGGCGGTGAGAAGTGTGCTGCGCGCGATCATGCGGAAATCATATCACCCTATAATCGGCGCCATCCCCATGGCCGCGACGATCCTGGTCGTCGACGACGACGAAAACATCCGCGATTTGCTGCGGCTGCATCTGAACGCCGCTGGCTATGAGGTAAATGTCGCACCGGACGCGATCGACGCGGGCTACCTCGTGCTGCGCAGCCCGCCGGACCTGATCATCTGCGACATCCACATGCCGCACATGGACGGCTTCGAGTTCGTCGCGGCGCTCAAGGCCGACACGACCCTGCCGCGCATACCGGTAATTTTTCTCACTTCCTACGACGAGGGCGACGACCGCGGAAAGCAGGTCGGTGCGGTCGATTACCTGACCAAGCCGGTGCGTGCTGACCGGCTGCTGCAGCTGGTCGCGAAGCACGTGCCCGGCGGTGCGCTGCCGATCGGCTAGCGCCTAGGGACAGTCCTTCAGCTCGCTGCCTTCGACCTCGCGCGCGATTTCCTTCAGGCGCGCCTGCAGCGGCGCATCGACGCTTTTCACTTGCAGCCAGACTCTGGGCACCACCGTCTCGCGCGGGCCGACGCGCGCGCTGCGCACGCCCTGCGCGCGCAGCGCAGCGAGGCGCGCCTGCGCCGCTTCCTCGGTGCGGAAGATGCCGAGCGAGAGCGCCCAGCGGTGCTCGGTGTCGTCCTGCACGATGAAGAATTCGTCGACGCCGAGGTTGCGCAGCTCCTGCGCCTTCTTGATCGCGCCCTGGCGGCTGCCCATCGACGGAATGAACGCCCACCAGCTGGCGACTTCTTCGGCGCGGCGCTGCACTAGGCGCGCGCCCAGGCCGAGCGGCTCGAGCGCCTGTTGGGCGCGCGACGCGTCGGCTACCGTGAAGCTGCCCCACTCGAGGCACGACACCGCGGCGGAAGCCGACGCCGGTTTCTTCGGCGCCGGGGCTTGCGGCAGGTTGGTGGGCGCGATGACCTTGAGCTTCTCGGGATCGATCTGGCGCGAGAGCGGCTCCGAGCCTGCGGCGTCGGCGGGCGCGCCGTAGCGCCACCAGGCGTAGAAGGCGAGGTTGGCGCAGACGAGGAGGAGGAAAAGCGCCCTCATTTCGCGAGCGCGCGCTCGCTGAGCACGATGTGCGCCAGGCCTTCGAGCACCAGGTTTTCCACGTAGCGGCGCGGCATCGAGAGCTGGTCGACCAGGCTGCGCCCGGCGCCGCCGGCCACGATGCACAGGGGATTGAGCTCGAGATCGCGCAGCACGCGGTACATCCGCTCCACCGCGCCCGCCTGGGCGTGGCGGCAGCCGCTTTCGATCGCGTCGCTCGTCTTGCGCGGCGTGTCGCGGTATTCGCCGTTGTCGAGCGGCAGGCGGCCGGTGTGCTCGTGCAGCACAAAGCGCATGAGCTCCACGCCCGGCAGGATCGCGCCGCCGAGGAAGCGGCCGTCGCCCGACAGCATGTCGACCGTGGTCGCGGTGCCGGCGTTCACCACTAGCGTCGGTCCCGAGGAATGGAGCGCGCGCGCCGCGATCAACGCCGCCCAGCGGTCGGGGCCGAGCTGCTCCGGACGCTCGTACAGGTTGCGCACGCCGCAGCGCTCGGTCTCGGCGCGCAGCCACAACGGCTCGACGTCGAAGATGCTGGTCCAGTTGATGATCAGGTGATGCGCGCCTTCGCCCGCAACGTTGGAGATGATGATGCGCTCCGGGTCCTCATGCGTCACCGAGAACGGGTTGACGTGGTCGCTCGAGGCGGCGAACTCGATCAGCGATACCGTGGCGATGCTCTGCCACTCCCGGCCGTCGTGCCAGCCCCACTTCACGCGCGAGTTGCCGGCGTCGATCGCGAGGATCATGCCGCCCTCGCCGATACCACGCGCCCGCTTGTGACGGCGCGCATGCCCTGCCGGGTGTTGAGCTGCAAGGATCCATCGCTACCGAGGCCCGAGGCGATACCGCTCAGCGTGCGCCCGTCCGCGAGCCGCACCCGCAGCTTCTGGCCGGCGTGCGCGTCCATCGCTTCCCATTCGCTGCGCAACGCGGCGAGTCCGTGCTTTTCGAATTGATCGAGCGCCGCGACCAGCGCAAGGCCCACCTGCCGGATCACCTCATTCCTCGAGACGGAAGCGAAGTCGTGCAGAAAGGCAAGGCTGCGCTGCACCTTCCCCTCGAGCCCGGGTGTACGGCGGCAATTGATACCGATGCCGATCACCGCGTGGCTGGCGTTCCGCGTCTCGACCAGGATGCCGCCGAGCTTGGCGCCGTCGACCACCAGGTCATTCGGCCATTTGAGTCGCGCAGGATGCGCACCCAGCGCGTGGAGGGCGCGCAGGACGGCGACTCCCGCAACGAGCGACAGCGCGGGCAGCTCGCGTGCGGGACGGTTGATGCGCCGGGCGAGCGAGAACGTGACGCCGGCGCCGTGCGCGCTGTGCCAGCGCCGCCCGCGGCGGCCGCGCCCGGCGGTTTGCTCCTCGGCCGCAATCAGAACAGGGGCGATGCCCTTCTGGGCAACGTCATTCGTGGAGGTGCAACGCTCCAGCACGCGCACTTCCACGCCCGGGACTACGATCGCGGCCGCATCCAGCCGATCCATGCCGCTAGTTTAGCCGCCAAACGCGAACCCCCGGCCCGGCGCCGCGGCAAAGAGCGCTCGGGTGTACTCGTGGCGCGGCGCGAGGAACACCTCACGCGCCGGCCCGTACTCGACCACGCGGCCGTGCTGCATGACCGCGACCTGGTCGCAGACCTGGGCCGCGACGCGCAGGTCGTGCGTGATGAAGAGCATCGCGAGATCGAGGCGCGCGCGGATCTCGGCGAGCAGCGCGAGCACCTGCGCCTGCACCGAGACGTCGAGCGCCGATACCGGCTCGTCGGCCACCAGCAGCTCGGGCTCCATCGCGAGCGCGCGCGCGATGCAGATGCGCTGGCGCTGGCCGCCGGAGAACTGGTGCGGATAGCGCTCGAGCGACGCCGGGTCCATGTGCACCAGCGCGAGCAGGCGCCGCGCGCGCTCGAGCGCCTCGGCGCGGGGCACGCCGTAGTTCACCGGGCCCTCGATGATCGCCTCGCCCACGCTGCGCCGCGGGTTGAGCGAGCGGTACGGGTCCTGAAAGACGATCTGCACCCGGCGGCGCAGCGGGCGCAGCGCCCGCGGCCGCATGCGCGCGAGGTCCGTGCCGCCCAGGCGGATCTCGCCGCCGCTCGGCTCGATCAGGCGCACGATGCAGCGCGCCACCGTCGACTTGCCCGAGCCCGACTCGCCTACGATGCCCAGGGTCTGGCCCTTGCGCACCTGGAGGTCCACCGCCGCCGCGGCCGGTATTTCGTGCCGCCGAGCGAACCAGCCGCGGTCGACATAGGTTTTCGTGAGCTTCCGGGTTTCGAGAACCAGAGGCGCATCCGCCTTGGCCGGCCGCTCGTGCGGCTCGAGCTTGGGCACCGCGCGGATCAGCATCCGGGTGTACTCGTGTCGCGGCCGCTGCAGCACCTCGAGCTTCGCGCCGAGCTCGACCAGGCGGCCTTCGCGCAGTACCGCGACGCGGTGCGCGACCTCGGCGACCACGCCGAAGTCGTGGGTGATGAAGAGCACGCCCATGCCGTGCCTTCTTTGCAGCTCGATCACCAGCTTCAGGATCTGGGCCTGCGTGGTGACGTCGAGCGCCGTGGTCGGCTCGTCCGCGATGAGCAGCGCGGGCTCGAGCGCGAGCGCCATCGCGATCATGATGCGCTGGCGCTGGCCGCCGGAAAGCTGGTGCGGATACGCCGCCAGGATGCGCTCCGGGTCCGGCAGCGCGACCTCGCGCAGCAGATCCAGGGTTTTCCGGCGCCGGGCATCCGGGGCGTCTTCCGTGTGCTGGCTCAGCACCTCGTCGATCTGATCGGCGCAGCGCATCACCGGGTTGAGCGCGGTCATCGGCTCCTGGAAGATCATCGACATGCGCGCGCCGCGCAGCTCGCGCAGGCGGTTTGCGCTTGCCGCGAGCAGGTCCTCGTTCTCCAGAAGAATCTTTCCGCCCCCGACGGGCAGCGTCTTCGGCAGGAGTCCCATGATCGCCTGCGCGATCACGCTTTTTCCCGAGCCGGATTCGCCCACCAGGCAGAGGATCTCTTCCTTTTCGACCTTGAAAGAGACGCCGCTCACTGCCTCCGGACGGTCCCCTCTCATGGGCAGCTTCACCGTGAGGTTGTGGACCTCAAGGACGCTCATGAGCCGCCTCTCATACCCTCTTGGCCATCTTCGGATCGAGCGTGTCGCGCAGGCCGTCGCCGAGGATGTTGACCGCGAGCACCGTCAGCGCGAGGAAGATGCCGGGGAAGAACACGTTGTGCGGGTACGCGACGAACTGCACGCGCCCCTCGGCCATGATGTTGCCCCAGGTCGGGATGTCGGGCGGCAGCCCGACGCCGAGGAAGGACAGGATCGCCTCGAGCAGGATCGAGAAGGCGCAGATGTACGTCCCCTGCACGAGGAGCGGCGCGACCGTGTTCGGCAGGATGTGGCCGAACATGATCTTGCGCGTCGGCGTGCCGAGCGCGACCGCCGCCTCGACGTAGGGTTCCTCGCGGATCGACAGCACGAGCGCGCGCACCAGGCGGGTGACGCGGGGGATCTCGGGAATCGCGATCGCCACGATCACCGTCGGCAGGTTCGCGCGCCAGAGCGCGACCACCGCGATCGCGATCAGGATCGCCGGGATCGCCATGATCCCGTCCATCACGCGCATCAGCAGCCCGTCGAGCCAGCGGATGTAGCCTGCCGCGAGACCGCACAGGACTCCGAAGAAAACTGCCAACAAGGCAGAAGCAATACCGACGACGAGCGACACGCGCGTGCCGTAGAGCACGCGGCTGTACACGTCGCGGCCGAACGAGTCCGAGCCCATGACGAAGGTGTGCTTCTTCACCTCGCCCTCGAGGGTCATGATCTCGCCCGCCGCGCCGGGCACGAGATCGCGGCTTGCGGCATCGAACAGGGTCGGGTCGACCGTTCCCATCCAGGGCGCGAGCACCGCGACCAGCAGGAGCAAGAGCAGCGTGCTGCCACCGATGCGCACCGACCAGTTCCGCCACAGCATCAGTAACGGATCCTCGGATCGAGAAACACGTAGGACAGGTCGATCAGCAGGTTGACCAGGACATAGATGAAGGAGAAGAAGAGGATCACGCCCTGGATGGTGGGAAAGTCGCGCGCGAGCACCGCATCGACCGTGAGGCGGCCGAGGCCCGGTATCGCATACACCGACTCGGTCACCACCACGCCACCGATCAGGATCGCGATGCCGATGCCGATCACGGTCGCGATCGGTACCGCGGCGTTCGCGAGCGCGTGGCGCACCAGCACGCGCAGCTCGGGCAGCCCCTTCGCGCGCGCGGTGCGGATGTAGTCCTCGCCGAGCGCTTCCAGCACGGAAGCGCGCGTGACCCGGGCGATCAGCGCGATGTAGATCACCGACAGGGTGATCGCCGGCAGGATGAGGTGGTGGAGGAAAGGCAGGAAGCCGTCCGCCAGCCGCCGGTAGCCCTGGACCGGAAACCACCCGAGCTTCAGCGATACCAGCCAGATCAGCATATAGGCGAGCACGAACACCGGCACCGAGAAGCCCATCACCGAGAAGCCCATCAGGAAGCGATCGAACCACCCGCCGAAGCGCCAAGCGGCGGCCACGCCCAAGGGGATCGAGACGAACACCGCGATCAGGATCGTGAGCGTGGCGAGCGCCAGAGTCGGCTCGAGGCGCTGGCCGATGAGGGTGGCGACCTTGATCCGGTAGTAGAACGACTCGCCGAGATCGCCCGACGCCACTTTTCCGAGCCAGATGCCGAACTGCACCACCAGCGGCCGGTCGAGGCCGAGGCCCGCGCGGATGCTCTCGATCTGCTCGGCAGTGGCCGCGTCGCCCGCCATGATCGCCGCGGGATCGCCCGGCGTCAGGCGCAGGAGCAGGAAGACGAAGACCGCGACGACCAGCAAGACCGGGACGGTCGCCGCCAGCCGCCGCGCGATGAAGTTGACCAGTTAGTTCTTCTTAACGTTCCAGTAGATGTCGCCCGGGCCGATCACCCAGCCGCTCACGTTCTTGCGCGTCGCGAGCGGGTTGACGTATTCGCCGAGCGGCGCGTGCGTGCCGATCTCGAAGGCGCGCGCCTGGATCGCTTCGGCGAGGCTCTTCTTCTTGCCATCGTCGGTCGCGCGCGCGAACTCATCGCGCAGCTTCTCGAGCTGGTCGTCGTTCGGCCAGCCGAACCAGGATTTCTCGCCCTGCGCGCCGACCGCGGCGTTGGTGAGCGGGTTCCAGATGTCGGGCGCGACCCACGCGGTGCAGAAGATGTTCCAGCCGCCCTGCGCCGGCGGCTCTTTCTTCGCGCGCCGGCTCACCACCGTGTTCCAGTCCATCGCCTGCAGGTCGACCTTGAAGCCGGCCTGGCGCAGCAGCAGCGCGGCGACGTCGGGCAGCTTCTGGATCGCCGCGAGATCGGTGGGCTTCATGATCACCACCGCGGTGCCGTCGTAGCCGGACGATTTCACCAGCTCCTGCGCTTTCTTCATGTTGGACTTCGACTGGATGTCGCTGCCCTTGCTCGAGCCGTAGGGCGTGTTGCAGGTGAACATCGACGCGCACGGCCGATAGAACTCCTTGATGCCGACCTGCGCGCGCAGGAACGGCTCCTGCTGCATCGCCGCGAGCGCCGCCTGGCGCACCTTGGCGTTGTTGAACGGCGGGTGCAGGTGGTTGAAGCGGCACATGTACTGGAAGCCGAGCGGGTCCTTGGTCACGAGCTGCACGCCGTTCGCCTTCTTCAGCTGCTCGTAGCTCTCGAACGCCGGGCGCTCGAGCACGTCGATTTCGCCGTTGGCGAGCGCGTTCACCTGCGACTGCGCGTCGCGCAGCGCGAGGTTCCATTCCACGCGGTCGACGTACACGTGCTTGCCGCCGGCAGTCCCGGAAGGCGGCTCCTTTCTTGGTTGATACTTTGGATTTTTCAGATAGACGGCCTTGTCGCCGGGCTTGAACTCGTCCTTCTTGAAGATGTAGGGCCCGCTGCCCATCGCGTCCTCGATCTGCTTGTCGGCCGGCGTCTCGGCCACGCGCTTGGGCATGATGAAGGGCACGTTGGACGAGGGCTTGCCGAGCGCCTCGAGCACGAAGCCGCACGGCTCGCGCAGGAACATGCGGAAGCTGTCGGGGCTGGGCGAATCCATGCGCTCGACGAAGGTCATCAGCTTCTGGCCCATCGCGTCGCGCTTGCCCCAGCGCTGGATCGACGCGATCACGTCCTCGCCGGTCACCGGCTGGCCGTCGTGGAACGCGAGCCCGCTGCGCAGCGTGAAGCTCCATTCCTTCTGGTCCTTGCTCACGCTCCACTTGTCGACCATCTGCGGCTGGATGCGGCTCTTCTCGTCGGTGGCGAAGAGCGTGTCGTAGACCATGTAGCCGTGGTTGCGCGCCATGTACTGCGTGGTCCAGATCGGGTCGAGGATGTTGAGGTTCGAGTGCGGAACGACGCGCAGCACCTTGTCTTGCGCATGCAGATTCGAAGCGGCAAGGACCAGCGCGGCGGCAAAAACGCGAGTGCGCATGCGAGAATCTCCTCCTCTAGGAGAAAGGGCAGGTTAGCAGGGCATGGCACGCATCGCAATCGGCGGCTTCCAGCACGAGACCAACACCTTCGCGCCGTCCAAGGCCGATTACGCGGCGTTCGAAGCCGGCGGCGGCTGGCCCGGCGTGCAGTACGGCGAGCCCATTTTCGCCGCGGTGGCCGGCGCGAACATTCCCGCCGCCGGCGCGATCGACGCCTTGCGCGCGCTGGGCCACGGCCTGGTCGGCACCGCGTGGGGCGCCGCCAGCCCGTCGGCGCACGTGACCGCGGGTGCCTTCGAAAGAATTACCACCGAGCTCGTCGAGCGCCTGAAGGCGGCGCTGCCGGTTGATGGCGTTTACCTCGATCTCCACGGCGCGATGGTGGTGGAGACCTACGACGACGGCGAGGGTGAGCTCCTGCGACGCGTGCGCGAGGTGGTCGGCGAGCGCGTACCCGTGGTTGCGAGCCTCGACCTGCACGCGAATGTCACGCGCGCCATGTTCGAGCGCGCCGACGCGCTCGTCGCGTACCGTACCTACCCGCACGTGGACATGGCAGAAACCGGCGCGCGTGGCGGCCGGCTTTTGCATCAAATGCTCGCAAGCGGAAAGCGACCGGAGGGCAGCTTCCATCAGCTCGACTACCTGACCGGCATCCCGTCGCAGTGCTCGTTCATCGAGCCGTGTAAAGGCATCTATCAGGAGCTCGAGCGCCTGGAGGCGAAGACCGGTGCGGTGCTCTCGTTCACCCCGGGCTTCCCCATGGCGGACTTCGCCGACTGCGGGATGGCGGTCTTCGGCTACGGCTCGACCGACGCGGTCGAGCGGCTGCGCGGCGCGGTCGCCGACGCGGAGAAGGACTTCGCCATGGAGCTGCACGACGCGCCGGACGCGGTGCGGCGCGCGAAGGCGCGCGGCGAGCCGGGGGCGCCGGCGGTGCTCGCCGACACGCAGGACAATCCCGGCGCCGGCGGCAATGGCGATACCACCGGCCTGTTGAAGACACTGATCCAGCAGGATGCGCATGACGCCGTGCTCGGCATGCTGATCGATCCGCCTTCGGCGGCGCGCGCGCATCAGGTGGGGCAGGGCAATTCGGCGGTCTTTTCGCTGGGTGGGTTGTCGCGCATTCCGGGCGATGCGCCGCTTGCCGGCGAGTTCACGGTGGAGCGCCTGGGCGACGGCCGCTTCACTTGCACCGGGCCGATGTTCAAGGGCTTTCGCATGACGCTCGGGCCGATGGCGCTCCTGCGCAGCCGCGCGGCACCCGGCGTGCGCGTGGTGCTTGCCTCGCGCAAGTGCCAGGCCGCCGACCAGGAGATGTTCCGCCACCTCGGCGTCGAGCCGCGCAAGCAACGCATCGTGGCGCTCAAGAGCTCGGTGCATTTTCGCGCCGACTTCGAGCCGATCGCGCGCGAGGTGCTGGTGGTCAAGTCGCCGGGTCCGGCGCTCGCCGACCCCACCGAATTCAAGTGGACCAAGCTGCGCAAGGGCGTGCGCCTGCGTCCGCTCGGGCGGGTGCACGCATGAACAACGAGAAAATCCGGGTGAGAAACACCGACACCGGCCAGGTGGTGGAGGTCGTCGTGTTCAGCAAGCGCGCCGACGCGATCGAGGTGGTGCTCGGCGAAGGCGTGCACAACGTGAGGTGCACGCTCACGCCGACGCGCAATGGCATGGCCTACGCCGGGAGAATCATGGGCCGGGAGATCGTGTACGAGCGCAGCCGCGAGCAGGTGCAGGCCGATATCGATCGGCTCAATCCCAACCTGAAAAAGTCGCGCTGAGCGCTACTGCGGCCAGGGCCGCTGCTGCGGCCGCAGCTCTTCCAGCAGCGCCGCCAGCCGCAGCACGCCGGCGTCGTCGAAGCGCTTGCCGATCACCTGCACGCCGATCGGCAGCCCATCGGCGCTAGTGCCCCAGTTGATCGACGCGGCCGGCTGCTCGGACATGTTGTAGGGCACGGTGAAGGCGATGTGCGGCAGCGCGTCGCGCGGATCGTTGCCGGGCGCGGGCAGCTCGGCCTCGTACGGCAGGATCGGCGAAACGGGCGAGAGAATGAAGTCGAACGGCTGGCTCGCCGCGACCGCGGCTTCGCGCATCGCCATGACCTGCGTGTACGCCTGCATCACGTCGCGCCCGGAGAAGTGCGCCGCGCGCCAGCTGCACCACTCGGCCACGAACGGCAGCACCTTCCCGCGCTTGCCGGCCGAGAGCTGCATCAGGTCGTTGTAGGAGCGCGCCTCGAAGAAGCGGCCCGTGCCGTCGAGCATCGCCTCGGTGAGGAAGGAGCGGATCGAGTCGACCGCGCAACCGGCGCCGGCGAGCGCCCGGCCCGCGGTTTCGGCCGCGCTGCGCACCTGCGGATCCACCGCCAGGCCTACGCCCATGTCGCAGAGCAGGCCGATGTGCAGCCGCCGGGGATCGAGCGGCGCGAGCGTCGCGAAGTTCGATTCCTGGTAGGGCAGGCTCATGAAGTCGCGCGCGTCGGGGCGCGCGATCACGTTCATGAGCAGCGCTGCGTCCTTCACGCTGCGGGTCATCGGCCCGGTGACGCGCCCCATGTAGGGCGGGTTCACCGGCACGCGGCCGAGCGAGGGCTTGAGCGCGAAGATGCCGCAGTGCGTGGCGGGCAGCCGTACCGAGCCGCCGATGTCGGTGCCAAGGTGCAGCGGCGCGTAGCCCGCGACCGCGGCCGCGCCCGCGCCCGAGCTCGAGCCCGAGGGGTTGCGGTCGAGGCGCCACGGGTTGCGCGTCACGCCGTGCAGGCTCGAAAGCCCCGAGGACAGCATGCCGAAGTCGGGCATCGTGGTCTTGCCGAGGATCACGCAGCCGGCCTCGCGCACGCGCGCGGCGGCCGGCGCATCCGTCGCCTGCAGCGGCGCGTCCTCGTTGGCGCGCGTGCCGATCGGCGCCGGGTCGCCGCGCGTGTAGATGTTCTCCTTGATGGTCAGCGGCACGCCGTCGAGCGGCGAGAGCGGGCGGCCTTGACGCCAGCGCGCTTCGGACGCGGCTGCGGAAGCGAGCGCGGCTTCGCGCTGCACGCGGTACATCGCGTTGATGCGCGGCTCCCAGGCCTCGATCCTCTCGAGCAGCGCGCGGGTGACGACGACCGGAGAAAGCTCGCCGCTCGCGTAGGCCGCGGCGAGCTCGGCGGCGCTGCGCTCGTGAATCGCGCTCATTGCTGGTCAATATATACTCGCCGCCACATGTTGCGTACCGCTCTTCTGGCGCTCCTCGTGTTGTGCACCGCGCCAGCGCGCGCGGCCGATATCCGCCTGTGGCACTCGATGAACGGCGCGCGCGGCGCCGAGTTCGACCGGCTGGTCGCGCGCTTCAACGCTTCGCAATCGAACTTCCGCGTGGTCGCGACCTACAAGGGCTCGTTCGACGAGGCCGCGGTCGAGGCGGTGACCGCGCGGCACACGAGGCGGGCGCCGCACATCGTGCAAGCGTCCGAGCTCGGTGGCCTCTACCTCCTCGAGCAGGCCGAGGTCGTGCGGCCGTTGTGGCAGGTGGTCAAGCTCAAGCCCGAAACGTCCTTCGGCGAAGAGCCGGTCGATGAGGAAGGCCGGCTGCTGGCGCTGCCGCTGGGCCGCGCCACGCCGGTGCTCTACTACAACCGTGATGCCTTTCGCATCGCGATGCTCGACCCGGCCAAACCGCCCGCCACCTGGTACGAGATGGTGCCGGTACTCGCCGCGCTGGTGGCCGTCGGCAGCGACTGCGCGCTCACCATGGCCTGGCCAGCCTCGACGCTGCTCGAGAACATGGCGGCCTGGCACAACCAGGCCTTCGCCACCGACCGGCTGATGTTCAACAACCGGCTCGCGGTGCGCTGGGTCTCGACGCTCGCCAGCTGGCAGAAGTCGGGCTACTTCTCCTACGCCAGCCGGCGCGGCGAGGCGGAGGCGCGCTTCGTGGCCGGCGAATGCGCCGTGCTCGCCGCATCGTCGGCGGACCATGCCGAGCTGCGCAGCCGCGCCGGATTCGACGTGGGCGTCGCGCAGTTTCCCTACTACGACGACTTCGACAGCGCGCCGCTCAACACGCTGGCAAGCGGCGCGGCGCTCTGGGTGATGGCCGGCCGGCCCGCGGCCGACTACGCCGGGGCGGCGCGCTTTCTCGCCTTCTTCGCGCGCCCGGACGTGCAGGCCCATTGGCATCAGCGCACCGGCCTAGTGCCCCTGAACGCGCAGGCTTACGAGCTCACGCGCAAGGCCGGCTTCTATCGCAAGAACCCGGAGCACGAAATCGCCGTGCGGCAGCTTCTCGTGCGCGGCACGCCGAACTGGAAGAGCCTGCGGCTACGCGAGTATCCGCGCCTGCGCACCATCATCGACGAGGAGCTCGAGTCGACCTGGCAGGGCACGAAGTCGCCGCTCGACGCGCTGAACGCCGCGGTCGGGCGCGGCAACGACTATCTGGAGAAGATGAAGTAGCTCTCTAGGAAGGAAGCTGGAAGCAACTGAATAGTCGTCTCCGTGAAGGCGGGGACCCAGTCTAGAAAATCAGAACGCCTTCCCTGAAACGTCTTTACGTTCGGAATTCATCTCCTCGTTGACCTAAAAATGGCGTAACGGGGTCCCCGCCTTCGCGGGGACGACTTCTTCACGCCTTCCTAGGGGGCCGCGAGCAGCTTCTCGATCGCGCCCACGAGCTTCGGATCGTTCGGGTCGACCCGCGTGTCGAAGCTCTGCACCTGGCGGCCGCTGCGGTCGATCAGGTACTTGTGGAAATTCCAGCGCGGTGCCGCGCCGGTCGCTTTCGCGAGGTCGGCGTACAGCGGATTCTTCTTCAGCTCGGTCTTGGCGAACATCGGGAAATCGATGGCGTACTGGTTGACGCAGAACGCGGCGATGTCCTTGTTCGCGCCGGGCTCCTGGCCGCCGAAGTCGTTGGAGGGAAAGCCGAGCACGACCAGGCCCCGGTCCCGGTACTTGCGGTAGAGCGCTTCCAGGCCCTCGTACTGCGGGGTATAGCCGCACTGGCTGGCGGTGTTCACCACCAACACCACCTTGCCGGCGTAGTCGCAGAGCGATTGCGGCTTCTCGAGGATCGTGTCCATCTTGCGGTCGAGCAGCGCGGGGCACGCGGCCATAGCCGAATTTCCCAAGAAAAGCCAATTTCCGACGCAGAGCAGGCTAATAAGGAAGGGGCGCATCGGGCTTCAGCGGCTGCAGCGCGGCTCGAAAGTCCTTCTTGATGCGCTCGAGCGCGGTGGCGTTGTCGGCTTCGAAGCGCATCACGATGGTGGGCGTGGTGTTGGAGGCGCGGGCGAGCCCGAAGCCGTCAGCATACTCCACGCGCACCCCGTCGATGGTGATCACGCGCTCCGCGCTCGGAAAGGGTGAGGCGGTTTTCACTCGGGCCTGGAGCTTCGCGACCAGGTCGTGCGGCTCACCTTCCTCCAGCGACCAGTGCAGCTCCGGCGTGGAGGGGGCGTTCGGCAGGCCTTTCAGGGCCGCGTTGGGATCGGATTCCTTCGACAGAACCTCGAGCAGGCGGGCCCCGCCGTAGAGCGCGTCGTCGAAGCCGTACCAGCGCTCCTTGAAAAACGTGTGGCCCGACATCTCGCCCGCGAGCAGCGCGCCGGTCTCCTTGAGCTTCGCCTTGATCAGCGAGTGGCCGGTCTTCCAGATCACCGGCTTGCCGCCGTGGCGCTCGATGTACCTCGGCAGGAGCCGCGTGCTCTTCACATCGTAGATGATCTCGGCGCCGGGGTTGCGGCTGAGCACGTCGCGCGCCAGCAGCATCAGCTGCCGGTCTGCATAGATGATCTCGCCGTCCTTCGTCACCACGCCGAGCCGGTCGCCGTCGCCGTCGAAGGCGAGGCCGAGCTCGGCATCGCCTGCGCGCAGCACCTTGATCAGGTCGACCAGATTCTTCGGCTGGGCGGGGTCGGGATGGTGATTCGGGAAGGTCCCGTCGACCTCGCAGTAAAGCTCGGTGACTTCGCAGCCCAGGCGCCGGTAGAGGCGCGGCGCCAGCATGCCCGCGACCCCGTTGCCGCAGTCGATCGCGACGTGGAACTTGCGCGCGAGCTTCACGTCGCCTGCGATCCGCTCGACGTAAGCGTCGAGCACGTCGGCCGTGGTTCGCTTGCCGTTTCCCGACATGAACTTCTTCTGCTCGATGCGCTTGCGCAGGCCGGTGATCTCTTCGCCGAACAGCGCGTCGCCGCCGACCACGATCTTCAGCCCGTTGTATTCGGGCGGGTTGTGGCTGCCGCTCACCGCGACGCAGCTGCCGCAGCCCAGGTGGTGCGCGGCGAAATACGCGATCGGGGTCGGACCCATGCCGATGTCGATCGCATTCGCGCCGACCGCGGTCAGGCCCTCCATCAGCGCATTGGCGAGCTCCGGACCGGAAAGCCGCCCGTCGCGGCACACCGCGAAGGTCGGCGCGCCGCGCTCGCGCGCAAGCGTGCCGAGGGCGCGCCCGATCTCGCGCGTGAACGGCGCGGTGAGCGTGCGGCCGACCACGCCGCGGATGTCATAGGCCCGGAAAATCTCGGCGGGGACGGTCATGGGTCGAGGAAGCGGAGAACGCGTTGGGCGAGCCAGGGATGGGGAAAGCCGACGTGGCCGCCGGTGCGAGGAAATTCTAGCAGCACGCAGGCGGCCGCATTGCGGGCCGCCGCGAGCAGCGCATGCTCCGGGAGGAACGGGTCGTTGCGCGCGTTGAGTAACAACGTCGGCAGGCGGATGCGCTCGAGCCACGGGCCGCTCGAGGCCGTGCTCCAGTAGTGATCCACATCGCGAAAGCCGTGCAGCGGCGCGGTGACCGTGTCGTCGAAATCGCGGAAGCCACGCGCGGCGCGCACTTTCTCGGCCGCGAAGATGCCCGGGAAGCGCTCGAGCTTGGCGAGCGACTTCGGCTTCAGCGTGGCGAGAAAGTGGCGCGCATAGAGCAGGCGGTTGAGGCCGCGGTCGAGCGCCTGCCCGGCGGCCGGAAGATCGATCGGCGCCGACACCGCGGCGGCGCGCCGGACCAGCGCGCCCGCCTCATCGCCGCGCTCGCCGAGCCACTTCAGTAGCGCGTTGCCGCCCAGGGAAATGCCGATCGCGCAGAGGGGCGGCCCGACTCTTCTCAGAACCCAGTCGACCTCCTCGGTGTCGCCCGAGTGGTACGCGCGCGGCTTGCGGTTGGGCTCGCCCGAGCACCCGCGCCAGTGCGGAAGCGCGATGCGCCAGCCCGCGCGGGCCGCATGGCCGGCGATTGCGCGTGCGTAGTGACTGTCGGCGGAACCTTCGAGGCCGTGGAACAGCACGAGGCGGCGCGGCGCCAGCGGATCGCCGGCGAAATCGACGTCGATGAAATCGCCGTCGGGCGTGTCCCAGCGCAGTCGCTCGAGCGCCACGCGCGCCGGCGGCCGCAGCGAGGCGTAGATCGTCTGCAGGTGTCCGAAAACATTCAATGCAGGATCTTCGGCCCCGCGTCGCTCGGCGCCGCCGGCGGGTGGGCCGGCGCGGGCGAGGCATGGTGCACGATCATGCGCCAGCCCGCGGCGGTGCGCAGGTACACGTTGGTGGCGATGATCGGCACCGGCTGCTCCGCACGGCGCTCGGCGCCGCGCTCGGCGGGCAGCGTGAAGTGCTCGAATACGCTGTGCACCGCGAGCATCATCCCGCTGATCGCGACCTGGTGCTCGATGGTGACGCGCGCGTGCGGCCCGGCGGCGAAGAGCCGCGCCCAGCTCTCGCGCACCTCGTCCTGGCCGGTGAGGCGCGCGCCGCCCGGATGCACGCACACGATCTCGTCGTCCTCGGACCAGACCGCCATCATGCCCTCGAGGTCGCAGCGCTCGAGCGCCTCGTAGAACGCGGTCTCCGCGTCCTGGGCGGTGGGAAAGATCTTGCTGCTCACAAGAAGGTGCTCACAGACTCACAGACTTCCGAGGGAGGTCATGACTTGCTCCACCGTGATCTCTTTCATACAACGAAAATGCCCCAGCGGGCATTCGCGTTCGAAACACGGGCTGCATTCCAGGCGCAGCCACAGCACGCGCGCGCGCGGCGAGGCGGGCGGCGTGTGCTCGGGGCTCGAGGAGCCGAACAGCGCCACCTGCGGCCGGCCGAGCGCCGCGGCGACGTGCATCAGGCCCGAGTCGTTGCTCACCACCGCCGCCGCGCCGGCGATGATCCGGATCGCGTCGTCGAGCGAGGTCTTGCCGACGAGGTTCAGCCCGGGCAGGCCCGAAGCCACGTCCGCATCCTTCGCCGACCCGAGCAGGACCACCGGCGCACCGAGCCGGCCTGCGAGCTCCTTGAAATAGGGCCAGCGCTTGGCGGGCCCGTATTCGGCGCCGGGGCAGAGGACCACATAGCGCTCCGGCACGCCGAAGCGGCGGCGGGTCTCGCGGATTTCATCCGCCGCAACCTGGAGGTGCGCCCGCGCGGGCGAGGGTGAGGCGCCGGCGAGCCGGGCGTAATGCTCCGGCATCGGCGCCTTCGTGCTCTTGTAAGTGGAGTTCAGCAGGCCGTAGCGCAGCTCCCCGACATAGCCGACGCGCCGCGGAATGCCGGCGAGGAAGGGGACCAGCGCGGACTTCCAGCTGTTCGGCAGCACGAAGGCGACGTCGTAGCCGCGGCGCTTGAGCTCGCGCGAGAGCCGCCAGCGCTCGCCGAGCTGCAATGCGCCGTGCTTGAGCGGCGCGGCGATCACGCGGTCGACTTCGGGCATGCGCCGCAGCACGGGCGCGACCCAATCGGGGGCGAGCACTTCGATCGTCGCCCCGGAGCCCTTCAAGCGGGATAGGAGCGGCTGCGCCATCAGGGCGTCGCCGATCCAGTTGGGCGCGACGACCAGGATTCTGGCCAAGCCTTAGTGGCCCTTTACGGCTGCGCCCTTGTAGACGTACTTGGTGCCGCAATAGGGGCAAAGCGTCTCGCCTTCCTTCACCACGTCGAGGAACACGCGCGGGTGCAGCGCCCAGAGCGGCGTGCCCGGGGTCGGGCAGTGGAGCGGCAGGTCTTTCTCGGTGACGTCTATTTGACGGGGGTCAGCCATGCGCGCCGCTTCTTGTCCTTGCCGGTCACCACGTCGAAGAAGGCCTTCTGGATCGCCTTGGTCACCGGGCCGGCCTTGCCTTCGCCGATCACCCGGCCGTCGAGCTCGCGGATCGGCGTGACCTCGGCGGCGGTGCCGGTGAAGAAGCACTCGTCGGCGATGTAGATGTCGTCCCGCGTCAGGCGCTTGGAAATGATCGGATAACCGAGCTCGGCGGCGAGCTCGATCACCGAGGTGCGCGTGATGCCGGTGAGGGCCGAGGTGAGCTCCGGCTCGTACAGTTTATTGTTCTTCACCACAAAGATATTTTCCCCCGCGCCTTCCGCCACGAAACCGTCGACGTCGAGCAGCAGGCCCTCGTCGTAGCCATGCATGGTGGCTTCCAGCGTGGCGAGCACCGAGTTCGGATAGGTGCCCGACATCTTGGCGCGCGCCATGGTGACGTTGATGTGGTGGCGCGCGTACGACGAGGTCTTGACGCGGATGCCCTTGGACAGCGCCTCGGGCCCGAGGTATGCCCCCCACGGCCAGGCGGCGATGGCGACGTGCACCTTAGCGCCGACCGGCGACACCCCCATCTTCTCCGAGCCGTAGAACGCGATCGGCCGGATGTAGCAGGCCTCGTGGCCGTTCGCCTTGACGACCTCGAGCTGCGCCTGCATCAGGCGCTCGCGCGTGTAGGGGATCTTCATCATGTAGATGTGCGCCGACTGGAACAGGCGGTCGGTGTGCTCCTTCAGGCGGAAGATCGCAGTGCCGAGCGCGGTCTTGTAGGCGCGCACGCCTTCGAATACGGCGAGGCCGTAGTGCAGCGAATGGGTGAGCACGTGGGTGGTGGCCGAGCGCCACTCGACCAGTTTTCCGTCGTGCCAGATCCAGCCGTCGCGGTCGGCCATCGAGAGCGGGGCGGCGGCCGCCTTGAGGGCGGTTTTTCCCTTGGACATCGGTGATTTCCTCCGAAGAGGCGGCCATTCTAAGCACAAGGCCCCGCGCTGCGCCATACTATTAACGTGCAGGTTAATAATCCGCAACGCGTGTTCTACGCGCTCGCCTCGCTGCCGCGCCGGCGCATCCTCGCGTTCCTGTCGCAGACCGCGCTCTCGACCGCCGAGCTCGCCGGGCGCTTCGGCATGAGCCGGCCGGCGATCTCGCGCCACCTGTCGGTGCTGCAGCGCGCCGGCCTGGTCGCCGGCGAGCGCCAGGGGCAGCACGTGCTCTACCGGCTGAAGCGCGACGCGCTGCTCGAAGCGCTGGCGCGCTTCGCCTCCGAGGTCGACGGTCCCCTGCGAACCCCGCGCAACGCGATTTAGCGCTTGGTGCTAATCTTTTTGCGGGAGAGACCGTGCACCGGGGCTCGCTAATTCTGTGTGCGCTGCTTCTCGGCGCGTGCGCCAGCACGCCGGACGACGATCCGCTCGTCTGGTCGGACGAACTCGCGCGCTCGCTGCCGCGCGAGAACGGCGACGCGGTCGAGGTGGCCAATTTCTCCCAAGCGCCGCTCGGCGCGGTGCGCGCGCCCTGGGAACCCTGGGACATCGTGCGCGGCAACACGCCCACCACGTACCGCGTGGTGCCGATGGAGGGCGCGACCGCGCTCGAAGCCGTGTCGGCCGCGGGCGGCTCGGGTCTCTGGCGCAAGATCCGCATCGACCTCAAGCGCCACCCGGTGCTCGAGTGGCGCTGGCGCGTGCCGGCCGAGATGGATACGCGCTTCGAGGCCAATTCCAGCCGGAGCCCGCCGGTGCGGCTCTCGCTCGCGTTCCACGGCGATACCAGCAAGCTCGATTTCGAGGACCGCACGAAGCTGCGCCTGGCGAGAGTGCTGACGGTCCACGGCCTGCCGTACGCGTCGCTGCTCTACGTCTGGCTCTACGGCGTGCCCGCCGAAACCGTTGTCCACAGCCCGCATACCGATCGCGTGCGCCAGGTGGTGGTGCAGAGCGGCGTGCAGCGCCTGGGCGAATGGGTGACGCTCCGCCGCAACGTGCTGGAAGACTACCGGCGCGCGTTCGGCGAGGAACCGGAAGACGTGGTGGCGATCGGATTGATGACGGATTACGGCGACGACGGCTCGCGCCGGCGCGCCTTCTACGGCGACATCACCTTCCGGAGCGGCAAATGAACAAGTTCAGGTTTTCCACCCTCGCGCGCCGTATCGCCAGCCTGGCGGGCCGGCCGGGCACGTTTGTGATCGCGGTGGCAGCGATCGTGCTGTGGGCGCTCTCCGGACCGCTCTTCGGCTACAGCGACACCTGGCAGCTGGTGATCAATACCACGACCACGATCATTACGTTCCTGATGGTGTTCATCATCCAGAACACGCAGAACCGCGACACCGAGGCGATGCAGGTGAAGCTCGACGAGCTGATCCGCGCGACGCAGGGCGCGCACAACGCGCTGCTCGACCTGGAGGAAATCGAGGACGAGCAGCTCGTGCGCTACAAGCGAAGCTACGAGCGCCTCGCCGAGGCTGCGAGGCGCAAGCTCGAACGGGGCGAGCTCGACACCGACGCACCCGAGATCAAGCACTTCAAGTCGGGCTGAACACCGCTTGCCACAGCTCCTGGACCGCGGCCATTTCCGCTAGCACCTGGTTGCCGGGCACGCGCGCGTAGCGCGCGCCGTTCAGGCGCAGGGTGTGCTGGATACGCCGGAACTCGCGGTAGGCGTTGCGGCAGCGCTCGGCGAGCTCGGCCGTGAGCAGGTGGCGCTCGGCGGCCATCTTGAGGAGCGCGATATTGCCCAGGTTGCCGGTGAGCTCCGGGAAGCGGTGAGCGTTGGCGAGCACCAGAAACTGCACCGCGAACTCGACGTCGATCATGCCGCCCGGGTCGTGCTTGACGTCGAACAGCCCCGACTTGTTGGGGTGCGCGGCGTGCATCTTCTCGCGCATTTCCGCGACCGAGGCGCGCAGCGGACCGGCGTCGCGCGCTTTGCGCAGGATGCGGCTGCGGATCGCCTCGAACGCCTCGCCCGCCTTGCGGTCGCCCGCGCAGTAGCGCGCCCGGGTCAGCGCCTGGTGCTCCCAGACCCAGGCGCTCTCCTCCTGGTAGCGCTGGAACGCCTCGACCGAGGACACGAGCAGGCCGGAGGCGCCGCTCGGGCGCAGCTGGAGGTCGGTCTCGAACAGGATGCCCGACGAGGTGCGGCTCGAGAGCCAGGTGTTCAGGCGCTGCGCAAGGCGCGCGTAGACCTCGGCGGCGCGCTCGTCGGGGTCGTCGTAGACGAAGATGATGTCGAGGTCCGAGGCGTAGCCGAGCTCCTTGCCGCCGAGCTTGCCGTAGCCGATGACCGCGAACTGCGGCGCGGTCTGCAGGTGTTTGCCTCGCACGTCCTTCCAGACGAGCTCGAGCGTGACTTCGAGGATCAGGTCGGCGAGCGCCGAGAGATGATCGGCCAGGCGCTCCACCGTCAGGAGCCCGGCCAGGTCCTGCGCGAGCAGGCGGAACACCTGCGCCTGGTGCATTTCGCGCAGCAGGTTCATGCAGCGCTCGGTGTCGTCGCGCGCCGCGGCGAGCTGGGTTTTCAGGTTCTTTGCAAACGCATTGAGATCCGGCGGGGCGTAAAGGACCCGGTCGTCGAGCAGCTCGTCGAGGAGCAGCGGATGGCGCGTGACGAATTCCGCCGCCCAGCTCGAGGAGCCGATCATGCGCGCGACGCGCTCGAGCGCCTCGGGATTCTCGGCGAGCAGCGCGAGATACGCGGCGCGCGTCGCGATCGCCTCGACCAGGTCGATGCCGCGGGCGAGGGTCGCGTCCGGGTCGGGCGTGACGCGCGCCGCGCGCGCCAGCATCGGCACCAGGCGCTCGATCCGGCCGCGCGATTCCGCGGGCAGCGCCGCGTAGCGCTGGCTTTCGCGCAGTGCGGCGGCGCGCGCGTGCGCAGGCCATGCCTCGGCCGGCGCCTCGGGCTCCGCGAACACCTCGTCGAAGTGGCGCGAGACCGAATCGCGCACCGCCTGCAGCTGCCGGTAGAGCTCCTGCCACGACGAGAAACCGCACATCTCCGCGACGCGCGCGCGGTCCTCCTCGTTCTGCGGCAGGTCGTGGGTCTGCGCGTCGTCCAGGTACTGCAGCCGATGCTCCAGGTTGCGCAGGAAGACGTAGGCGGCCGAGAGCTCGCGCGCGGCGCTTTCCGGCAAGAGGGATTTCTGGCCGAGGACGGCCAGGGCCTTGAGGGTCGGACGGACCCGCAGCTCGGGATCGCGGCCGCCGCGGATCAGCTGGAGCGCCTGGACGAAGAACTCGATCTCGCGGATGCCGCCCGGCCCGAGCTTGACGTGCTCGGCGAGCTCGCGCCGCGTGACGTCGCGCCGCACCTCCGCGTGCAGCGCGCGCAGCGCGCCGAGGGTGCCGTAGTCGAGGTACTTGCGGAACACGAACGGCCGCACGATCGCGTCGAGCTCGGCGTGTCCCGCGCCGCTCAGCGCGCGGGCCTTGAGCCACGCGTAGCGCTCCCATTCGCGCCCCTGGGTGATGAAGTAGTGCTCGAGCGCCTCGAAGTTGCACGCGAGCGGCCCGGACGCCCCGTACGGCCGCAGGCGCATGTCGACGCGGAACACGAAGCCGTCGGCGGTCGGCTCGGAGAGCAGGCGGATCAGCCGCCGGCCGGCGCGCTCGTAGCGCTCCTGTGCCTCCGGCGCGCCCGGGTAGAGGAACACGAGGTCGACGTCGGAGGACACGTTGAGCTCGCGCCCGCCCAGCTTGCCCATGCCGACCACCACCATGTCCTCTTGCAGCGCCTTCGAGATGGCGACTTCGGCGAGGTCGGTCATCGCGCCGCAGACCTCGTCGAGGTCGGCGCGCCCGGAAAGGTCGCGCGCCATGATGCGCAGGAGCACGCGGTTGCGCAGCCGGCGCAAGCGCTGCTCGAGCTCGCGGTCATCGCCGGCGCCGGCGAGCGCGTTGAGCATCTCGTGGCGCGTGAACGGCGCCGGCGCGGCGAGCTCCGCGGCGAGCCCGGGCTGCGCGTCGAGCACGCGCTGCGCGAATCGCGACAACCGGATTTTGTGAATCGGATCCGACATTTAGCGTTTAGAATGACTGCCTGGACGGCAATTCCACCGTGAAGCGACTGGGGCGGGCGCTCGAAGTGCTCGCGTGGGCGAGTTTTTTCGCGCTTGCGCTGATCGTGCTCGCCGTGCGCTTCTGGGTGCTGCCCGAGATCGAACGTTACCGCGAACCCATCGTCGCCGCCATGTCGCGCGCGATCGGGCTGCCGGTGCGCGTCGGCGCGATCCGCGCCGGCTGGCTCGGCCTGCGGCCGCAGATCGCGCTCGCCGACGTGCGCATCTACGACGCCCAGGGGCGCGAGGCGCTGGTGCTGCCCTCGATCGAGAACGTGGTGGCGTGGCGCTCGTTACTGCACGGCGAGCTGCGCCTGCACAGCCTGGTGATCGACGGGCCGCGACTGGGCGTGCGGCGCGACGCGGCGGGCGAGTTCTTCGTCGCGGGGCTGAAGATCGCGAAAAGCGAGGCCGGCGGTGACCTCGGCGCCTTGCTCGCCGGCCAGGGCGAGATCGTGGTGCGCAACGCCGAGATCGAGTGGCGCGACGAGCTGCGCGGCGCGCCGCCGCTCGTGCTTTCGGCGCTCAACCTCACGCTCGAGCCCGGGCTGCGCTCGGTCGCGGTCGGGCTCTCGGCGCGGCCGCCGGCCGAGCTCGGCAGCACCGTCGAGTTGCGCGCGCTCGTCGACACTCGCGAGCTGCAGGCCGGCGCATGGAACGGCCGGGTGTTCCTCCAGCTCGGCTATACCGACCTCGCCGCGTGGCGGCCGTGGATCGACTATCCGCTCAACGTGCGCCAGGGGCAGGGCGCGCTGCGCGTCTGGACGCGCGTGGAGCGCGGCACGGTGAAGCAGCTCACCGCGGATCTTGCGCTGGCCGACGTGCGCGCGCTGCTCGCCGACGAGCTCGATCCGCTCGAGCTGGTCTCGGTGCACGGACGTATCGTCGGCAAGGCGCTCGACGACGGCCTGGAGTTTTCCGGGCGCGGCCTCGCGGTGGTGATGGAGCGCGGTCCCGAAGTCCCCAAGACCGATTTCCAGATTGTCTGGCGGCCGCAGGCGGGCGGCGTGCTCGGCGCGAGCCTGATCGACCTGCGGGCCACGCGCCAGCTGGTCGAGTCGCTGCCGCTGCCGCCGCAGATCGCGGGCCTGTTCGACGAGCTCGCGCCGCAGGGGCGCGTGAGCGACGCGCACCTCGAATGGAGCGGGCCCTTCGACGCGCCGACGCGGCTCGCGGCGCGCGCGCGCTTCACCGACCTCGCGATGCGCGCGCGCGAGCGTGTGCCGGGGTTCTCCGGTCTTTCGGGCAGCCTGCAGGCGACGCTGGAGGGCGGCAGGCTTTCGCTGTCCTCGGGCAAGTCGGCGCTCGAGCTGCCGCGCGTCTTTCCGGAGCCGCACATCGCGCTCGATTCGCTCGCCGGCCAGGTCGACTGGGAGCGCAGCCCGGCGGGCCTGACGGTGCGCGTCGCCTCGCTCACCTTCGCGAACGCGCATGCGAGCGGCAACGTGTACGGCAGCTATGCGTACCGGGGTGACGGACCCGGCAGCATCGACCTCTCGGGCGTCCTCAATCGCGCGGACGGCAAGCACACCGGGCGTTACCTGCCGCGCATCCTGCCCGACGTGGCGCGCGCCTGGCTCACGAGCGGCATTCTCGCCGCCGAGGCGAGCGACGTGCGCCTGCGCGTGCGCGGCGACCTGCGCCAGTTTCCGTTCACCGACCCGGCGAGCGGGCAGTTCGTGGTCACCGCGCGCGTGGAGCAGGGCGTGCTCGACTACGCGCCCGGCTGGCCGCGCATCGAGAACATCGTCGGCGAGCTCACCTTCGAGCGCGACCGCATGGAGATCGTCGGCCGCAGCGGCTCAATCCTGGGCGCGCAGCTCTCGAACGTGCGCGTCACGATGCCGAGCATCGGCAGCCCCGACCGGCATGTTCTGGTGAGCGGGCAGGCCGACGGGGCGACCGCCGAGTTCCTCGGCTTCCTCCAGGCCTCGCCGCTGCGCGAGAGCACCGGGGCGTTCACCAGCGGCTTCCAGGTCGCCGGCCGCGGCAAGCTGCGCCTCAAGCTCGACCTGCCGCTCGCCGCGCTGGCGAAAAGCCGCGTGTCGGGCGACTACGAGTTCGCCGCGAACCAGGTCAGCGTGGTGCCCTGGCTGCCGCCGATCGAGGGCGGCTCGGGCCGCCTCGCGTTCACCGAATCGAGCTTCACGCTGCACGACGTGCGCGGCAAGCTCTTCGGCGGCTCGGTCGCGATTTCGGGCGGCACGCGCGCCGGGAGCGGCGTCGAGCTGATGGCGCGCGGCGACGCCGCGGTCGAGGCGACGCGCACACTGTTCGACCATCCGCTGCACCAGAGCCTGTCGGGAAACTTCAGCTACTTCGTCACGGTGCGCGATCACGAGGGCGCGCCGCGCGTCACTTTCGAATCGCCGCTGCGCGGCGTGGAGAGCACGCTGCCCGCGCCGCTCGCGAAAAGCGCGGACGATGCGCTGCCGCTGCGCGTGGAAGTCAGCCCGGCCGCCAAGGGCGAGCGCGACCGCGTGTCGATCGCGCTCGGCACGCTCGCGCGCGCCGAAATGCAGCGCCGGCGCCAGGGCGGGTCGATGGTCACGCAGCGCACCGGGGTATGGCTGGGCCCCGAGCGCGACCAGCCGATCCGGCTGCCGGAGCGGCCGGGCACGCTGGTGTACGGCTCGCTGCCGGCGTTCGATCTCGACCGCTGGCTGCCGCTGCTCGAAGGCAGCGCCGATTCGCAGCCAAGCGCGCAGTCCGGCTCGCAGCCGGTTTCCCTCGACGTCAAGCTGGGCACGCTCGATGCGTTCGGCCGGCGGCTCACCGGCGTGGCGCTGCGCGCGAGCGCCGAGGCGGCGGGCTGGACGGCGAACGTGAAGTCGGAGGAGCTCGCCGGGGATGTCTCCTACCGCTCGCGGCCGCAGCCGCGCGTGGTGGCGCGGCTCTCGCACTTCACGATCCCGGGCGACGCCGCCGGCGCCAAGCCCAAGCCGGCCTCGGCGCGGCCAAGCGACTTCCCGGCCCTCGATCTGGTCGCCGACGAGTTCACCTTCCGCGGCAAGCGCCTTGGGCGCGTCGAGCTGGTGGCGAACCGCGTCGGCGAGAACTGGCGCATCGAGTCCGCGAGCATGATCAACCCGGACGCCTCGCTGACCGGCTCGGGCATCTGGCACGCCTCGCCCGCGCGCACGGAGATCCAGTTCGACCTCGAGGCCGGCAACGCCGGCAGCTTCCTAGAGCGCGTCGGCCAGCCCGGCATGGTGAAAGGCGGCCGCACGCGCATGCGCGGCGCGCTGTCCTGGCAAGGCGACCCGGCGACGCTCGATTTTTCCACGCTCAGCGGCGAAGTGCAGATGCAGGCCGAGGACGGCCAGTTCCTCGAGATCGAGCCGGGCCTGGGCAAGCTGATCGGCCTGATGAGCCTGCAGGCGCTGCCGCGGCGCATCACGCTCGACTTCAGCGACGTGTTCTCCAAGGGGTTTCGCTTCGACCGCATCGCCTCGGCGGCGCAGGTCGAGAGCGGGGTGCTCAAGCTGAAAGAGTTCCGCATGCGCGGCTCGTCGGCCGACGTGGAGATGAGCGGCCAGGCCGACCTCGCGCAAGAAACGCAGGAGCTGCGCGTGCGCATCCTGCCGAGCCTCGGCGACAGCGCCGCGCTCGGCATCACGCTGGTGAATCCGGTGGCCGGGGTTGCGGCGGCGATCGCGCAGCGCCTGCTCAAGAACCCGCTCGGCCATATCTTCGCCTTCGACTACTCGGTGAGCGGCACGTGGAACGACCCGAAGGTGGTCAAGATCATGCCGCCGCCGATGCCGGAGACCGTCGGCCAATGAAGGCGCGGATCGCGGCGATCCAGATGGTGTCGGGCCCGGAGGTGCCGGAAAACCTCGCCGCCGCCGACCGGTTGATCGCCGCCGCCGCCGCCGGCGGCGCGAAGCTCGCCGCGCTGCCGGAGAACTTCTACCTCATCGGCCGCCACGAGGGCGACAAGGTCGCGGTGCGGGAACCGGACGGCCGCGGGCCGATCCAACAGTTCCTTTCCGATGTCTCCAGAAAACACAAGATCTGGATTGTGGGCGGCACCGCCCCCATCTCCACCGATGATGAGAAGCGCATCCGCGGCGCCTGCCTGGTTTACGACGACTCCGGTCGGCGCGTCGCGCGCTACGACAAGATGCATCTGTTTCAGTTCAAGACTCAAACCGAGCATTACGACGAGACGCGGACCCTGCAGCCGGGCACGCGGCCGCTCGCCATCGCAAGCCCGTTCGGCCGGCTTGCGCTGTCGGTTTGCTACGATGTGCGCTTCCCCGAGCTCTACCGCGGGCTCGGCGAGTTCGACGTGATGTTCGTGCCCTCCGCTTTTACCGTGCCAACCGGTGCCGCGCACTGGGAAACGCTGCTACGCGCGCGCGCCATCGAGAACAAGGCTTACTTGGTGGCGCCCGCGCAGGGCGGCACGCACGCGAGCGGCCGGCGCACCTGGGGCCATAGCATGATCGTCGACCCCTGGGGCGAGATCGTCGCGCAGCGCGACGAAGGCGAAGGCGTGGTGCTCGCCGAGATCGATCACGAGCGCATCAAGGACGTGCGCAGGAGACTAAGTTGATTCTGGAAACCGCAAAGACCACTCTGCTCGCGCCGTTCGACCTCGAGACGCAGAAGCTCGAGCGCGTGTTCGGCACGCTCGCCGCGCGCAAGGTGGATTAC
>DASRIR010000347.1:0-28544 GCA_035649875.1 Burkholderiales bacterium | reverse complement strand
CCGGGTCGGGCTCGGCTGGACGTCGCAATTCCAGGTGCGCGTGCCGTATCTCCATGTGAAGACCACCGCCGGGTCGGCGGAGGGAGAGGGCAACATCGACTTTTCCCTGGCCAAGCAGCTCGTTAGCGAAGGCGCCGCCTCGCCCAGCCTGGTGGCAGCGCTCGGCTGGGTGCGCAAAACAGGGCGGGACGGCTTCGACGGCGAGGTGGCGACCGGCAGCGGCTTCGACACCCCGTACATCGGGTTCACTGCGGTGAAGCGATACGACCCGCTCGCCTTCTACGGCGGCTTGTCCTACGCCTCTCCGGTGTCCCGGGAGATTTCAGGCACCAAGCTCACGCCCGGCGACACCGTGGGCTTGCGACTGGGCAGCGTCCTGGCGGCAAGCCCCGACATGTCGGTCAACGTCGGGCTCAACCTGGGTGTCGCCCGAACGGCGCGTGTGGACGGCGAACGCGTTCCCGACTCGGACGAGACCTTCGGGACATTGCAGATCGGGTTCGGCAGCGTCCTCACCCGCAGGGTGATCCTGAACGTCTTCGGCGATTTCCGGGTGACCGGAAACGTGCCCGATTTCCGCCTGGGCGTTACGCTTCCGGTGCGGTTCTAGGCACGCGGCCCGGTCAGCGCGAAACAGACTTCGCCGTCCCGGTTCGCCTCCAGGGCCAGGCGATAGCCGGCGGCTTGCGCCTGCCGGGCCGCCTGGTACAGGCCGATGCCGAGGCCGTTTTGCGAGTCCACCGGGGCGCGCATCAGCTTGGACGCCAGCGCTTCGGGCACGGCCCCTCCGGTGTCGCAAACGCGCAGCGCGACGCTTTCCGCGCAGTCGAGCGTAACGCGCACGCGCACCGCCCCGTCGCTCGCGCGCTTGGCGATGGCGTTGCGGATCAGGTTGGCCGCGACGCTGTCGAAAAGCCAGCGCGGCAGGCGCACCCCTGCGGGCGGCCGGGCGCCCTCGAGCTCGATGCCTTCGCCGCCGTACTGGCGGGCGAGCATTTCCCACCAGGCGCGCGCCGCGACGTAGGTCTCGTCCTCCTGCCTGGGGCGCTGCAGCTTCTCGAGCGTGGCGGACAGCCGCTGGGCCATCAACGGCAGCTGGCGCCGCAGCAGCGCCTGGACCGCCCCCGGGTCGCGGTTGTCCTCTCCTGTGGCGACCGAGCACAGCACGTTGAGCGACTGCAGCAGGTTCTTGATGTCGTGCGTCATGCGGGCGCCGGTCTCGTGCACCGCCTGCAGATAGCTCGCCTGGCGCAGCTTCTCTTCGCGCAGCTTCGCAGCGTGGAACTCGCCGAGCAGCTGGCCGAGAAGGTGCAGGTGCCAGAGCAGCGCCGGCCCGAGGCGGTAGCGCGAGTAGATCGTCAGCTCGAGCTCGCCCGCGTGATAGTCGACCGCGTGCGTGGTGCGCGCGCCCTGCTCGCCGCCCGCTTGTCCCGCGCGCCAGCGCGCGCCCGCCACCGAGGGCACGCGCAGAAGCGCCGCCACCGCCTCCTCGAGGAAGCGCTCGGGACGCGCTTCTCGCTGCTGCAGCTCGGCCAGGAAACGCAACCACTTCTCCACCGGCAGGCCGATCGAGAAGAGATAGCGCGCGAAGAACACGCCGACACCGCCGGTGCGCGGGTTCCAGGCGAGCGCGACGAGCAGCACCGCGCCCGCGGTGAGGAACACGGTGAAGGTCAGCGCCTCCAGGTAGGGCATGCGCCGCAGCGTCATGAACGTGAAGCTGCCCAGGATGATCACGACCAGCAGCAGCATCAGGAACATGCTGTAGAAAAAGTCGATGATGTGCGCCGCTTCCGACGCGTCGGTCTCGGTGGGAAGAAGCGCGATCAGCACGAAAGCGAGCGGCAGAAGGAATTCGGCGTAGCCGCGGATGTCGGCGTCGATCTCGCGCCGCGGCGCGATCTCGGGCAGGATCGCGATCGCGAGCAGCGCGAGCAGGTAGAAGAGCACCACCAGGTAGCAGCGGCGCTGCCAGCGCGCATGCTGCTGGTAAACCTTGCCGCCGACCAATCCCGCGAGCACCACCACCCAGAAGGCGAGCAGCCACCAATCGAGCCACAGCATCACGGCGGAGGCGGCGAGCGCGATGATCAGGCCCTGCACCAGCGACACGCGCTGCTCGTCGGCGCGCAGGAACGGCTGCCAGAGCAGCAGCAACCCGAGATGCGCGAGCAGCAGGGCGCGCGCCCAGGGGTCGGCCACGCCGCGGAATACCGCGACGTGCAGCAGCGCGAGCATCGCCACCACCACGATGCGCCAGTAGCGCTGGCTGAAGCTCCAGGTGGTGTTGGCGAGGCGCGTGAGCGCCGGCGCCGGGGCGGTGGTCAGCGGTTGTTGCACGAGAATTTTCCCGCGACTAGTCTACAGAAGGCATGCCAACCGCCATCCTCGCCCGCTCCATCCTGCTCGAAGCCCGCCGCGGCGGCTTGCCGTGGCTCGCGGCGGCCGCGGTCGCGCTTGGCCTCGTGCTCGCCGCGTTCGTCTCGCAGGTCGCGCTCGCCGAGAGCCACGCGCTGCAGGCCGCCCTGCTCGCCGCCGTGCTGCGCGCCTGCGCAGTGTTCCTGGTCGCGGCGCAGGTCACCGCCAGCACGCTGCGCGAGATCCAGGACAAGGGGCTCGAGCTCATGCTTTCGCTGCCGCTCTCGCGCACGACGCACTACCTCGGGCGGCTCGCCGGCTTCGTCGCCTGCGGCGTGGCGCTCGCCGCGCTCTTCGCGTTGCCGCTCCTTGCCTGGGCCGCGCCCGCGGCGGTCGCGTTGTGGGCCTTTTCGCTCGCAGCGGAGTGCGCGCTGGTCGCGGCGGCGGCGCTCTTTTTCGCCATGACGCTCAGGCAATTCGTTCCGGCGATCGCCGCCGCCGCGGGCCTGTACTTCCTCGCCCGCTCGATCGGCGCGATCCAGTCGATCGCCGGCGGACCGCTTGCCGACAGCTCGCTCGCCGCGCGCCTCGCCCAATACTCGGTCGACGCTGTGGCGCTCGTGCTGCCGCGCATCGACGCCATGACGCGGACCGCGTGGCTGCTGTACGAGGCGCCGTCCGCGGGCACCTACGCCGCCGCGCTCGGCAGCGCGCTGCTCTACGTCGCGCTGCTCGCCGCCGCGGGCCTCTTCGACTTTCACCGCAAAAGCGTCTGATGCACGACCTGCGCCCAGTCGCCGCCGTGCCGCGCTGGGTACTCGGCTTCCTCGGCGTGGCGCTCGCGGCCCAGATCGCGGCGCAGGCGCTGCGCGACAGCGGCTCAAGCGCCGAGGCGCAGCTGCCGCCGGCGCCGAGCGCGCGCGCGCTGCGCCTCGCGAGCTTCGCCGAGCCCGAGGCCGCCGCGCGGCTGGCGATGGTGTACATCCAGTCCATTCCACAGCCCGATTACCGCGAGCTCATCGGCTGGCTGCGCGCGGCGCTCGAGCTCGATCCGCGCGGGCAGTACCCGCTGTTTCTCGCGGCGCGCGTCTATGCCGAGAGCGGCGACGCGGCGCGCAACCGCATCGCGCTCGAGTTCGTGTACCGCGAATTCCTGCGCGATCCGAACCGGCGCTGGCCGTGGCTCGCGCATGCCGCGCTCCTTGCGAAGCACCGGCTGAAGGACCTGCCGCTCGCGCGCCGCTACGCGCAGGCGCTCGAGCAGCGCGTCACCGCGCGCGACATCCCGCTGTGGGCCCGGCAGATGGAGATCTTCATCCTCGAGGACATGGACGAGCTCGAGGCGGCGAAGATCATGATCGGCAGCCTGCTCCAGGGCGGCGCGATCCAGGACCCGGCGGAGCTGCGCTTTCTCAAGCAGCGCCTCGAGGAGCTCGAGGCGCGCAGCCGTTAGGACCGTCAGGCTGCCGACGAGGCTGTCGGAATTCCGACGGTTTTGGATCTCGATCCGGCACGTAAGTCATTGTTTTTACAAGGTCAGGCTGGTGGTACAGCCCTTGCGATTCTTTGGGGACTCATAACGCCCCAAGGAGAGGGCAATGGAATTCATGCGCAAACAAGGGGGCTTCACCCTGGTCGAGATCGCCATCGTCCTGGTCATCATCGGGCTGCTGCTCGGCGGCATCCTGAAAGGCCAGGAGATGATCACCCAGGCCAAGATCAAGAACGTGATCGCCGACATGTCCGGCGTATCCGCCGCGATGTACGGCTACCAGGACCGCTACCGTTCCCTGCCCGGCGACGACAAGAGCGCCGCCAGCCGCTGGAGCGGCTCAACCGCGGTCACCGTGGGCACTGTGGGCAACGGCATCATCGAAGGCAAATGGACCACGACCGGCACGGAAGCGATCGTGTTCTGGGACCACCTGCGGCGCGCGGGCTTCGTTTCCGGCAGCGGCGCGGAGAATCCGTTCAATGCGGTGAACGGCAAGATGGGTGTACAGACTGGTGACGGCACCGTCGCGACCCCGGGTGCAATCCTGAGCGACGGAACCACGAGCTTCACTTCCCTCGTACTGTGCTCGGCCGGCCTGCCCGACAAGATCGCGATCTCGGTCGACGCCCAGATGGACGACGGCCTCGGCAAGAAAGGCAGCGTGCGCGGCAAGAAGGTCGCCGGCAACCCGACCGACATCGACGCGAACGCGGACGACTATGCTGAAGACGGCGTCAGCACCTACGTCGTCTGCCGGATCATGTAGTGATTTCCAAGGAAAACGTCATGAAATACGAGCGCACGCAGGCCGGCTTCACGCTGGTCGAGATCGCCATCGTCCTGGTCATCATCGGGCTCCTGCTCGGCGGCATCCTGAAAGGCCAGGAGATGATCACCCAGGCCAAGATCAAGAACGTGATCGCCGACATGTCCGGCGTATCCGCCGCGATGTACGGCTACCAGGATCGCTACCGCGCGCTCCCCGGCGATGACAAGAACGCCGCCAGCCGCTGGAGCGGGTCAACCGCGGTCACCGTGGGCACCGTGGGCAACGGCATCATCGAAGGCAAATGGACCACGACCGGCACGGAAGCGATCGTGTACTGGGACCACCTGCGGCGCGCGGGCTTCGTTTCCGGCAGCGGCGCGGAGAATCCGTTCAATGCGGTGAACGGAAAGATGGGCGTACAGACTGGTGACGGCACCGTCGCGACCCCGGGCGCGATCCTGAGCGACGGAACCACGAGCTTCACCTCCCTCGTTCTGTGTTCGGCCGGCCTGCCCGACAAGATCGCGATCTCGGTCGACGCCCAGATGGACGACGGCCTTGGCAAGAAAGGCAGCGTGCGCGGCAAGAAGGTCGCCGGCAACCCGACCGACATCGCGGCCGCGGCCGACGACTACGCGGAAGACGGCGTCAGCACTTACGTGATCTGCCGCCAGATGTAGCCCTAGGTGCTGGTGAGCCGGTCTTCGGCCGAAGCCAGCGCCTCCGGCGTACCGAGCAGCACCACCACGTCTCCCGATTGCAGCGCGCCCGCCGCGGCGGGGTCGAGCTTCGCCTTCCTGCCGCGCCGGCGCACCGCGCGCACCTGAACCGGCAGGCCGAGCTCGTCGAGCGTGCGGCCGACGGCGCGCGCGCCCGGCTCGAGCGTCACCGAGTGCAGCTGGGTACCCGCGGCGAGGTCGTCGCGGCCCTGAAACAGTCCCTGCAGCAGGCCGTAGCGCTCGCCGCGCACCTGGCTCACGCGCCGCATCACGCGGCTCAGCGGCACGCCGACCCACACCAGCGTATGCGAAGCGAGCATCAGGCCCGACTCGAACGCCTCGGGCACCACTTCCGAGGCGCCGGCTGCGGTGAGCGGGGCGATGTCGGCCTCGTCGCGCGCGCGCACGATGACCGGCAGCGAGGGATTGAGATCATGGATGTGGGCGAGCAGGCGCACCGCGGCGGCCGCGTCGGCGAAGGTCAGCACCGCCGCGGCGGCGCGCGAGATGCCGGCGGCGACCAGCGCCTCGCGCCGCAGCGCGTCGGCGAACACCACCGTGTCGCCGGCCGCCGCCGCCTCGCGCACGCGCTCCGGATCGAGGTCGAGCGCAACGTAGCGTACGCCCTCGGCGTCGAGCAGGCGCGCTAGGCGCTGGCCGTTGCGGCCGTAGCCCACCACCACCACGTGGCGCTCGGCCTCGAGCGACTGCACCGCCACGCGGTGCAGCGCGAGCGAGCGCTGCATCCACTCCGCGCGCGACAGGCGCAGGACTATGCGGTCGCTCGCCGCGATCACGAACGGCGTCGCGAGCATCGAGACGATCATCGCCGCGAGCATCGGCTGCAGCAGCTCGTCGGACACGATGCCGGCGATGCCGGCGAGCGGCAGCAGCACGAAGCCAAACTCGCCGCCCTGCGCCAGGGCGAGCGCGACGCGCAGCGCGGTGCCGGTCGTCGCGCGGAACGCCTTGGACAGCGCCGCGATCAGCGCGCCCTTGATCAGCATGAGCAGCACCACGAACAGCATCACCAACCAGAACTGCGCCACGACCAGCCGCAGGTCGAGCATCATGCCCACGGTGATGAAGAACAGACCCAACAGCACGTCGCGGAACGGGCGAATGTCCTGCTCGACCTGGAAGCGGTACTCGGTCTCCGAGATCAGCATGCCGGCGAGGAAGGCGCCGAGCACCAGCGACAGCCCGGCCGCGGCGGTAAGAAACCCGGCGACCAGCGTGATGAGCAGCACGTTCAGCACGAAGAGCTCGCTCGCCCGCCGGCGCGCCACCACGCGCAGCCAGGCGCGCATCGGGCGCGGCCCGCCGACGATCACGATGAAGAGCGCCGCCGCCGCCTTCGCCAGCGCCACCGCGACCGCGGCGCCGATCGCGTCGGCGGGCTGCGCGAGCACCGGGATCAGCACCACGAGCGGCACGAACGCGAGGTCCTGAAACAGCAGCACCGCGATCACCTCGCGGCCATGCGGGCTGTCGAGCTCGCCGCGCTCGGCCAGCAGCTTCGACACGATGGCGGTCGACGACATCGCGGCGATGCCGCCGAGCGCGAGCCCGGCCTGCCACGGGATGCCGGCGAGCGCCGCGCCCGCGACCGCGAGCGCGATGGTGGCCGACACCTGCGCGAGACCCAGGCCGAAGACCTGCCGGCGCATCGACTTGAGCTTGGACAGGCTGAACTCGAGGCCGATCGAGAACATGAGGAACACCACGCCGAATTCGGCGAGGCGCTGCGTCTCCTCGCGCTCCGCCACCACGCCGAGCGCGTGCGGCCCGAGCGCGAGCCCAGTCGCGAGATAGCCGATCATCGGCGGCAGGCGCAGGCTGCGGCACACGGCGACCGCGAGCACGCTCGACGCGAGCAGGATCAGCACCGTCTGCAGGCCTGGGTTCACGGCTACTTCGCTATGGTCCATGGGCTATACTCCCCGCGGATGATAAAGGCAGCGGAAAAAGCGCGCGTCGAGTCGAAGAACCCCCTGGAAATCGCGCGCCGCGTGCTCACGATCGAGGCCGACGCCGTGCGCGGGCTGATCGAGCACCTAGACAGCCGCTTCGTCCAGGCGGTCGAGCTGATCGACGCGCGCGCCGGGCGCGTGGTGGTGAGCGGCATGGGGAAATCGGGCCACATCGCGCGCAAAATCGCCTCCACCCTCGCGAGCACCGGCACGCCGGCGTATTTCGTGCATCCCGCCGAGGCGAGCCACGGCGATCTCGGCATGATCGAGAGGGGCGACGTGTTCATCGCCATCTCCTACTCGGGCGCGAGCGAGGAGCTGTTGCAGATCGTGCCGCAGATCAAACGCCGCGGCGCCAAACTGATTGCGATTTCGGGCAAGTCCGATTCCGCGTTGGCGCGCGAAGCCGACGTCCATCTCGATTCAAGCGTTGGGCAGGAAGCCTGCCCGCACAACCTCGCGCCGACCGCGAGTACCACAGCAGCCCTGGCGCTTGGAGATGCGCTGGCAGTGGCGCTGCTCGAGAAGCGGGGCTTCTCAGCGGCGGACTTCGAACGAATGCATCCGCGCGGAAGCCTTCCCGATCAGGCGTTGGCCCGGCAAGCTCTTCTTCACGTCCGCGAAGTGATGCGGACCGGAGACCAGATCCCGAAGGTACAAAGTGGAGCATCTCTGAAGGACGCGGTCCTGGAAATGTCGCGCGGCCGGATCGGCATGACAGCAGTGCTGGACAGCTCCGGCGCGATCAAAGGTGTTTTCACGGACGGTGACCTTCGTCGGACGATCGAAAAGAGAACCAAGCTGGACGGTTTGCTTGTCGACGAAGTGATGACCACCAATCCAAGAACGGTGCGGGCGTCTACGTTGGCCGCCGAGGCGGTACACGTAATGGAGGCGCACAAAGTCAATCAGGTGTTGGTGGTCGACGAACGTGGTGCACTGGTCGGGGCACTCAATATGCACGACTTGTTCCGCGCAAAAGTGGTTTGAACGAAGTCGCCAAAGCCACGCTCGACCGGGCGCGCGGCGTGCGGCTCATGATCTTCGACGTCGACGGCGTGCTCACCGACGGCACGCTGCTCTACGGCGCGGGCGGTGAGGAGCTCAAGGCGTTCTCGGCGCACGACGGCCACGGCATGAAGATGCTCGCGGCGGCCGGCGTGGCCTGCGCGCTGCTTTCCGGGCGCAAGTCGGCCGCGGTGGCGCGCCGCGCCGCGGAGCTGGGCATCGAGCAGGTGTTCCAGGGAATCGAGGACAAGCTCAAGGTGTTTCAGCAGATGACCGGCGCGCGCGGCCTCACCGCCCAGCAAGCCGGCTATATGGGTGACGAGCTCGTCGACCTGCCGGTGCTCACGCGCTGCGGCTTCGCGTGCGCGCCGCGCGAGGCGCCCGAGGCGGTGCGCAGCCGCGTGCACTACGTCGCCGGCGCGGCCGCCGGGCACGGCGCGGTGCGCGAGGTCTGCGAGGTGGTGATGCGCGCGCAAGGCAAGCTCGACCCGCTCGTGCAGGCGTACCTGGCATGAGATTCTCGACCACGCGGCTGTTTCCCCTCGCGCTGATGCTCGCGCTCGCGCTGCTCACCTTCTATCTCGAGCGCACGGTGCGCGAGGACGAGTCGCCGCCGGCGCTGCGGCGCCACGATCCGGACTACTTGGTGAGCAAGTTCACCACCACCACGTACACCGGCGACGGCGCGGCGGAGACGGTGATGTCGGCCGAGCGCATGGTGCACTACCCCGACGACGACACCACCGAGCTGCTCCAGCCGCGCGTGCTGCAGGCCAAGCCGAACCAGCCGCGCTACAGCGTACGCGCCGATCGCGGCCAGCTCTCGCGCGACGGCGACGAGATCTTCCTGTACGGCGACGTGCTGCTGGTGCGCGAGGCCTCGACCGAGGCCCCCGAGGCGCGCATGACCACGGACTTCCTGCACGTGCTGCGCGAGCGCTCGCTGGTGCGCACCGATCGCCTGGTCAAGATCGTCGAGGGCGGCCGCTCGCTGCAGGGCCGCGGCATGGAATACAACAACGACACGCGCAGCCTGGTGCTGCGCAGCGACGTGGTCGCGCGCTTCGGGCCCGGCGATTGAAACGCGCATTGCTCTGGGGCTTGCTCGCGTTCTTGCCGATGAACGCCTTCGGCGAGAAGGCCGATCGCGACAAGCCGACCCAGGTCGAGGCGAACCGCATGAGCGCCGACGACGCGCGCCGCCTCAACGTGTTCGAGGGCGACGTGGTGGTGACCAAGGGGACAATGCGGCTCAGCGCCGAGCGCCTGGTAGTGCGCCAGGACGCAGAAGGCTTCCAGTTCGCCACCGCGACGGGCAAGCCGGCGCGATTCCGCCAACGCCAGGATCCGAAGCCCGGCGAGAAGGAGGGCATCTGGGTCGAGGGTGAGGCGATGCGCATCGAGCTCGACGACCGCAACCAGAAGGTCGAGCTCTTCGACAAGGCGCGCGTGAACCGCGGCTGCGACGAAGTCGCCGGCGACTACATCGCGGTCGACCAGCGCTCCGACTTTTACGAGGTCAAGGGCGGCAAGGACGGCGGCGCGAAGGGCCGGGTGAGGGCCGTGATCTCGCCCAAGGGTACGCCCGAAGCCGCCCGACCGGGCTGCCCCTAGAATGGAAATGAACCGCCCGGAAATTCCTTCGACGGTAATTTCCCGCACCGAAACCCGCAGCTGCCTGCGCTCTCAGCAGCTGCGCAAGCGCTACAAGTCCCGGACCGTGGTGCAGGACGTGTCGCTGGAGGTCTCCAGCGGCGAGGTGGTCGGGCTGCTCGGGCCGAACGGCGCCGGCAAGACCACCTGCTTCTACATGATCGTCGGCCTGATCCCGGTCGACGCCGGCTCGATCCACCTCGACAGCCGCGAGCTCACGCACCTGCCGATCCACCGGCGCGCGCGCCTCGGCATCTCCTACCTGCCGCAGGAGAACTCGGTGTTCCGGCGCCTCACGGTGGAGGAGAATGTGCAGGCGATCCTCGAGCTGCAGGGCCTCGCGCCCGACGAGATCGAGCCGCGCCTGGCCGAGCTCCTGAAGGACCTGAACATCGCGCATCTGCGCAAGCACGCGGCGATCTCGCTTTCCGGAGGGGAGCGGCGCCGCCTGGAGATCGCCCGAGCGCTCGGCACCCGCCCCGTGTTCATCCTGCTCGACGAGCCCTTCGCCGGCGTCGACCCGATCGCGGTCCTCGACATCCAGCGCATCATTAGGTTCCTCAAGGAGCGCGGCATCGGCGTGCTCATAACAGACCATAACGTTCGCGAGACGCTCGGGATCTGCGATCGCGCGTACATTATCAATGAGGGCGCCGTGCTCGCATCGGGCCATCCCGAGGAGATTGTCTATAATGACAGCGTTCGCCGAGTATATCTGGGTGAAAATTTCCGGATGTAGATAAGCAGTGAAGCCTTCGCTTCAATTTCGCCTTTCGCAGCACCTGACCCTCACGCCGCAGCTGCAGCAGTCGATCCGCCTGCTGCAGCTGTCGACGGTCGAGCTCAACCAGGAGATCGACCGCATCCTGATGGAGAACCCGGCGCTCGAGCGCGAGGACCATGAGGAGCACGCTGCGGGCGAGCACGAGGCGCCGGCCAAGGGCGCCACCCCGGAGCCGACCGTCACCACCACGCCGTCCGACTCCTCCTCCGCGGAAGCCGCGGACTGGCCGAGCGAGGTCGCGGCCAACTGGCGCGGCCCCGAGGACGACGAGGAAGGCGACCGCACCCACGCCACCCCCGATACCCCCACGCTGCGCGACCATCTGCGCGCGCAGCTTTCGCTCACCAACCTCGGCGTGCGCGACCGCGCGTTCGTCGAGATCCTGATCGACGCGCTCGACGAGGATGGCTACCTCACCCAGCCGCTGGAGGAGATCGCCGCGCTGCTGCCGCCCGAAGCCGACGCAAGCGCGGAAGAGCTCAAGATCGCGCTATGCCACCTGCAGCATTTCGAGCCTGCCGGCGTCGGTGCACGCTCGCCCGGCGAATGCCTGTCGTTGCAGATCAAGACCCTTGCGGAGTGCCCCGAGCGCGCGCTCGCCTTGCAGATCGTCGAGAAGCACCTCGAGCTGCTCGCCGGGCGCGACTATACGCGCCTGAAAGCGCTGACCGGCGCCGGCGACGACGCGCTGCGCGAGGCGCAGCGCCTGATCCAGGCGCTCAACCCGCGGCCAGGGGCCGCGTTCGCCAAGCTCGAGGCGCGCTACGTCACGCCCGACGTGGTGGTGAAGAAGGTGCGCAACGTTTGGAAGGCAAGCCTCAATCCCGACGCCATGCCGCGCCTGCGCATCAATCGCCTCTACGCCGAGCTCGCCGCCGCGGCGCGCGGCGGCGCGGGCGCCGGCGTGTCCTCGCAGCTGCAGGAGGCGCGCTGGCTGATCAAGAACGTGCAGCAGCGCTTCGACACCATCCTGCGCGTGTCGCAGGCGATCGTCGACCGCCAGCGCCATTTCCTCGAGCACGGCGAAGTGGCGATGCGCCCGCTCGTGCTGCGCGAGATCGCCTCCACGCTCGGCCTGCACGAAAGCACGATCTCGCGCGTCACCACGCAGAAGTTCATGGCGACGCCGCGCGGCACGTTCGAGCTCAAGTACTTCTTTGGCAGCCACGTCGCCACCGAGGCGGGCGGCGCCGCGTCCTCGACCGCGATCCGCGCGCTGATCAAGCAGCTCGTCGCCGCCGAGGACGCCAAGGCGCCCCTGTCGGACGCGCGCATCTCGCAGATTCTCGGCGAGCAGGGCATCGTCGTGGCGCGGCGCACGATCGCGAAGTACCGCGAGTCCCTGCAGATTCCTCCGGTCAACCAGCGAAAGGCGCTATGACATGAACCTCAGCGTCAGCGGCCATCACCTCGACGTGACCCCCGCCATCCGGCAGTACGTGCAATCGAAGATCGGCCGCGTCACGCGCCACTTCGATCACGTGATCGACGCGCACGTGATCCTCACGGCGAGCAAGGTCACCCAGAAGGCCGAAGTCACGCTGCACGTTCCCGGCAAGGACCTGCACTGCGAGTGCGAGGAAGGCGACCTCTACGCGGCGATCGACATGCTCGCCGACAAGCTCGACCGCCAGGTTCTCAAATACAAAGATAAACTGTACGACAAGCGAGCATGAGCCGCGGCGTATGACCCTCGTTTCGAAAATCCTGCCGGCTTCCCACGTCACGCTCGACTTGCAGGCGTCGAGCAAGAAGCGCCTGTTCGAGCAGGCCGGCCTGCTCTTCGAGAACCTGGACGGCATCGCGAAGAACGTGGTGTTCGACAGCCTTTTTGCGCGCGAGAAGCTCGGCTCGACCGGCCTCGGCCAGGGCGTCGCCATCCCCCACGGCCGCATCAAGGGCCTGAAGGATGCGCTCGGCGCGTTCGTGCGCCTGGCGCAGCCGGTGCCGTTCGACGCGCCCGACGGCAACCCGGTCAGCCTGGTGTTCGTGCTGCTGGTGCCGGAAAAAGCCACCGAGAAACACCTGCAGATCCTGTCGGAGCTGGCGCAGATGTTCTCCGACAAGGCGCTGCGCGAGGCGATGAGCGCCGCGCCCGACGCCGCCGCCCTCCATGCACTGATCGCTGCTTGGCAGCCGGATGCTGCAGGTCAACGTCGCGCGGCTGCATGACGACAACCGCGAGGCGCTCGCGCTCGCCTGGGTAGCCGGGCGCGAGGGCGGCACTACCGTGCGCCGTGAGGCCGTGCAAGCGGCCTCGTTGATCGGCCACCTCAACCTCACCCACCCCAACTCGATCCAGGTCATCGGCGCTTACGAGGCCGGCATCGTCGGCGGCTTCGTCGACAAGCTGCTCGAGTCGCATCCCGCGGCGGTCATCGTCGCCGACGGCGTCGCGCCGCCGCCGGCGCTGATCGAGTCGGCAACCCGCACGCGCACCCCGTTGTTCACCTCGCCGCTGCCCGCGCCGCGCGTGATCGAGCGCCTCGCGCGCTACCTCGCCAAGGCGCTCGCCGAGACCACCGAGCTGCACGGCGTGTTCATGGACGTGCTCGGCCTGGGGGTGCTGGTCACCGGCGAGTCGGGCGTCGGCAAGAGCGAGCTGGGCCTCGAGCTCATCAGCCGCGGCCACGGCCTGGTGGCCGACGACGTGGTCGAGGTCTCGCGCATCGCCGCCGGCGCGCTCGAGGGCCGCTGCCCGGCGCTGCTCAAGGATTTCATCGAGGTGCGGGGCCTGGGCGTGCTCAACATCCGCACCATCTTCGGCGAGACCGCGGTGCGCCGGAAGATGAAGCTGCGCCTGGTCGCGCATCTTTCACGGCTGCCTTCCAGCAGCCGCGACCCGGGGGAGCGCCTGCCGCTCGCCGAGCTCACCGAGGAGATCCTCGGCGTCACGGTGCACAAGGTGATCATCCCGGTCGCCGCCGGCCGCAACCTCGCGGTGCTGGTCGAGGCCGCGGTGCGCAACGAGATCCTCAAGCTGCGCGGCATCGACTCGATGGCCGAGTTCCTCGCGCGGCAGACGCAGGAAATCCAGAAAGGCGACAAGTAACCTGACCACGCGCCTCGTCGTCGTCAGCGGTCTCTCCGGCTCGGGCAAGAGCATCGCGCTCAAGGTGCTCGAGGACGACGGGTTCTACTGCGTCGACAACCTGCCGGCGACGCTGCTGCTGGAAGTCGCCGACCTGCTCACGCTCGAGGCCGGCCACGAGCGCGTCGCGGTGAGCGTCGATGCGCGCAGCGCCTCGCTCGCGTCGCTGCCGGAGCATATCGAGCGCCTAAAAAGCCGCGGCTTCGACTGCCGCGTGCTGTACCTCGAGGCGAGCACGCCCTCGCTGCTGCGGCGCTTTTCCGAGACGCGGCGGCGCCACCCGCTCTCGGGCGAGCTTACCCTGCCCGAGGCGATCGAGCGCGAGCGCACGCTGCTCGCCGGCGTGGCGCCGCTCGGCAGCCGCATCGATACGAGCGAGCTGCAGCCGCGCGTGCTGCAGAACTGGATCCGCGACCTGCTCGGCCTGGGCGCGGGCGCGCCGACGCTGCTCTTCGAGTCCTTTTCCTACAAGCAGGGCATCCCGCTCGACGCCGACTGGGTGCTCGACGCGCGCATGATCGCCAACCCGCACTACGATCCGCAGCTGCGGCCGCTCACCGGGCGCGACGCGCCGGTGATCGAGTACCTCGCGCGAGATGCGCTCGCGCAACAGTGGCTCGCCGACGTGCGCGCGCTTCTCGCGCGCTGGCTGCCGGAGATCGTGCGCGAGAACCGCAGCCACGTGACGATCGCCATCGGCTGCACCGGCGGGCGGCACCGCTCGGTGTACCTCGCCGAGCAGCTCGCCGGCGCGTTCCGCGCCGACTGGCGGGTACTCGTGCGCCACCGTGGTCTCGCGGAAGAGAACGCCCGATAGAAGACCTGCCGCTTTTCCCGCTGAACGCGGTGCTTTTCCCCGGCGGGCGCCTGCCGCTGCGCATCTTCGAGCGCCGCTACATGGACATGGCCAAGGTCTGCCTCCAGCACGGCTCGCCGTTCGGCGTGTGCTCGATCCGCGAGGGACAGGAGGTCGGCGCGCCGGCCACGCCGAACGCGGTGGGCACGCTGGCCAGAATCGTGGCCTGGGACATGCCGCAGCTCGGGCTGCTGGAAGTCACCGCGCGCGGCGAACGGCGCTTTCGCATCCTCGAGCGCCGCGTGCAGCCCGACGGCCTGGCGCGCGCCTCGATTGAAATGCTGGCGGAAGAAATCGATGCCGCCATCCCGGAAGGCATGGCGCGCTGCCCGAAGCTGCTCGAGCGCGTGATCGAGCAGCACCCCGCGCTTTTCGAGCCCCCGCACCGCCTCGAGTCGTGCGCCTGGGTCAGCGCGCGCTTGACGGAGCTACTGCCGCTGCCGCTCGAAGCCAAGCAGGCGCTGCTCGAAGAGGGCGATGCGCGCCGGCGCCTCGAGCAGCTGAACGCGCTGATCTAGGACTGCAGGGCCGCCAGGAGCTTCTTGACCGGCGTGGGGATTGCCGCGGACAGCGCATCCTCGATGTCGAGCCAGCGTCGCGCCCCGCCCGCGCACGGCTTCACCTCGTGGAGGAACGGCTGGATGCGCAGCCGGAAGTGCGTGAAGCCGTGATCGATCGGCGCCAGCCGCCGGCCGATCCTCGACTTCAGCACCGGCTTGTCGGGGAAGCACCACAGCCCGCCCCAGATGCCGCTGGACGCGCGGCGCTCGAGCAGCACCTTTCCGGCGCTGCGGTAGACGTACCAGGTCGACTTCTTCAGCGGCAGCGCCTTGCGCCGCCGCGGCGCGGGCAGCTCGGCGGTGCGGCCGGTTTTCCTGGCGACGCAGGGCGCCTGAAGCGGGCAGCGGCCGCAATCGGGGTTGCGCGTGCACACCGTCGCTCCGAGATCCATCAGCGCCTGCGTGTACCGCTCGATGCCCCGGCGCGGCAGCTGCCGCTCCGCGAGCTCCCAGAGCGATTGCGTTTTCGAAACGCCGGAAAAGCGCGACAGCACGCGCTTGACGTTGCCGTCCAGGATCGCGGCGCGCTCGCCGAATGCGAACACCGCGATCGCCGCGGCGGTCGAGCGGCCTACGCCGGGAAGCTCGGCAATGGCTCGCGCCGTGCGCGGAAAACCGTTGCGGTGGATTTCCTGCGCGGCTTTGTGCAGGTTGCGGCCGCGGGCGTAGTAGCCGAGCCCGCTCCAGAGGCGCAGCACGTCTTCCTCTGACGCGCGTGCGAGCGTCGCGACCGTCGGATATTTCCTTAGAAACCTTTCGTAGTAGGGAACGACGGCGCGGACCTGCGTCTGCTGCAGCATGATTTCGGAAAGCCAGACGCGGTACGGGTCGCGTGTCCCCTGCCAAGGCAGGTCGTGGCGCCCGTGGCGCCGCTGCCAGGCGATGAGGTTTGCCGCAAAAGACATGCGGTAACATTCTCTCAAATCATGGCTGCGTTCATCCTGCGGCGCTTCGCCCAGGCGGTCCTCGTCATGCTGACGGTCGGCCTGATCGCCTTCTCGCTGTTCCGCTTCGTGGGCGACCCGGTCACCTTCATGCTCGGACAGGACGCGACGCCCGAGCAGCGCATCGAAGTGACGCGCGCGCTCGGCCTCGACCAGCCGTTCTACGTCCAGTACCTGCGTTTCCTCGGCAACGCGCTGCAGGGCGAGTTTGGCTTGTCCCTGCGCCAGGTGCAGCCGGTCTCGCGGCTGATCGTCGAGCGGCTGCCGGCGACACTCGAGCTTTCCATCGTGGCCGCGCTCTTCGCCCTAGTCTGCGGCATCCCGATGGGTGTGTATACGGCACTCAAGCGCGATTCGTGGCTTTCGCACGTTCTGCTGGCGGTCTCCCTCGCCGGCGTGTCGCTGCCCACGTTCCTCATCGGCATCCTGCTGATCCTCGTGTTCTCGGTGCAGCTCGGCTGGATGCCCGCGTTCGGCCGCGGCGACACGGTGGCGATCGGCTGGTGGACCACGGGCCTGCTCACCGCCTCGGGGCTCAAGTCGCTCGTGCTGCCCGCGATCACGCTGGGTCTTTTCCAGATGACGCTGATCCAGCGCCTGGTGCGCTCGGAGATGCTGGAGGTGCTGCGCACCGACTACATCCGCTTCGCGCGCGCGCGCGGCCTGACCGATCGCGCGGTGCACTTCGGCCACGCGCTGAAGAACACCCTGGTGCCGGTCATCACCATCACCGGGCTGCAGCTCGGGGCGATCATTGCCTTCGCCATCATCACCGAGACCGTGTTCCAGTGGCCCGGCATGGGGCTGCTCTTCATCCAGGCGGTGAGCTTCGCCGACGTGCCGGTAATGGCCGCCTATCTCTGCCTGATCGCGCTGTTTTTCGTCGTGATCAACCTGGTGGTCGATCTCCTTTACTATGCGGTCGACCCCCGCCTTCGCCTGCGCCCGCTATGACCAGCCCCGTCGACCGCATCCGCCAGTACCACCGCGAGCTCACCGACATCCGCCGCGACCTGCACGCGCACCCCGAGCTGTCCTTCCAGGAACAGCGGACCTCCGGCGTGGTCGCCGGCTACCTGAAGAAGCTCGGCATCGAAACCCACGTCGGCCTGGCGAAGACCGGCGTGGTCGGGGTCGTGAAGGGCAGCAAGAACAGCGGGAAAGGCGTCGCGCTGCGCGCGGACATGGATTGCCTGCCGATGCACGAACAAAACAGCTTTCCGCACAAGTCGCGGCACGAGGGCCGCATGCATGCCTGCGGGCACGACGGCCACACCACGATGCTGCTCGGCGCGGCGCGCTATCTCGCCGAGACGCGAAACTTCGACGGCACCGCGTACCTCGTGTTCCAGCCCGCCGAGGAAGGTGGCGGCGGCGGCCAAGTGATGGTGAAGGAGGGCCTGTTCGAGAAGTTTCCGGCGAGCGAGGTCTATGCCCTGCACAACTGGCCCGGGCTGCCCGCCGGCCAGATGGCGGTAAAGGCGGGTCCGGTGATGGCGGCGACCGACGAAGTGCAGATCACGGTGCGCGGGCGCGGCGGCCACGGCGCCATGCCACACCTCGTGATCGACCCGGTGGTGGCCTGCGCGCAGATCATCAGCGCGCTGCAGACCATCGCCAGCCGCAATGTCGAGCCGGTCGATGCGGTGGTGGTGAGCATCTGCTCGATGCAGACCAGCCAGCTCGGCGCCTTCAACGTGGTACCCGACTTCGTGAAGCTGGTCGGCACCGTGCGCAGCTTCCGCCCCGCCACGCGCGACCTGGCGGAGCGGCGCCTGAAAGAGATCGTCACCAAGGTCGCGGACGCGCTCGGATGTTCCAGTGAGATTCAATACACCCGCGGCTACCCCGCCACCGTCAACAGCGCGCGCGAGGCGCAGTTCGCCGCGCGCGTCGGCGAGCGCCTGTTCGGCAAGGGCAACGTGGTCACCGAGCACGAGCCCACGATGGGCGGCGAGGACTTCTCGTACATGCTGCAGGCGCGTCCGGGCGCCTACGTGTTCCTGGGGCAGGGCGGCGCCGCGGGGGGTTGTTTTCTGCACAATCCGAACTACGATTTCAACGACGACGTGATCCCGCTGGGAGCGGGATACCTCGCGGCGCTGGTTGAGGAAGCGCTGCCCATCAAATAGAGAGAGGAGGAGCGATGAAGAGGCTACTGTTGATCCTGGCGTTCGTGGCGCTGCCCACGCACGCTGCAAACCTGAAGTGGGCGGCGCAGAACGACATCCTGACGCTCGACCCGCACTCGCAGAACCACGCCACCACCAACTCGATCCTGCAGCACACCTACGAGGGGCTCACCCGCTACACCAAGGACTACAAGGTCGAGCCCTCGCTCGCCAGCGGCTGGAAGCAGATGTCGGACACGCACTGGCGTTTCAACCTGCGCAAGGGGGTCAAGTTCCACGACGGCAGCCCCTTCACCGCCGACGACGTGGTGTTCTCCTTCGGCCGCATCCAGCAGAAGCAGGGCACGATGCAGATCTACGTCACCGGTGTGAAGGAGGTGGTCAAGGTCGACGACCACACGGTCGACTTCATCCTCTCCGGCCCGGTGCCGATCCTGCTGCGCAACATCGTCGACTTCCGCATCATGAGCAAGTCCTGGTCGGAGAAGAACCGCTCGGAGAACGTCCAGGACTACGCGAAGAAGGAAGAGATCTACGCCTCGCGCAACACCAACGGCACCGGCCCCTACATGATCAAGGGCTGGGCGCCGGACAAGGAGATCACGTTTACCCACCACAAGGGCTGGTGGGGCAAGCTCGACGGCAACTCGACCGACGTGGTGTACAACCCCATCAAGTCCGACGCCACGCGCGTCTCGGCGCTGCTCGCCGGCGATGTGGATCTCGTCACCGACCTGCCGGTGCAGGACGTCGAGCGGCTGCGCAAGGAGCCGAAGCTCGGCGTGCTCGACGGCCACGAGGTGCGCACCATCTTCATCGGCATGGACCAGAACGCCGAGGAGCTCAAGTACTCCAACATCAAGGGCAAGAACCCGTTCAAGGACGTGCGCGTGCGCAAGGCGCTGAACATGGCGGTCGACCGCGAGGCCATCAAGCGCGTAGTGATGCGCGGCCTGTCGATCCCGGCGGGCATCATGGTCGCGCCCGGCGTGCACGGCTACTCCAAGGACATCGACATCGTGATCAAGCCCGACCCGGCCGGCGCGAAGAAGCTGCTCGCGGAGGCGGGCTATCCCGAGGGCTTCGAGTTCCAGCTCGACTGCCCGAACAACCGCTATGTCAACGACGAAAAGATCTGCCAGGCGCTGGTCGGCATGTGGGCCAAGGCCGGGCTGCGGGTGAAGCTGAACTCGATTCCGTTCGCCAATTTCATCCCGAAGATCCTCAACTTCGACTCGAGCGCCTATCTGCTCGGCTGGGGCGTGGCGACGTTCGACGCCCAGTACGCGCTGCAGTCGCTGGTGCGGACCAAGACCACGGGCGCCGACGGCAACTTCAACCAGGGACGCATTTCGGACCCGAAGCTGGACACGACCATCGACGCGATCAAGATCGCCACCGACCCCAAGGCGCGCGACGCGCTGCTGCGCGAAGGCCTGATCGCCACGCGCGACCAGCACTACTACGTGCCGATCCACCACCAATTGCGGCCGTGGGCGATGAAGAAGGGCGTCAGCACGGTGCACAGCGCCGATGACCGGCACCAGTCGCGCTATACGCGCGTCGGCGGAGGGACCTGATTTCCCGCGGGGTTCTCCGCGCCCCGATGCTCCTTAGGAGAATCTGGAACCACGACCTCGCCTGGAGCTTCCGCAGGTCGCCGGTCACGGTCGTGGCCGCCGCGCTGACACTGCTCTGTGTCGGCGCGGCCGCGTTCTCTCCCTGGATCTCGCCGCAGGACCCGTTCAACGCCGCCGCGCTCGACCTGAACGCGGCGTTCAAGCCGCCCGTCTGGATCGAAGGCGGTGACCCGGCTTTTCTCCTCGGTAGCGACAACCAGGGCCGCGACATCCTGTCGACGATCATGCACGGCGCGCGCATCTCGCTCGGCATCGGCCTCGCGGCGGTGGTATTCGCCCTGGTCCTCGGAGTCAGCCTGGGCTTGATCGCCGGTTACTTCGGCGGCCGGCTCGACGCGGTCATCATGCGCATCGCCGACGTGCAGCTTTCGTTCCCGGCGATCCTGATCGCGCTGCTCATCGACGGCGTGGCGCGGGTCGCGCTCGGCGGCGAACGGCACGACCAGATCGTCATTCCGGTACTGGTGCTGTCGATCGGGCTCGCCGGCTGGGTGCACTATGCGCGCACGGTGCGCGGCTCGACCATGGTCGAGAAGGAGAAGGAGTACGTGCAGGCGGCGCGCGTCATCGGCCGCGGCTCGATCGCCATCATGGGCACGCACGTGCTCCCGAACGTGATGGGGCCAGTTCTCGTGCTGGCCACGATCCACATCGCCACGGCGATCATCACCGAGGCGACGCTCTCGTTCCTCGGGGTGGGCGTGCCGGCGACCGAGCCCTCGCTCGGCACGCTGATCCGCGTCGGCAACGAGTTCCTCTACTCCGGCGAGTGGTGGATCACCGTCTTCCCCGGCGCGGCGCTGGTGATCCTGGTGCTATCGGTGAACCTGCTCGGCGACTGGCTGCGCGACGCGCTCAACCCCAAGCTGCGATGATGCTCGAGGTGGAAGGACTTACCGTCCAGTTCCCCACGCGGCGGGGAATCCTGACGGCGGTCGATTCGATCAGCTTCTCCATCGCCCCCGGCGAGGTGCTGGGCGTGGTGGGCGAGTCGGGCGCCGGCAAATCCATGACCGGCCTCGCGGTGATCGGCCTGCTCGAGCCGCCGGGCCGCATCAGCGCGGGCGAGGTGCGCCTCGAAGGCGAGCGCATCGACCACCTGAAACATGAGGAAATGCGCCGCATCCGCGGGCGCAAGATCGGCGTCATCTTCCAGGACCCCCTCACCTCGCTCAATCCGCTCTACACGATCGGCCAGCAGCTCGAGGAAACCATCCTGACGCACCTGCCGATGACGAAAGGCGAAGCGCGTCAGAGAGCGCTGTCCCTGCTGCGGGAGGTCGGCATTCCTGCGCCGGAAGCGCGCTACGGCAACTACCCGCATCATTTCAGCGGCGGAATGCGCCAGCGCGTGGTGATCGCGCTCGCGCTCGCCGCCGAGCCGCGCCTGCTGATCGCCGACGAACCCACGACCGCGCTCGACGTCTCGATCCAGGCGCAGATCATCGCGCTGCTGAAGCGGCTCGCGGGCGAGCGCCGGGCCGCGGTGATGCTGATCACCCACGACATGGGCGTGATCGCGGAGACCGCGCAGCGCGTGGCGGTGATGTACGCCGGGCGCATCGTCGAGATCGGCCCGGTGCGCGACGTGATCCATTCGCCCCGCCACCCGTACACGGCCGGCCTCATGGGCTCGATTCCGCGGGTCTCTTCCGAGCAAAAGCAGCTGGTTCAGATCGAGGGCGCGATGCCCCGCCTGAACGCCATCCCGCCCGGCTGCGCCTTCAATCCGCGCTGCCCGCGGCGCTTCGCGCGCTGCCTCGCCGAGCGGCCCGAGCTCCTCGCCGCGGGCGCGAGTCGCGCGGCGTGCTGGCTGCATGCCGCTCCTTAAGCTCGAGTCGGTCAGCCGGGACTTCGATGTCTCGCGCCCGTGGCTGAACCGTGTCCTCGAGCGCGAGCCGCGGCGCATCCTGCGCGCGGTCGATGGGGTCTCGTTTGAAGTCTCCAAGGGAGAAACCTTGGCGCTCGTCGGCGAGTCGGGCTGCGGCAAGTCCACCGTGGCGCGAATGATCGCCGGCCTCTACGCGCCGACCGAGGGCCGCATCGAGTTCGGCGGCCGGCGGCTGCAGATGATCTTCCAGGATCCGTACGCCAGCCTCAACCCGCGCTGGCGGGTGAGCAAGATCATCGGCGAGCCGATGATCTTGCTCGAGCAGAAAAAACCCGTCGCCGAGTTCCTGCGGCAGGTGGGCCTCTCACCCGACGACGCCGAGCGCTATCCGCACGAGTTTTCGGGCGGGCAGCGCCAGCGCATCTCGATCGCGCGCGCGCTCGCGGGCGAACCCGAGCTGCTGATCTGCGACGAGCCGACCTCCGCGCTCGACGTCTCGGTGCAGGCGCAGATCCTGAACCTGATGGCGGACCTGCAGGAGCGCCTCGGCCTGACCTACCTCTTCATCTCCCACAACCTCGCGGTCGTGTCGCTGATCGCCGACCGCGTCGGCGTTATGTACTTCGGACGAATTGTCGAACTGGCGCCGGCGGCGGCGCTTTTTACGAGACCCCGTCATCCCTACACCCGCATGCTGCTCGACGCGCTGCCCGACCTCGGCATGACCGGCAAGCCGCGCACGCCGGTCGCCGGCGAAGTGCCGAACCCGCTCGCGCCGCCCTCGGGTTGCGCGTTCCATCCGCGCTGCCCTTACGCCAACGAGCGCTGTCGGGTCGAGATTCCGCGCTTCAGCGGCGGCGTCGCCTGCCACGCCGTCGAAGAAGGTCGCATCTAGCGGAGATTTCTGACCCCGAAAGGGACGTGGCCCGCGGCCACGAAGGCGCGCGCCGAATCGATGTGCCCGTGCTGGTCGTCGAAGTAGAAGTCGGGCTCAAAGGCCTTGAGGAACTCGCCCTTTTCGAGCCCGCCTAGAAACATGAGCTCATCGACTGCCACCTTCCATTGCATCAAGGTATTGATCGCTCGCTCGTGAGCCGGAGCGCTTCGCGCAGTGACAAGCGCTGTGCGGATCTTTATGGGGACGTCCGTGACGGCAGCAGCCTGAAGTCGATGAAGTGCTTCCAGCAAAGGCTTGAATGGGCCTGGTGGCAGCGGCCGCAACGCGTGCGCCGTTTCGTGCTTGGTAAACGCATCAAGCCCATCCTTCTGGTATACCTGCTCCGCCTCGTCCGAAAAGAGCACCGCGTCCCCATCGAAAGCGATGCGCAACTCGTCGGCATGACGACTCGCGGCCTGCGCCGATTCGGGATACACCCGTGCGGCGGGGCATTTCGCCTCGAGCGCGCTCAACACGTCGCTCTCATTCGCAGAAAGGAACAGATTTGCCTTCAGTGGTTCGAGGTACCGGTAAGGCGTGCGGCCACGGGTAAAGACGCCACGCTCGATGTTCAATCCGGTCTGCTTGGCCGAGCGAAACACCCGCAACCCCGAAACCGGATCATTCTTGGACAACACGACGACCTCAACGCGCTGCTGACCGGGGGTATTGAAGGCCAACAGTTTTTTCACCAGCGGAAATGCCACGCCCTGGCGCGCCGGGACGTCCAACCGGGCATACTGCATTTCGATGTACGCACCCTCGCCATTCTTCTCGAACACGCGGTTCTCTTCTTCAAAATCGAACAGCGCGCGCGACGAGATCGCGACTACCAGCTTGCCTTCGACCGAATACGGCAATGGGCCTCCGTCGCGCTGATTATCTCATCGTCAGCTGCGAGCACGGCGGCAACCGCGTCCCGTCGGCGTTCAAGACTCTGTTCTCGGAGAAATTCCTGGCAAGCCACCGCGGCTACGACGCCGGCGCGCTCGCGCTCGCGCGCGACCTTGCTGCCGCCGCGCGGGCGCCGCTCTTCTACTCGACCACGAGCCGCCTGCTGGTCGAGCTAAACCGGCCGCTGGGCCATCCGCAGATCTTTCACCGTCCCTTCCCGGAGCGCACGCGGGCGGCGCTCCTGCGACGCTATTACTTCCCCTACTGGAACAGCATCGAGGCCGCAATTGCCAGGGCCATCCGGCGCGGGCGCCGCGTGCTGCATGTTTCCATCCATAGCTTCACGCCGCGCTTTCGCGGCGAGCAGCGCACAACCGACATCGGGCTGCTCTTCGATCCCAGGCGCCGCCTCGAGGCTGCGTTCTGCCGCCGATGGAAGGCCCGCATCGGCGGGTTGGTGGTCGACGAGAACGAACCCTATGCGGGCGTGCACCCGAGCGTCGTGCAGTCGATGCGCGAGAGATTTTCCGCGCGGCGCTATGTCGGCGTGCAGATCGAGGTGAACCAGAAGTTCCCGCGCGGCGGCGCCGCGCGCTGGCGCACGTTGCGCGCCAATCTAGTGGCGAGCCTCATGCATTTGCAGTAGATCAGTAATGATGTATCATGCATTAGAAGTTAAACATAAATACCTGTCTCCATGATCACCGCCCGGCAATTGCGCGCCGCGCGCGCCCTCGCCGGCGTCGACCAGCGCGCGCTGGCCAAGGCTGCGCGCCTGTCGCTGCCCACGATCCAGCGCATGGAGGCGAGCGGCGGCGTGGTGCGCGGCAACGTCGAATCGCTGATGAAGCTGATCGCCGCGCTCGACCGGCTCGGCATCGAGCTGATCAGTGAGGGCGCGGCGAGCGAAGGCGGCGGCCGCGGCCTGCGCCTGAAAAAGAGAGGCTAACGAAGGGATATCGTGGCCTTGGAAGCCTTGCTCTGGTGTACCGCAGCGCTGCTCGGCGCAGGCATCGGTGCGTTGGCGATGCGGCGGCGAGCCGGCGCCGGCGTCGCGGTGTATGGAATCTCGCTTGGCGCAGCGCTCGTCGGCCTCGTGGCCGCCGGCGTATCGCTCCTCGCGCCGGGCTTCCCCGGCGCGGCGCTCACCCTGCCGCTCGGCCTTCCATGGCTTGGCGCGCATTTCCGCCTCGACGCCCTCTCGGCGTTTTTTCTCCTGGTGATCAACCTCGGCGGCGTCGGCGCGAGCCTGTTCGGCCTCGGCTACGGCCGCCACGAAGAGGCTCCGGCGCGCGTGCTGCCCTTCTTTCCCGCGTTCCTCGGCGGCATGAACCTGGTGCTCGTCGCGGCCGATGCCTTCACCTTCCTTTTCGCCTGGGAGCTGATGTCGCTCTCCTCCTGGGCGCTGGTGATGGCGCATCATCGCCGGCCTGGCAACGCCGCCGCCGGTTATCTGTACCTGCTGATGGCGAGCTTCGGCACCCTCGCGCTGCTGCTTGCCTTCGGCCTGCTCGCCGGACCATCGGGCGGCTATGGCTTCGAGGCGATGCGCCAGGCTCCGCCCTCGGCCGCGCTTGGCGGTGTAGTGCTAGTGCTGGCGCTGATCGGCGCGGGCTCCAAGGCGGGGCTGGTGCCGCTGCATGTGTGGCTGCCGCTCGCCCACCCCGCTGCGCCGAGCCACGTGTCGGCGCTGATGAGCGGTGTCATGACCAAGGTCGCGATCTACGGCTTCGTGCGCATCGTGTTCGACCTGCTCGGGCCGCCGGCCTGGTGGTGGGGCGCCGTGGTGCCGCTGCTGGGCGGGATCACCGCGGCCATGGGCGTGCTGTACGCGCTGATGCAAAGCGATCTCAAGCGCCTGCTCGCGTACAGCACGGTCGAGAACGTGGGCATCGTCTTCATCGGTTTGGGCCTCGCGCTCGCGTTCGAGGCGAACGGGATGACGGGGGCCGCGGCGCTCGCGCTCACCGCGGCGCTGCTGCACGTGTTCAACCATTCGTTGTTCAAGAGCCTGCTGTTCTTCGGCGCCGGCGCGGTGCTCGGCAGCACCGGCGAGCGCGACATGGAGCGCCTCGGCGGCCTGATCCACCGCATGCCGCGCACTGCGTTTGCGTTCCTCATCGGCTCGGCTGCGATCTCCGCGCTGCCGCCGTTCAACGGCTTCGTCTCCGAATGGCTCACCTTCCAGGCGATCTTGCTCAGCCCAGCGCTGCCGCAATGGCTACTGAAGTTCCTCGTGCCCGCGGTCGGCGCCCTGCTCGCCCTTTCCGCCGCGCTCGCAGCGGCCTGCTTCGTCAAGGCTTTCGGCATCACCTTCCTGGGCCGGCCGCGCTCGGAGGCCGCGCGCGACGCCGTCGAGACCGACCCCTGGTCGCTGGCGGTGATGCTGGGGCTCGCCGCGCTGTGCCTGCTGGCCGGCATTCTGCCCGGATATTTCATCGATGCGCTGGCGCCGGTGCTCCAGGCGCTGACCGGAGCCAGCCTGCCGCGCCAGGAGCAGCTCGACTGGCTGACCATCGTACCGATCGCGCAGAGCCGCAGCTCCTACAACGGCCTGCTGCTGTTCTTCTTCATCGCCCTCGCCGCCGGCCTCGCGGCCGAGGTCATCCATCGCTGGGCCTCGGCCGCGGCGCGCCGCTCGGCGGCCTGGGATTGCGGCTTTCCCGATGCCAGCCCGGCGACGCAGTACAGCGCCGGCAGCTTCTCGCAGCCGATCCGCCGCGTGTTCGGCAGCGTGGTGTTCCGGGCGCGAGATGAAGTGCAGATTCCACCGCCGGGCGACGCGCGCGCCGCGCGACTGGACGTGCGCATGCGCGACGTTCCCTGGGAGGCGCTGTATGCGCCGCTCGCGCGCCTGGTCGGATTCGCCGCCGAGCAGCTCAACCGGTTGCAGTTCCTGACCATCCGCGGGTATCTCACGCTGGTGTTCGGCACGCTCGTGGCGCTGCTGATGGTACTTGCCGTATGGCAGTGATCCTCGACGCCCTGGTGCAGTTCTGCCAGATGGCAGTCGTGCTCGCATTCGCCCCGCTGCTCGCCGGCTACGTGCGCAAGCTCAAGGCGCTGCTCGTCGGCCGGCGCGGCCCGCCGCTGCTGCAACCCTACCGCGATCTGCTGCGGCTACTGCGCAAGGAAGTGGTGCTGGCGCATTCGGCCTCGTGGGTGTTTCGCGTCACACCCTACCTCGTCTTCGCCGCCACCTGGGTCGCCGCGGCGCTGGTGCCGACTTTCGCCACCGGCCTGCTGTTCAGCTATGCCGCAGACATGATCGCGATCGTGGCGCTGCTCGGCAGCGCGCGTTTCATGCTCGCGCTCGCCGGGCTTGACGTCGGCACCAGCTTCGGCGGCATCGGCTCGAGCCGCGAGATGATGATCGCCTCGCTCGCCGAGCCGGCGATGCTCATGGTGGTGTTCACGCTGTCGCTGCTTGCCGGCTCGACCCAGCTGTCCTCGATCGCCGAGGCCCTGCAGGGGCCCGGAATCGGCCTGCGCGTGTCGCTTGCCCTCGCGCTGGTCGCGCTGGTGATGGTCGCGATCGCCGAAAACGCGCGCATCCCGGTCGACAACCCGGCAACGCACCTCGAGCTGACGATGGTGCACGAGGCGATGATCCTCGAATACTCGGGCCGGCATCTGGCGCTGATCGAGGCGGCATCGTTCGTGAAGCTGCTGCTCTACGTGTCGGTGATCGGGTGCGTGTTCGCGCCCTGGGGGATCGCCGCCTCGGGCGATGGAATCGCCGCGTACCTCGCCGGGCTGGCGGCCTACGTCGGCAAGCTTGCGCTCGCGGGCTTCCTGCTGGCGGTGTTCGAGACCGCGATCGCGAAGATGCGCGTGTTCCGCGTTTCCGACTTCCTCGGAGCGGCGCTCATGCTCGGCGTGCTGGCGGCGCTGCTGCGTTTCGTGTCACGCGTCACATGATCGGCCCGCTCGCGCTCGACGTCGCGCACCTCTTCGCCGGCGGGCTGGTGCTGGTCAGCGTCATGCTGCTATACCAGGACCGCATGACCGGGCTGATCAACACCTTCGCGCTGCATGCGCTAGTGGTGTCCTTCTCGGTCGCCTGGCAGGCGTTTATCCAGGACGCGCCGCACCTCTACATCACCGCCGCGATCGCGCTCGTGGTCAAGGCGGCGGTGATTCCGCTCGCACTTCATCGCATTGTCGTGCGCCTCGGCATCCACCGCACCATCGAGCCAACGGTCGGCATCGGGCTCACGATGCTCGCCGCCATCGGCCTGATCGCGCTCTCGATCATGGTGATGCTGCCGATCACCGCCCAGGCGGGCGCGCTCGCGCGCGAGGACCTGTCGTTCGCGCTGTCGGTGATCCTGCTCGGCCTCCTGATGATGATCTCGCGCCGCAATGCCGTGAGCCAGGTCGTCGGATTCATGTCGATTGAAAACGGCCTGATTCTCGCCGCCACCGGCGCCAAGGGCATGCCGCTGGTGGTGGAGATCAGCGTCGCGTTCTCGATCCTGGTCGCGCTGATCGTCATCGGCATTTTTCTGTTCCGGATCCGCGAGCGCTTCGAGACCGTCGACATCCACCTGCTGCACGAGCACCGTGGGGAGCAGCCGTGACCGGCGACTTTTTCGTCGTCGCGATCCTCGCTGTGCCGGCGGCGGCCGCGGCGCTCCTCGCCCTGCTACCCGACAACCGCGCCAGCGCCGGGCTCAACGTCGTCGCCGCCTTCCTCAGCTTCGGCTGCGCGCTCGCGCTCGTCGGCGAGCGCCCGGCGCCGGGGGCGCTCCTGATCGTCGACGACCTGAACGCGGTGTTCCTGGTCATCAGCACGTTCGTCGGCTTCACCACCAGCGTGTTCAGCGCCAGCTATATCGGACACGAGCTTGAGATCAGGCGACTGACTTCCGCGCATCTGCGCTTCTACCATGCGATG
>DASRIR010000346.1:0-2450 GCA_035649875.1 Burkholderiales bacterium | reverse complement strand
GCTAGTAGCGCTGGTTCTTGATCGTCCAGGGAATGCGCGGGCCGTCCTCGCCGTTTTCATCCGGCCGGCGCGTGCCCTTCTTCGGCCGGCCCGGCCGGAAGGTGACCTGGAAGATCTTGAGCGGCGGCACCTTGGGCGGGGACTCGAGGAACCGGCAATCGGATTCGGTCGGCATGCTGAGCAGCGCGCCGAGGCGCTTGCCGTCGAGCATCACGGTGTAGCGCAGCATGTGAGCCGAGCCCGCGGCGGGCTGCGCGCGGATGTCGTACTTCCCGAGCTTGAATTGCTTCAGGCGCGCTTTCTGCCCCACACGCCCCAGTACTCCTCGCCGCGGCGCTCGACCTTCAGCGTGACCACGGTTTCCGGGTCGACGCCGTGCACGCTGCGCGTGCGGTCCTCGGGGATGTAGCCTTCGAGGCTCTCGCCGTACACCAGCAGCGCCTCGACCATGGCGGCGGTAAGCGCGAGCTTGCAATGCTCGAGGCGTTCCTGGCCGCCGGCCTTGTCCGACCACGGGCGCGAGCCGCCGACGTTCGGCGCCCACAGCAGGTAGCTGCAGGCGCCGTCGCCCGAGTCGATCGCGTCGGCCCACAGGCCGAGCACCACCGCGCCGTCGGACTTGCGCACCCCGCCCCAGCTCGAGCGCCCGTCCTGCAGGAACACGCCGCGGGCTTCGAACGCACGCAGGCGCGAGATCAGCCGCCGCGGCCGCTTCGGCTGGCGCGTGCCCTTCGCGCCGCGCGCGCCGCCTTTCGGCAGCGTGCGCAGGGCCTCTTCGCACAGCACCACCACGTCGTTCGCGCCGAGCTTGCCGGCGTTGTCGCGCAGCTGCTCGATCTCGGGCTTGCGCAGCCGCTCGACGCGCTCGCGCGTCCACTCATAGCTCTGGCTTCCGCGGAAGACCTGCTTGGGGCGCTGCATGGGGATGTTTCGGTTATACGCTATGTCGTGACCTTTCGCACTGCGCCGGCGTGACCTGTGCCGGGCGTGGTCGTAATCCCCTGTCAAGGCAGGCATTCCTCCCTCCCCGAGGGTCAACGCCGGGTGCATCTTTGCGTTGTAGTCGGTTAACAACACGAAGACGGGGGTGCACAAATGAATGCTCTCTACGTTGAAGTCAGCAATGTGGTGGAAGGGCTGTTCCGGCGCCATCCGGCGCTGTGCGGCTTCTCGGTGCGCGAAGACCTGTCGTTCTCCAACGTCTCCTGCCACCCCGCGCTGCACGGTCTGGAAGCGACCGAGCTGCTCGATGAAATCTCGGACGCGCTGCATGAGCTGCTGGAAGAGCGGCCCGAAGCCGCCGACGTGCTGCGCGGCCGCACGCTCGCGAGGGTGTTCCACTAGCCCGGCACGCGGATTGCTCCTTTCGGCTCATTTCGCAGCCGAACCACAGCCGAAAGGGGCAACCATGGAGCCGATGCAGACCGAGAAAATCCCGAGCAACGTGCAGGAAATGCCGGGGCAGCAGGAAGAGACCTTTCAGAACGCGCGCGAGCGCTTCAACGAAACCTTCGCCACCGTCAAGCAGCGCGCGGGCGAAGCGTGCGAGTACACCGACCAGGTGGTGCGTTCCAACCCATGGACCTCGATCGGCGTCGGTTTCGGCGTCGGCATCCTGGTGGGTGCGCTGGTGACGCTGGCCGCCTCCTCGAGGCGCAGCTTCATCGAGTAACCGTAAAATTCGCCTTCCCACTATCCCGGGGAAGGCGAATGAAAATCTCGATGTACCAGGCGAGCGCGCCGCGCTTCGCGAGCGCGCTTCGCAACCTGTCGGCCATTCTGGACAAGGCGCAGGCCTGGTCCGACGCGAAGAAGATCGATCCGTCGGTGCCGGGCGGCCTGCGCCTGATCGCCGACATGTTCCCGCTCGCGCGCCAGGTGCAGATCGCCTGCGACACGGCCAAGGGCGCGGTCGCGCGCCTCGCGGGCGTCGAAATCCCCAAGCACGAAGACACCGAAAAGACCATCCCGGAGCTGAAGGCGCGCATCGCCCGCACGCTCGACTTCATCGAGTCGGTGCCGGCGGCGAAGGTCGACGGCTCGGAGGAGCGCGAAGTGGTGCTGAAGATGCGCTCGGGGGAGGTGAAGTTCAACGGCCTGCAGTACCTGATGGGGCACGCCTACCCCAACTTCTACTTCCACTGCACGACGGCCTACAACATCCTGCGCGCCAACGGGGTCGAGCTGGGCAAGCGCGACTTTATCGGCAACCCGTAGCTATGCCTTCGTTGCTACTTTAGGCGTTCGGTCAGGACGCCGAGCCGCTTCGCGAGCGACGCCAGCACCTGCCGGGCGAACTGCGGGCTCAACTTCACCAGCGTGAGGAACGCCGGGCGCGGAATCGGCTGCAGCTCGCAGTCGGTCTCGGCCACCGCGGTGGCGAGGCGCGGCGAAGGGTCCACCAGCGCGGCCTCGCCGAACGCGCCGCCCGGGCCGAGGCGCTCCACCAC
>DASRIR010000345.1:0-5950 GCA_035649875.1 Burkholderiales bacterium | reverse complement strand
ACGTAGAGCTGGATCCAGCCGGTGTCGCGCTGGGCCAGGCTGTCGGTCTGGTCGGGCCAGAACGCCCACGGCGAGGCGATGGTGCGGTTGACGTTCGCCATGACGATCGGCGCGCGCGCGCCGGACGCGTAGTGCAGCACCTCGTGCATCAGCGCGAGGCCCTGCGAAGCCGTGGCGGTAAAGACACGCACCCCGGCGAGCGAGGCGGGAATGCACGCTGCCATCACCGAGTGCTCGGACTCGGGGGTGAGGATCTCGGCGTCGAACTCGCCTGCGGCCTGGAACTCGGTGAGGAGCTCCATCACCGGCGTCTGCGGCGTGATCGGATAGACCGGCACCACCTTCGGCCGCGCAAGCCGCGCCGCCCAGGCGACCGCGTGATTGCCGGTCAGCAGGATCCGTTTCACTTCGTTTCCTCGCGCATCGCGATCGCGCCGGTGGGGCACTCCTGCACGCAAAGCCCGCAGCCCTTGCAATACTCGAGCGCGATCGTGTAGCCGCCCGTGGCGCGGCGCACCGCCATGTCCGGACAGAACTGAAGGCACTTGTCGCACAGCGTGCAGAGCCCGCACGAGAAGCAGCGGGCCGCCTCGGCGAGCGTCTCCGATCGCCTGGCTTTGGGATGGTAGAAGGTGTTAATCGCTGAGAGCGGCACCGCCGGCGCGCGCTGCACGCGCTCGACAATCCGACCCGTCAGCCAGGCGTCGATCTCGAGCGCGGCGTCGCGCCCCATGCCGATCGCCTGCGTGACGAAGCGCGCGCTCGTCGCCGCGTCGCCGCCGGCGAACACTCCGTCCAGGCTGGTCGCACCCCGTTCATCAGTCCGAATCAAGGCGTCGGCTTCGAGCAGGCCGGCGAAACCCGAGAGATCGGGGTCCTGACCGATCGCGGCAATGACCGCATCGGCGTCGAGGTAGAAGTCGCTGTTCGCGATTTGCTGGAAGCGCAGCGGATTCGCTCCCTTGAAGTCGACGCGCACGCAATGCAGGCTCAGCTTTCCGTTCGCGGCCACCGATTTGAGGCAGGCGCCGTCGACGAGTCGCACGCCTTCCTCCTTGGCGGCGAGCACTTCCTCGCGTTGCGCGGGCATCTGGAGCTCGGACTCGAGCGCGAGCACGCTGACCTCGTGTCCGGCGCGGCGTGCGCTGCGCGCGACGTCCATGGCGGCGCTGCCGCCGCCGATCGCCACGACGCGCTTGCCGAGCGCGGGCGGCGCGCCGGCGTTGGCGGCTTCGAGATACGCAGCGCCATCCATTACCCAGGGCGCCGCGTAGTCGAGCTGCGCGAGGCGCTTCTGCTTTCGCGCGCCGATCGCGAGATAGACCGCGTCGTATTGCGCGCGCAGCTCGAGAAACTGCTCGGTGCTCGCGACCCGCGTGCCGAGGTGCAGGTCGATCCCGAGCCCGAGAACGCGCCGGATCTCGCCCTCGTGCACCGCACGCGGCAGCCGGTACGGCGGAATGCCATCGCGCAGCAGGCCGCCGAGCGCCGGGCTCGCCTCGATGATCGTCACCGCGTAGCCGCGGCGGCGCAGCTGGTATGCGGCCGAGAGGCCCGAGGGTCCGCCGCCGACGATGGCCACCCGCTCTTTTCCGAGCCGCCTTTGCGGGAACCGCCAGCGCTTGGCGAGCGCGAGGTCGCCGATCTCCCGCTCCAGCGCGCGCACGGCGAGCGGCTCGTCGTAGGCGCCCCGGTTGCACGCGCTCTCGCAAGGACGGTGGCAGACGCGGCCCGTGACCGCAGGGAACGGGTTGTGGTCGGTCAGCGTGGTCCAGGCGCCGAAGAGGTCGCCTGCTTTCGCCTGCCCGATCCACTCGGCGATGCGGCCGTCGACCGGGCAGGCCGCGCGGCAGGGCGAGGGCGCGCTGCGGTAGACGGGCAGCGCGGCGCGCCAAGTCCCCGTCTTGATCGCCTCGGTGGTGCCGGTCGTCCAGATGGCCGGCGGGAGCGCTGCGCCGTTCATGCCGCGGCTTTCTCGAGCTGCGCCTCGAGCGCGCGGTAGCCTTCGAGGCAGGCGGCGAGGTTCTCGCTCGCGTTCTTGGGCGCTTGTTCGGAAACAATCCTCGAGAGTGTCTCGAGCGCCGGAGCGCCGAGCGCGCGCGCGAACGCGCCAAGCAGCGCCGAATTGACGATGCGCCCCAGGCCGTGGCGCTGCGAGATGCCGATGCCGTCCACCGGCATTACCCGGTAGCCGGCGAGCTCGCCGCCGAACTGCGCCGGCGTGCGCCGCGAATTCACCACGATCAGCGCGCCGGGTGCGGCGCTGGCGAGCAGCCTCGCTTCAAGCAGGCTCGCGTCGAAGCAGAGCAGCGCGTCGGCTCTCTCGATGTCGCAGCGCGCGCGGATCGGCCTCTCGTCGACGCGGATGAACGCGCTCACCGGCGTGCCGCGCCGCGCCCCGCCATACGTGGCGAAGCTCTGCACCTCGCGCCCTTCGGCGAAGAACGCCATCGCAAGCACGCTGCCCGCGAGCTGCGCGCCCTGACCTCCGCGACCCTGAATGATGATCTGTAACGTCCTCGCAGCATGCCCTGCCGCACAGCAGGGGTTTTGATGCAGGTCAAAGCATGAAGTCGCGATGGGGGTCTAATCAGTGAATCCCGCAATCCGCCAGGAGACAGCGATATGCGAAGCTCGTACTCGTTCGTCGCGGCCGCCGCATTAGCCGCGTTCTGCGGCGGCGCCGACGCAGATTCCGTCACCTATGAGAACACGGTGAAGAAGATCTTCGCCGAGCGCTGCGCTGCCTGCCACATCAGCGGCGCGCCCAGCATGTCGGAGTTCCAGGGCAACAAAGAGGCCTGGACCAAGAAGTTCAAGGGCCCGAGCATGGCCGACTACAAGAGCGTCATGGTCATGGTGAGCGGGAGCGATGCCGGCGCGTTGATGCGGCGCCTGGATGATGGGAAGAACACGAAGGACGGCAAGCCGGGCAACATGTACAACTACCTCGGCAAGGACGCCGGCGAGCGCGCCGAGCGGCTGGCGAAGATGAAGCAGTGGGTCGGCCACTGGAGCCTCAAGCGCCGCAACGAGCTCTCCGACGAGGAGCTGCGCAGGATCACCGCCCCAGAGAAGTGAGGCCCGCGGCTTCGGCCGCTCGAGCACTGCGCCGCGCGGTGCAGCAGTTCCTCGCTTGACCTAAATCAAGGTTGGCTGCGCGCACTGGGCTAGCGTGGCATGAACCATGGCCAGGCACCTGTCGCTCACGGTGAACGGCCGCGCTCGGGAGGACGCGGTGGAGCACAACCTGCTCCTCATCGATTATCTGCGCAGCCACCGCGGGCTCACCGGAACGAAGCGGGGCTGCGACGGCGGCGAATGCGGCGCCTGCACGGTGCTGATCGACGGCGAGCCGCGCCTTGCCTGCCTGACGCTCGCGGCGAACTGCGACGGACGCGCAGTCGAGACCATCGAATCGCAGAACCAGCACGGCACGCTGAGCGCGCTGCAGCGCGCCTTTCACGAGAAGCTCGGCACGCAATGCGGCTTCTGCACGCCGGGCATGATCATGGCGGCAGCCGCGCTACTGCGCCGCAACCCGCGTCCCTCGGAAGCCGAGATCCGCGAGGGCCTCGGCGGCAACCTGTGCCGCTGTACCGGCTACGTAAAGATCATCGAGGCAGTGCGGGAGGCCGCGCGATGATCGCCGGCAAAGCGACGCCGCTCGTCGACGGAATCGAGAAGGTCACCGGACGCGCGCGCTACACCGGCGATCTGGGTCTTTCCGCTCTGTGCGGCGAGATCCTCCGCAGTCCGCACGCCCACGCCGAGATCGTCCGCATTGACGCGAGCCGCGCCCGAGCCCTGCCGGGCGTACGCGCCGTTCTCACCGGCGCAGATTGCGCCGTCGCCTACGGCATTCTGCCGATCGCGCATAACGAATACCCTCTCGCGCGTGAGCGCGTGCGCTACTGGGGCGAGCCGGTCGCCGCGGTCGCAGCCGAGGACGAGGCGACCGCGCAAGCGGCACTCGAGCTAATCGAGGTCGAATACCGGCCGCTGCCCGCCTACTTCGAGCCGAAGGACGCGCTCGCGGGCGACACGCTGCTGCACGCGGATAAGCCGCGCAACGTGGAGCGCGAGGTCGAGCAATCGTTCGGCGACGTGAGCGCAGGCTTCGCCGCCGCGGATTTGGTGCGCGAGGTGAGCTTCCACTACGCCGAGGTCACGCACGCGCAGATGGAACCCGACGCCGCGCTCGCCGAATACGATGCCGAACGCGGCACGCTCACGCTGCAGTCGGTTACGCAAGTGCCCTATTACGTGCACCTCACGCTCGCCCAGTGCCTGGAGATGAGCCCGTCGGCGATCCGCATCGTGAAGCCGTTCGTCGGCGGCGGCTTCGGCCATCGCACCGAGTGCCTCAACTTCGAGATCATCGCGGCGCTGCTCGCGCGCGCGGCGCGCGGCGCGGTACGCATTGAGCTCTCGCGCGAGCAGACCTTCGTCATGCACCATGGCCGGCCGCAGACCGACATCCGGCTCAAGATCGGTCTGAGGAAGAACGGTGAGATCACTGCGGTGGAGGCCGACTGCGTGCAACGCGGTGGCGCATACGCCGGCTACGGCATCGTCACCATTCTCTACGCGGGCGCGCTGCTGCACGCGCTTTACCGCGTGCCCGCGGCGAGGTACCACGGCGTGCGCGTGTACACGAACACCCCGCCCTGCGGCCCGATGCGCGGCCACGGCTCGGTCGACATGCGCCATGCGTTCGAGTCGCTGTTGGACAGCATGGCTCAGGAACTGCAACTCGATGCGTTCGCTCTGCGGCGCGCGAACCTGATCTCGGTGCCGTACCGCGCGATGAACGACCTGCAGGTCAACTCCTGCGGCCTCGGGGAATGTCTGGAAAAAATCGAGGCCGCTTCAAGGTGGAGAGAGCGAAAAGGGCGCATGCCATCCGGTCGCGGCCTCGGCATGGCGTGCTCGCACTATGTGTCGGGCGCGGCGAAACCGGTGCACTGGACCGGCGAGCCGCACGCCACCGTCAATCTGCGCCTGGACTTCGACGGCTCGATCACGCTGCTCACCGGCGCGGCCGACATCGGCCAGGGCTCCTCGACCCTCCTCGCCATGGTCGCGGCCGAGGTGCTCGGCATCGGCCTCGAGCGCATCCGCGTCGTCGCCGCCGACAGCGCGCTCACGCCCAAGGACAACGGCTCCTATTCGTCCCGGGTTTCATTCATGGCCGGCAACGCCGCACTGGCCGCGGCGAAGGAATTGAAAAGAATTTTGGATTCCACCGGAGCGGAGAAGCCTTTCGAGGATCAGGTCCGGGCTGCGCTTGCTCTGAACGGCCCGATCACGACACGGGGCACCTACACCGTCGCGCCCGAGCTCCAGGGCGGCAAGTTCCGCGGCGCTGCCGTCGGCCCGAGCCCCGCCTTCTCCTACGCGGCGCAGGTGGTCGAAGTCGCGGTGGACGAAGAGACCGGCGAAGTGAAGGTGGAGAAAGTCTGGGTGGCGCACGATTGCGGCTTCGCCATCAACCCGCTCGCCGTCGAGGGCCAGATCCAGGGCGCGGTGTGGATGGGCATGGGCCAGGCGCTGGGCGAGGCGACGCGCTACGACGCGCCGCACGGCCTGCCGATGGCCGCGAACTTCATCGACTACCGCTTCCCGACCATCGCCGATTCGCCGCCGATCGAGGTCCAGATCGTGGAGGCGCGCGATCCCAACGGCCCCTTCGGTGCCAAGGAGGCGAGCGAAGGCGCGCTCGCCGGTTTCCTCGCCGCGTACACCAACGCGCTCGCAGACGCGGTCGGCGTGCGGCCGGGCGAGCTGCCGCTCACGCAGGATCGACTGTTCGAGCTGCTGCGCGAGCGCCGCCGCAGCGAGAAGCTCAAGTCCGCCGCATGATCGCGCTGCCGCAGTTCACGCTGCTTCGTCCCACCTCTCTCGCCGAGGCGGCGCGGCTCGGCGCCGAGCCGCACGCGCGCCTCAT
>DASRIR010000344.1:0-2651 GCA_035649875.1 Burkholderiales bacterium | reverse complement strand
CGCGGCGAGCGCGACGGCCGAAGTATCCGAGCCGCCTCGACCGAGCGTGGTGATGTTGCCCTCGCCATCCACGCCCTGGAAGCCGGCGACCACGACGACGTAGCCTTTCCTGAGATCGGCGCGGATCTTTTCCTCGTCGATTGAGATGATGCGCGTCCTGGTGAAAGCGGAATTGGTAAGGACCTTCACCTGCCAGCCGGTGTAGCTCTTCGCCTTGACGCCGATTGCCATCAGCGCCATGGACAGCAGACCGATCGTCACCTGCTCGCCGGTGGACGCGATGACGTCGAGCTCGCGCGCATCGGCCGGCTTCTGGATCGCCTCGGCGAGCGCGATCAGGCGGTTCGTCTCGCCCGCCATCGCCGAAGGCACGACCACGAGATCATGGCCCGCCGCCTTCCACTTGGCAACGCGGCGCGCGACGTTCTTGACCCGCTCGACCGAGCCGACCGAAGTGCCGCCGAATTTTTGAACGATCAGCGCCATGAAAGGCGCTGGATTTTACAGGACGCGGTTAAACCAAAGGAGCGACAGCGTGGCCGAGAGCAGAACCGTGGCGGCGGCGATCGCGGAGAAGAGCGCCGTGATCTCGGTCTCCTTTTTCTCCATCACGAGCTTCGAGCGCAGCGACTGGTAAACCTTTTTGAGATCCATCGCGGTGCCCGCGTAGAAATATTCGGCGCGCGTCAGATCGGCGACGGCCTTCAGTGCCTCCTCGTCGAGGCGCACGCGCATCGACCAGCCGTCGCCCGTCAGGATCTGGCCGTTCTCGGTGCCCACGCCCACGGTGAAGACGCGCACTCCGCGCTCGGCAGCGAGGCGCGCGACTTCCACCGGATCCGGCCCGGTGGTGGTCTGTCCGTCGGTGAGCAGGACGATTGCGCCGGCCGCATAGGAGCCCGGCGGCACCGGCTTGAAATCGGGGGCGGTCGTGGCGTTGCGCAGCCGCCCGCGCGGCAACTCGATCGGCACGTCCGGAAAGAGTGCCTTGAGCGAAACCAGCAGCCCGCTGCCGACCGCGGTGGCGTGCTGCAGTTGAAGCGAATCGATCGCCGCGATGACTTCTCGTCGGTTGGTCGAGGGCGGCTGAACGAGCGCCGCGCTTCCGGCGAAGGCGACGATACCGATTCGCGTGGAGCGCGGCTGCTCATTCACGAACGTGCGCGCCGCGGCTTGCGCGGCCTCGATGCGCGAGGGCTCGACGTCGCTCGCGCGCATGCTGCCGGAGACATCGATTGCGAGAATCACGGTCTCGTGATTCGATGGAAGCGTAATCACCGCGGCGGGCCGCGCGATCGCCGCAAGCATGACGGCGAGGCCGAGGACCAGCATCGCCGGCGGCACGTGGCGGCGCCACGCCGGACCGACGGCTTCCTTAAGCACCGAAAGGCTCGCGAAGCGCACCGCGCTTTTCTTCTTCCCGCGCAAGACCAGTAGGTAGAGCGCAATTACGGCCGGCACGAGCAGCAGCAGCCACAGCAGCTCCGGCCAGAGGAATGTCATCAGAAGGGCGGCGTGCCGGCGGCCGCGGATGCGGTTTCGATCGGCACCGCGAAACCGATGCCCGCGAAACCGCCGCCGCCCGGGTCGAGCATCGCGGTGACGATGCCCACGACTTCGCCGAAAGCGTTCAGGAGCGGGCCGCCCGAGCTTCCGGGGTTCACGGCTGCGTCGAACTGGATGAGGTCGGAGAGCACGCGCTCGCCAGTTGGCGAGCGGTACTCGCGCTTAAGACCCGATACCACGCCCGCGGTCACCGACGGCCCGATGCCGAAAGGGAACCCGACCGCAACCACGTGCTCCCCCGGCTGCAGGTCGGCGCGCGGACGAACCGCAGCGGCCGCCAGGTCGTCGGGTACTGCGTCAGCCTGGAGGACGGCGAGATCGTTCTCCGGCTGCTGACTGACGATGCGCGCATCGGATTCCAGGCCGTCGGCGAAGACCACGCGGATGCGCCCGGCGCCCGCCACGACATGCAGGCTGGTGAGAATCGTGCCGCGATCGACCACGACGACGCCGCTGCCGACGGCGCGCTGCAGATACTCGTCGTTCTCCAGCGCATCGCCGCTCGCGCGCACTCGCACGATGGAGCCCTTCACCGCGTCATAGACCTTGGAGGCCACCGATGGCAGCGGCTGCTCGGCGAGTGCACGCGCAACAGCCTCGTCGATGTGCTGCTGCGTCAGCGAAGTGACAGGTGCGGGACGAAGATGGCTCGAAAGTGAGAGCAGCGCGAGCAGCACCGCCGCGCCGAGGAGCAGCTGACGCTCATAGGCGCTGTAGAGATCGCGCCACTTTCTCTTCGCACGCGCTTCGACAGGCTTTTCCGGACCGTGCTTCGGTCCGGCTTCCGCTCGAGGAGAAGTGCTGTAAAGCGACGCGCGTTTCATGGCGGCGGTCCCGCAAGAAATGGACCCCATTGTCGCCGCGCACGTTCAAAGCCGTGCAGCGCAACCCATGATCCAAACGTCTAGATGACGCGGTGGAACCAAGCGAGCGAGAGCGCCGCCGAAACCACCGCGAGCAGCGCCGCGAGCCCGGCGAAGAGCGCCGTGATTTCGGTTTTCTTGCGCTCGAGGATCAGCTTCGCGTTGAGCGCCTGGTACACCTTCTTGAGGTCGACCGCATTGCCGGCATAGAAGTACTCGCCG
>DASRIR010000343.1:0-62545 GCA_035649875.1 Burkholderiales bacterium | reverse complement strand
CTGCTGATCGCGGCATTGATCGTTACGGCGGTACTTGCCTCGTTCCAGATCTACCGGGTCTACGAGCGCGAGCCGCGCTCGCGCGAGCTCGCGCAGCAGACCGTGAGCACGGTCAACCTCACGCGCGCCGCGCTGGTCAGTGCCGACCCGTTCCTGCGGCGCGAGCTCCTGATCGAGCTGAACGAGACCGAGGGCTTGCGCGTGTTCCCGGCCACCGCCAGCGAGAAGCTCGAGCCGCTGCCGGACGACGCGTTGCTCGAGCGCGTGGAGAAGCGGGTGCGGGAAGTGCTCGGTACGGAAACGCGCTTCGCCTATGCGCGCGATGGCGAGGAAGGCTTCCTGGTCAGCTTCTTCATCGACGAGGACGAGTTCTGGGTGATGCTGCCGCGCGAGCGCTTCGAGCTCGAGTTCGGCCTCGAATGGCTCGGCTGGGGCGCGGCGCTGCTCGCGCTCGCGCTGGCCGGCGCCTGGCTCATCGCCTCCAACCTCGCGCGCCCGCTCGCCGCGCTGCAGCGCGCCGCGGCGCGCATCGGCCGGGGCGAGGCGCACCAGCCCCTCGCCGAGGAAGGCCCGCGCGAGCTGCGCAGCCTGGGCGCGGCCTTCAACCGCATGGCGCGCGACCTGGAGAGCATGGAGCGCGAGCGCGCCATGGTGCTCGCCGGGATCTCGCACGACCTGCGCACGCCGCTTTCGCGCATGCGCCTGGCCCTTGAAATGAGCAGCGCGAGGAAGGAAGAAATGAAGACCGACGAAACTCGGGGCGACCTCGATGCCATGGTCACCGACATCGAGGAGATCGACGCCATCATCGGCCAGTTCCTCGACTTCGCGCGCGGCGTGAACGAGGAAAAGTCGCGCCAGGACCTGGGCACGCTGGTCGACGAGGTCGCCGAGCATTACCTGCGCCTGGGCAAGAAGATCTCCGTGACAGGCGAGAAGACGCTGCTGCCGTTCGCGCGCATGGCGGTCCGCCGCGCGGTCAGCAACCTCGTCGACAATGCCCTGCGCTACGGACGCGAGCCGATCGAGATCGAAGTAAAAAGAAATTCCACGCTCGCGGTGATCGAGGTGCGCGACCGGGGGCCCGGCATTCCCGCGGGCGAGACCGAGCGCCTGAAGCGCCCGTTCACCCGGCTCGACGCCGCGCGCAGCGGGCCGGCCGGCGCCGGGCTCGGCCTCGCGATCGTCGAGCGCATCGCGCGCGCGCACGGCGGCGCGCTCGAGCTGGTGGCGCGCGAAGGCGGCGGCCTCGTCGCGCGCCTCGCGCTGCGCGCCTGAGCTAGCGGCAGCGCGCGGGCAGGTAGTCCTTCGGCACGTCGGTCTTGTTGGCGCCCCGGGCAGTCATCTTGTCGGGGGGCGCGGCGTAGCCGCACACCCACGCGACCGGGACGATCGGCGCGTCCTCGACCACCGCCGCGCGCAGCGTGAGCACCTTGTCGCGCAGCAGGCCGGAGGCGCGGTTGCCGAAGCGCACGTGGATCGCGCCCGCCTCCACTGCGACCGAGCTCACCAGGTTGCTGACGATCTTCTCCGCCGGCGGCAGGTTCGCCGCCGCGTTGTCGCTCGGGAACTGGCGGGTGCTCGACCACGACTGGGCAAGCGGCGTCTTGGCAAGGTCGGCGAGCGGTAGCGCCTCGAGCACCTGCTCGCGTACCGAGCGCTGGTGGTAGGTCGGCACCATGAGGAGCGCGAGGACAGCGATGATCCCGAGCACGATCATCATTTCCAGCAGCGTGAAGCCGGCGCCGCGCTTCATCGCAGGGCGAAGCGCTCGAGCGGCTCGTAGCGCGCGCCCGCGGACGAAAGCGAGGAGCGCACCAGGAGGAATTCACGCACCGGCCAGTCCACCGCCGGCAGCGGCGGCAGCGCGGCGGCGCGCGCCTTGCGGATCAGGGTGACGTGCGCCGCGAAGGGACGGCGCTCGAGGATGAATTGCTCGCGATAGAGCGCCATGCTCAGGCTCTCGCACAGTGCATTGAGCGGCGGCGGGGTCTCGCGCGGTCCCGCCCAGACGATGCCGTTCTCGCGCCAGTAGCGCGCCTGCTCGAGCGCCAGGAAATGAGCGGATGCTTCGACGGTGCGTGCGGCCCGGCCGGCCTTTTCGGGATCGCCTTCGCCGAGGAAGGCGAGCGTGAGATGGATCTTCGCCTCCTCCGTCATCCGTCCGCCCGTCAGTCGCTGCGCATCGGCCGCCCATCGCGCGAGCGCGCGAGCGGCGTCCGCGGGTGGCCAGAGCGCGAAGAAGACGCGCATCAGTGCCGCCTTATGCGCAGCCCTTCGAGATCGATCCCCGGCCCATGGCCGGAGACGAGATCCGCGGTGATGCGCCCCGCGCCCGCCGCCATGGTGAAGCCCATGTGGCCGAGGCCAATGTTGAACCACAGGTTCTGGTAGCGGCCGGTGCCGAAGCGCGGCGTGGTCTCGGGCGTCATCGGCCGCTGGCAGGCGCGCATGCGCGCGCGGCCGTAGTCGAGCAAGCCCGGGAAGAGCTGCTTGACTGCGTCGTAGAGCGGCGCGAAGTCCTGCGGCCCGTGGTCCATGTCGTAGCCCGCGAGCTCCGCGCCGCCGGTGATGCGCAGCTCGTCGTCCATGCGCGAGAACGCCACGCGGCGCAACTCGTCGATCATCGCGCGCCGCGGCGCGGCCTCGGGACGCAGGATCGGCACGCTCGCCGAGAAGCCCTTCACCGGGTATACCGGCACGTGCGTGCCGAGCTGCTCGCGCAGCTTGCGGTCCATCACGCCGAGCGCGCAGACGTAGGCGTCGCCGCGCACGCCGCCGCCGCGCGTGACGACCTCGCGGACGCGCGCGCCGGCGGCCTCGATCGCGAGGATTTCGCTGCCAAGGTTGAACGCCACGCCGAGCGGCCGGCAGCGCTCGGCGAGCGCGCGGCAGAAGCGCCCCGGGTCGGCGGCGTCGTCATGCGGCGCGTAGAGCGCGCCGGCGAGGCGCCCGGCGTCGATGGCGGGCTCGAGCTTGCGAATGCCGTCGGCGTCCAGGCGCTGCAGCACGAAACCCAGGCTGCGCATGGTGGACGCACGCTCCCACGCGTCATCCAGGGCACTAGCATCGCGGTACAGGTAAAGGACGCCGCTGCGCAGCCCGTCGAAGCCGATCTCGCGCGCGAGCTCGCGCGTGAGCTGCTGCGAGTAGCGCACCAGGCGGACCTTCGTCTCCAGGATGCGCCGGTATGAGCGGCCGGTCCTCAGCACGAGATGCTGGATGCCCCAGAGCCACAGCTCGGGATCCAGGCGCAGCGCGCGGCCGAGCTCGCCCGCCGACCAGGGGTAGGCGCGGCTCGCGGCGATGATGCCGTTGTTCGCCGAGCTCGCGCGCGCCGCGACTTCGGCCTCGCGGTCGATCACGACGACCTCGTGGCCTTCCTTGGCGAGAAACCAGGCGGTGGCGACGCCGGCGAGGCCGGCGCCCATGACGACGACTTTCACCCGCCGGTCAGGTGCTTTCGCGTCAGCGCGGCGAGCGCGCGCTCGACGGAGTCGGCGGACTTGTCCAGCTCTCCTGCGATCAGCTCCTGCTCGCGCCGGCTGCGGTTCTGGGACAGCTTCCAGCGCGTGTCGAGCCGCGTCACCTCGACCTCGAAGTTGACGATGCCGTCGAGCATCTGGTCGACGTACGCCGCGCGCAGCGCGTCGAACTTCGGCAGCCACTGCGGGTCGAGCATCTCGATCAGCCGCCGCTGCGATTCGTGCTTTCGCTTTCTCTCTTCGATCAGCTTCGGAAAGCCGTACGCATGCACGGCGGCGTAGTTCCAGGTCGGCACGCGCTCCTTCTCCTCGTACCAGCGCGGCGAGACGTAGGCGTGGGGGCCGGAGAACACGACCATGACCTCCTGGTCGTCGAAGAACTCACGCCATTGCGGGTTGTTGCGCGCCATATGCATGTCGAGGCAGATCTTGCCGCTGCGCTCGTGCACCGTGAGCGGCAGGTGCGAGGCATGGAGCGTGCCGCCCGTGCCGGTCACCAGCAGCACGAAGCTGTTGGCGCGCATGAACTCGACGAGCTCCTTGCGGTCCTCGAGCCGGTTATAGGCGGGCGTGTACATCTCAGTCGAGGAGCGCGATCGCCTGCGCCGCGATGCCTTCCAGGCGGCCGACGAAGCCGAGGCCCTCAGTCGTGGTGGCCTTGATGTTCACCGCCGCGGGCAGGATGCCGAGATCCGCGGCGATGTTGGCGATCATGCGCGGCATGTGCGGGGCCATGCGCGGAGCCTGCGCCACGATCGTGGCGTCGATGTTGACGACACGCAGTTTTCGCGCGGCGAGCTTGGTTGCCACATCCCTCAAGAGTGCCCGGCTGTCGGCGCCGGCATAGGCGGCATCGGTATCGGGATAGTGCCGGCCGATGTCGCCCAGGCCGGCCGCGCCGAGCAGCGCATCGCAGATCGCATGCAGCAGCACGTCCGCGTCCGAGTGGCCCTCGAGCCCCTTGTGGTAGGGAATCTCGACCCCGCCGACGATCAGCTTGCGTCCCGCCACCAGCGGATGGACGTCGTAGCCCTGCCCGATCCTCATCGGCGTCCCCGCTCGGAAGTGATGCGCAACTGCAGGATGCTCTCGGCGAGCGCGAGGTCCTCGGGCCAGGTTACCTTGAGGTTCTCGCGGCTGCCGGCCACGAGGCGCGGCTTGAGGCCCAGTTGCTCGACCGCCGCCGCCTCGTCGGTCGGCGTGCCCTTCGCACGCTGCAGCGCCTGCATCAGCAGCCCGGTGCGGAACATCTGCGGCGTCTGCGCGAGCCACAGGCCGCTTCGATCCTCGGTCGATTCGATTCTGTCCTGAGCCGCCTTTTTCACGGTGTCCGCCACGGGCAAGGCGAGAATGCCACCGACTTCATCGTCCTGCGTCGCGCGGATCAGACCTTCGAGGTCCCTGCGCGGCAGGCACGGACGCGCGGCGTCGTGCACCAGCATCCAGTCGTCGGCTTCGACCGCCGCCATCGCCGCCACCAGGCCGTTGTACACCGAATCGCGCCGGGTGGCGCCGCCGCAATAAAGCGGCTCGAGCTTGCCGGCGAATGCGCTCCAATCGCTGCGCGCGAACGCGGTATCGCCGGGCGCGAGCACGACGAAGACCGATTCGACCGGCGGCACGCAAACTGCTCGCACCGCGTGCCACAGGATGGTCCGCCCCGCGAGCGAGCGATATTGTTTCGGAACCTCGGCGCCGAGCCGCGTGCCGCTTCCTGCGGCGGGAATAAGGGCGTAGAAGGACACAGGAAGTTCTTTTAATTCAGGACGATATAATTACATAGGTCTCTGTTCTGATGCACCGCGATTCGCTTCCCGCCCGCAGACGCTACACCCGGCTCGCCGGCTCTTCCGACGCGCTCGCGCTCGCACGCCTCGCGCAGACGGAAAAGCCGCTCGCGGTCGTCACCGCTACCGCGCTCGACGCGCAGCGCCTGCTGGAAGAAATCCGCTGGTTCTCGCCGCAGCTGCGCGCATGCCTGCTGCCCGACTGGGAAACCCTGCCGTACGATCAGTTTTCCCCGCACCAGGACCTGGTGTCCGAGCGCCTCGAGACGCTCTATCGCATTCAGCGCGGCGACTTCGACCTCGCCGTGGTTCCGGCGGCCACCGCGCTCGTGCGCCTGTGCCCGCCTGCCTACCTGGCCGGCCACACGTTCTTTCTCAAGACCGGCGACGTCCTGTCGCTCGACGCGCTGAGGCGACAGCTCGCGGTCGCCGGCTACCAGCACGTCACGCAAGTCGTTTCGCCGGGCGAGGTCTGCTTCCGCGGCGGACTGATCGATCTCTTCCCGATGGGCTCCGCGCTGCCCTACCGCGTCGACCTCGACGACGACCGGATCGACACGATCAAGACTTTCGACGTCGATACCCAGCGCACCGTTTACGCGGTGAAGGAAATCCGCATGCTGCCGGCGCGCGAGTTCCCGCTCGACGACACCGGCCGCGCGCGCTTTCGCAGCCGCTGGCGCGAGCTGTTCGAAGGCGATCCGTCGAAGAAGCGCCTGTATCGCGACGTGTCGAACGGCGTGCCGGCCGCGGGCATCGAGTATTACCTGCCGCTCTTCTTCGAGAGCGTCGCAACCGTCTTTGACTACCTGCCCGCGGGCAGCGTGCTCGCCCTGCACCACGACGTGGCCGAGGCGATCCACGAGTTCTGGCGCGACGCGAACTCGCGCTACAAGATGGCCGGCGGCGACCCCGACCGGCCGCTGCTCGCCCCGGCGCAGCTCTTCGTCCCGGCCGAGGAGTTCTACGTCCGCGCCCAGGCTTTCGCGCGCATCGACCTCATCGACAAGCCCGACGAGGACCACGGACCGATCAGCGCCGCGCCGCTTCCGCCGCTCGCGGTCGACCGGCGCGCGCAGGACCCGCTGGCCGGTCTGAAGCAGTTCCTCGACACCTCGGGCCTGCGCGTCATGATCGCCGCCGAGTCGCCCGGCCGGCGCGAGACGATGGCGAGCTACTTTGCCGAATACGGCCTGAAGCTGCCGCCCTGCACGAGCTACGAGGACTTTCACCGCTCGAAGCTTCCGTTCGCGCTCTGCGTCGCTCCGATCGCGCACGGCTTCATCCTGCCGGCGGAGGGCTGGGCGGTGGTCACCGAAGCCGAGCTCTATGCCGGCGTGGTGCGGCGGCGCGGACGCGCCGCGGAGAAGCGCAGCTCCGTCGAAGGCATGCTGCGCGACCTGTCCGAGCTCAAGATCGGCGAGCCGGTGGTGCACGAGCAGCACGGCATCGGCCGCTACCAGGGCCTGGTCACGCTCGACGTCGGCGATGGCAAGACCGAGTTCCTGCTGCTGCAATACGAAGGCGACGACAAGCTCTATGTCCCGGTCTCGCAGCTCGGCGTGATCGGCCGCTACAGCGGCGCGCAGCCCGAGGAAGCGCCGCTGCACAAGCTTGGCAGCGGCCAGTGGGACAAGGCCAAGGCGCGCGCGGCCAAGCAGGTGCGCGACACCGCGGCCGAGCTGCTGGCGCTGTATGCCAGGCGCGCAGCCCGACTGGGCCATAGTTTTTCGATCCGACAGCATGACCTGGAAGCGTTTGCCGACGGCTTCGGCTTCGAGGAAACGCCCGACCAGGGCGCCGCGATCGAGGCGGTGATCGCCGACATGGCGGCCGGCAAGCCGATGGATCGCCTAGTGTGCGGCGACGTCGGATTCGGCAAGACCGAGGTCGCGCTGCGCGCCGCCTTTGCCGCGGTCGCCGACAGCAAGCAGGTGGTGATCCTGTGCCCGACCACGCTCCTTGCCGAGCAGCATTTCCAGACCTTCTCCGACCGCTTCGCCGAGTAGCCGGTCCGGATCGCCGAATTGTCGAGATTCAAGACCGGGAAGCAGTCCAGGGAGATCCTGGAAAAGCTCGCGAGCGGCGAGATCGACATCGTCATCGGCACGCACAAGCTGCTGTCGAAGGAAGTGAAGCTCAAGCGCCTGGGCCTGGTAATCATCGACGAGGAGCACCGCTTCGGCGTGCGCCAGAAGGAGGCGCTGAAGAGGCTGCGCGCCGAGGTCGACGTGCTGACGCTCACCGCGACGCCGATTCCGCGCACGCTGGCGATGTCGCTCGAGGGCATCCGCGACTTCTCGGTGATCGCCACTTCGCCGCAGAAGCGCCTCGCGATCAAGACCTTCGTCGCGCCCTGGTCCGAAGGGCTGATCCGCGAGGCGGTGATGCGCGAGCTGCGGCGCGGCGGGCAGGCCTTCTTCCTGCACAACGAGGTCGACACCATCCAGCGCATGCACGAGCGCCTGGCGAAGCTCCTGCCGGAGGCGCGCATCGCGGTGGCGCACGGCCAGATGCGCGAGCGCGAGCTCGAGCGCGTGATGCGCGACTTCACCGCGCAGCGCTTCAACGTGCTGCTCTGCTCGACCATCATCGAGACCGGGATCGACATCCCGACCGCCAACACCATCGTGATCAACCGCGCCGACCGCTTCGGCCTCGCCCAGCTGCACCAGGTGCGCGGGCGCGTCGGCCGCTCGCACCACCAGGCCTATGCCTACCTGCTGACGCCGCCCGAGGAAGCGCTCAACAAGAACGCGGTCAAGCGCCTCGAGGCGATCCAGATGATGGAGGAGCTCGGCTCCGGGTTCTACCTCGCGATGCACGACCTCGAGATCCGCGGCGCGGGCGAGATCCTGGGCGAGCAGCAGTCGGGCGAGATCCAGGAAGTGGGCTTCTCGCTCTACGCGCGCATGCTGGAGCGCGCCGTGCGACGGCTCAAAGCTGGAAAAACCGCGGATGCCGAGGACGCAATTGACATCTCTACCGAGGTCAACCTTCACGTGCCGGCGCTGCTGCCCGAGACCTACTGCAGCGACGTGCACGAGCGGCTCTCGCTCTACAAGCGCCTGGCCGACGCCGAGACGCGCGAGCAGCTCGATCTCCTGCGCGAGGAGCTCGTCGACCGCTTCGGCGAGCTGCCCGAGCCGGCGCGCGCGCTCATCGAGTGCCACCGCGTGCGGATTGCCGCGCGTCCGCTGGGCGTCGCGCGCGTCGACGCCACGCACGAGGCGGTTCAGCTCCAGTTCGTGAAGAACCCGCCGCTCGACGGCGCCAAGGTGATCGAGTTCATCCGCAAGAAAGGCCGCAGCGCGCGGCTCGCGGGGCCCGAGAAGCTGCGCGTCGAGGCGAAGCTGCCCGCGTGGCACGAGCGCGCCCAGGCGGTGCGGGACATCCTGCAACACCTCGCCACATGAGCGCGGCGTGAACCTGGTGGTGCAGGGACCGGCGCTCGCCGCGGGCGACCTCGAGGCGCTCGGGCTGCTGGCCAAGCCGGCGGCGGTGCGCGAGATCGCGCCGCGCGCCTTCCGTCTGGTCGGCGCGATGAAGAACGAAGGCGTCGCCGCGCTGTGCGAAGCGCGCCGCATCGACCACGCCTGGATCGAGCAAGGCCGGCGCTTCGCCGATCTGCGGCTGCTGGCGATGGACATGGACTCCACGCTGATCACCATCGAGTGCATCGACGAGCTCGGCGACCTCGCCGGCAAGAAGAACGAGATCGCTGCGGTCACGGCGCAGGCGATGCGCGGCGAGATCGAGTACCGCGAGAGCCTGCGGCGACGGGTCAGCGCGCTCGCAGGCCTCCCCGAGCCCTCTCTTGGAAAAGTCTATGAAGAGCGCCTGCGACTCACGCCCGGGGCAGAAGCGCTGCTCAAGCGCTGCAAGGATCACGGCGTGAAGCTGCTGCTCGTCTCGGGCGGCTTCACGTTCTTCACCGAGCGCCTGAAGGCCCGGCTCGGGATCGACTACACGATCTCCAACGTGCTGGAAGTGAAGAACGGCAAGCTCACCGGCGCGCTGCTCGGCGAGATCGTCGATGCCGACGCCAAGGCGGCGAAATTCCGCGAGGTCAGCCGCGCGCTAGGGGCGACAAGGGATCAGACGCTTGCGATCGGCGACGGCGCGAACGACCTGAAGATGATGCGGGAGGCCGGGCTTTCGGTCGCGTTCCGCGCCAAGCCCGTGGTGCGCGCTCAGGCGAGCTGCGCGCTCAATTGGTCGGGCCTTGACGCGGTGGCAAACCTGCTGGAATGAAGCGCGCGACGAGCGAGTCGATCAGCTCCGCGTAGGGCCGCCACTCGGCCGGCCGGTCGTAGATCTCGCGCACGCCCGCGGCCAGCGCCCGCTGCCGGGCGGTCTGCGACAGGCCCGTGGCGACGCCGACCACCGGGATCCCCCGGGCGCTCAGGCGGGTCACCAGCTCGCCGGCCGACGCCTTGAGGGCGTTCGAGCCCGCGATGGCGAGCGCCACCGGCTCGGGCTGCTTCTCGAGACGCTGCAGGGCCGTGCCCAGGTCCGGCGCGTCGACCACCCGCACCGCGACCTCGGGCCGCCGCGCGAGCGCCGAGCAGACCAGCGTGGCTTCCGGGCCTTCCTCGATGACGAGGATTGTGATGGGGTCCATCCCCTCTCCCTTTGCGTGCGGCGCCAAGATAAGCGACGCCGCCGGGCGAGGCTGTCGGGAGACCTTGAGGATTTGAAAAGACGGAAAGTTTTGGACGAAAAGCCGGTCAGCTTTGTGCGGAGCTACTTGGGTGGCTTCTTCTTCAGCTCGTCCATTGCCTTGTTCGCGCGGCGGATGGCTTCCGCGCCGATCTGGTCGAGGAGCTGCAGGTAGCTGTATTTCGCGCCGCACGCCGAGCACTTGAGCTCGGTCGAGAGTCGCAGGGGGCCGGGTTGCAGCGGCTCGAATTCGCCACCGTTGCACCACACGCACCAGGCTGCGATGTCGCGAATGTTGACGATCATGGGCCTCTGCCCCTACCGCAGAGGGGCTTGGGCCATGTTAGGCACGCCCCCTTTGATCCGACCGGAATTGCAACGCTATTTCGCGGCCACCACCATGATTTCGACCAGCGCCTTGGGATCGGCGAGCTTCGCCTCGACGCGGGCGCGCGCCGGCAGGTTCTTGGCGTCGACCCAGGCGCTCCAGACCTCGTTCATCGGCGCACGGTTGCGAATGTCGGTGACCCAGATCGTGGCCGCGAGCACCTTGGACTTGTTCGAGCCGCACTTGGCGAGCAGGCGGTCGATCTCGTCCAGGATCTGCTTGGTCTGGCCCTTCACGTCCTGGTCGAGGTTCTTCGCGACCACGCCCGCGAGGTATACGGTGTCGCCGTGCTGGACTGCGTTGGACAGGATGGCGGTCGGATCGTGGCGGGTGATGGTCATGGCTTGGCTTCTCCTTTGGCGGATTCTTCGATCTTGCGGTCTTCGCGCTTGGCGTCCTGCATCGCTTCGGGTTCGAGCTCCTCGGCGCTGCGGTTGAGGCGAACGAACACGCCCCAGGCGACGAGGAGCAGCGCCGCGGCGACCCCTACGGCGGCGACGTACGGCAGCTGCTCAGGGGCGTCCTGGGACACGCGGAACACGAGCACCATGGTCTCGAGCGAGAGCGCGACCACCAGCACCACCATGAAGCGCGACAGGAACCGGCGCACGCGCGTCGGCGCGCTCATCTGGGCCCCGCGGTGCACCTCCTCCTCGAGGATGGTCTGGCCGAGCTCGAGCGCCGCGACCGCCACGGTGAGCACCGCGATGCTCTCCAGCACCGCGTTCAGCCGCTGGTTCAAGCCGAGGCCCTCGAAGGGCTGGATCCCCTGCCACAGCTGCATCCCGGCGAGCACGATCAGCGCCGCACCCGCCACCAGAAACAGCAGGCTGATGACGAAATGACCCGATGGAAAAAGCCGGTACAGGAAGTTCATCGGCGCAGGCTGACCTTATCGTATCCGGCGACCTGCTTGTAGCGTTCGGACAGCGCCGCGAGCTCCTGCGCGCTGATCACCGCCTCGATGCTGTCGAACGGCCGGTCCCCGGTTCGCTCGTACACCTCGCGCAGGATCGCGTCGGGCGGGTTGCGGCGATTCTCCAGCACGACGCTGGAGGTTGGCCCGAGGCGTTCGCTTTCATAGCTCTTGAGGGAAGCCGGGTTGGTCCCCTGGGCCAGTTTTTCTGCCAACACCTTCGCATCCAGGATCGCCTGGCCGGCGCCGTTGGAGCCGCGCGGCACCATCGGGTGGGCGGCGTCGCCCAGCAGCGTGACCCGCCCGAAGCTCCATGCCGGCAGCGGATCCTTGTCGACCATCGGATACTCGAGCACCAGCTCGGCCGCGCGCAGGAACGCGGGCACGTCGAGCCAGTTGAACTTCCAGCTTTGGGCGCCGGCGATGAAGTCCTCCACGCGCGCCGCGCGGTTCCAGTCCCAGCGCTGGTAGCTGGGCGTCTCGATCTCCCACAGCCAGTTGACGAGCTGCCGCTTCGTGCCATCGACGGTTTCGTCGACCTCATTACGGATCGGGTAGTGCACCAGCTTGCCGGTGGCGAGCCAGCCCGCGCGCAGCATGCTCGCGCCGGAAAGGATGGGCTTCCAGCGCGTGACCCCGCGCCACATGTTCACGCCGCTGTAGCGCGGCTCGCCCTCGTGCGGATAGAGCTGCCGGCGAATGACCGAGTGGATGCCGTCGCACGCCACCGCGGCTTCCCCTTCCACCGGATCGCGATCGCGAAAGCTAAGCCGGACGCGCTTCTCGTCCTGCTCGAAGCCGGTGCAGTGCCAGCCGAGGTGGATGCGCGCCTCGCCGATGCGCGACTTCACCGCATCGAGCAGCACCGCCTGGAGGTCGGCGCGGTGGATGGAAAACTGCGGCCAGGAGTAGCCCGCGCGACGCCCGAGCGGCTCCTGATAGATGAGCTGCCCGAAGCGGTTGAAGAACGCCGCCTCCGCGGTTTCGACCGCCAGCTTGGCGAGGTGCGGCACCAGCCCGAGCGCGCCGAGTACTTCGGTCGCGTGCGGCAGAAGATTGATGCCCACGCCGACCGGCCGGATCTCGGGGGCGGATTCGTAGATGCGGCAGGCAATCCCGCGCCGGTACAGCTCGAGCGCCGCGGTGAGCCCGCCGATTCCGGCGCCGACGATCAGCACTTCGCCGCTCGAGTGCCTCACTTCTTCCCGGTGTCGCGCTGGTAAGCGTCGTAGCTGCCGCCGGCGTTGGCGGTGCACCGGTCGTATTCCGCCTTGTCCGGGATGCCCGCGCACCGGTTGCGCTGCCAAGCCTGGCCCGCGTTGTACGCCTGCTCGGCGCTGCAGCCCGCAAGGAGAAGCGCGAGCAGGAATGTCTTCATCAACCCACCCACCGCCGCGCGTTCCTGAAAAGCTGCATCCACGGCGAGTCCTCGCCCGCGCCGGGCGGCGACCAGGACATCTGCACGTTGCGGAACACGCGCTCGGGGTGCGGCATCACGATCGTGAAGCGGCCGTCGGGTGTGGTGAGGCCGGTAATGCCGCCGGGCGAGCCGCTCGGGTTGTAGGGGTAGAGGTCGGTCGGCTCGCCGCGGTTGTTCACGTAGCGCATGCAGACGATCGAAGGGTTCTCGATGTTGGGCCGGCCTTCGCCGTGCGCGGTGGCGATCGGCATGCGGCTGCCCGCCATACCCTGGAACAGGATCGAGGGACTGTCGACGATCTCGACCATCACCAGGCGCGCCTCGAACTGCTCGGAGCGGTTGCGCACGAAGAGCGGCCAGCCGCCCGCGCCGGGAATCAGCTCGCGCAGCGCGCCCATCATCTGGCAGCCGTTGCAGGCGCCGAGCGCGAAGGTGTCTTTGCGCGCGAAGAAGCGCTCGAACTCGCCGCGCGCGCGCGGGTTGAAGAGGATGGTCTTGGCCCAGCCCTGCCCGCCGCCCAGTACGTCGCCGTACGAAAAGCCCCCGCCCGCCGCGAAGCCCTTGAAGCCCTCGAGCGACGCGCGCCCGGCGATCAGGTCGGTCATGTGGACGTCGACCGACTCGAAGCCCGCACGCTCGAAGGCCGCCGCCATCTCCACCTGGCCGTTCACTCCCTGCTCTCTCAGGATGGCGATGCGCGGCCGTGCATGAGTGGAGACAAACGGGGCGCCAGGCGTGAACGCCAGCGAAACGGAAAGACCTGGATCGTTGGGCTCGACGACCCGGTCGTACTCCTCGCGCGCGCAATCGGGGTTGTCGCGCAGCGTCTGCATGCGCCAGCTGGTCTCGCTCCAGGTGCGCTGCAGCTCGCCGCGCCCGGCCGCGAACACCGCGCGGTTGTTGCGCGTGATCCGGATCTCGTCGCGCGTGTTGAGGCTGCCGACGAGATGCGCGTGCTCCCCCAGGCCCACAGCGCGAAGCGCGGTCATGACGCGCGCGCGGTCGGCGGCGCGGATCTGGAGCACCGCGCCGAGCTCTTCGGAAAACAGCGCCTGCAGCGCGCGGTCCTTCAGCCGGCCGGCGAGCTGCTCCTCGCCGTCGCGCTTGAAGGCGTCCACGTCGTCGGCGGCCGCGTCGAAGGTAAGCGCGTCGAGGTTGAGCGTGACGCCGCAGTGGCCAGCGAACGCCATCTCGCAAGCGGTGACGAACAGGCCGCCGTCGGAGCGGTCGTGGTAGGCCAGAACCTTCTGATAGTTCTGTTGAAGAAAGTCGTATAAGTACTTGAGTAATAACGGATCATCGACGTCCGGACATTCGGCTCCGAGCTGCGAGAACGCCTGGGCGAGGATCGAGCCGCCCAAGCGGTTTTTTCCTCGTCCGAGGTCCACGACCACGAGCTCGGTCTCGCCCACGTCGGTGCGTAGCTGCGGCGTGAGCGCGGCGCGCACGTCGGCGACCGGCGCGAACCCGGACACGATGAGCGACATCGGCGCAACCACTTCCCGGTCGCCCCAGGCGGTGCGCATCGAGAGCGAATCCTTGCCGACCGGGATCGAGACGCCGAGCGCGGGGCAGAGCTCGAGCGCAACGGCTTTCACCGTGTCGAACAGCGCGGCGTCTTCGCCGGGATATCCCGCCGCCGCCATCCAGTTGGCGGAAAGCCTGACCTTCGAAAGCGCCACGACGGAGGAAGCAAGATTCGTCAGCGCTTCGCCCACGGCCATCCGGCCGGAAGCCGGCGCATCGATCAACGCGAGCGGCGTGCGCTCGCCGATGGCGAAAGCCTCGCCCGCATAGCCTTCGTAGTCGAGGAGCGTGAGCGCGCTGTCGGCGACCGGCACCTGCCAGGGGCCGACGAACGGGTCGCGCGCGCAAAGCCCGCCCACCGTGCGGTCGCCGATCGACACGAGAAACGTCTTGCTCGCCACCGCCGGGTGCAGCAGCACCCGGCGCACGGCGGCGGGCAGCGTGATGTCCTCGAGGGAAAACGCCCTGCGCGCCGGCGCGAGCCGCTTCACGTCGCGCAGCATCTTCGGCGGCTTGCCGAGGATCATGGCGAGCTCGACGTCGACCGGCTTGTGCTTGAGCTTCGGATCCTCGACCAGCAGGCGCCCGTCGGCGCTCGCCGTGCCGAGCACGGCAAAGGGACACCGCTCGCGCTCGCAGATTTTCTGGAAGAGACTCAGGTCCTTGGCGGAAACCGCCAATACGTATCGCTCCTGGGACTCGTTGCACCAGATTTCCCGCGGCGACATGCCGGTGTCCTCCGACGGGATCGCCCGCAGGTCGAGGCGCGCGCCGCGCCCGGCGCCGTAGGCGAGCTCGGGCAGCGCGTTCGACAGTCCGCCGGCGCCGACGTCGTGGATCGAGAGGATCGGGTTCGCGGCGCCGAGCTGCCAGCAGCGGTCGATCACCTCCTGCGCGCGGCGCTGCATCTCGGCGTTGTCGCGCTGCACCGAGTCGAAGTCGAGGCCTTCCACGTTGGTGCCCGCGCCCATCGACGACGCCGCGCCGCCGCCCATGCCGATCAGGAGCCCCGGCCCGCCGAGCTGGATGAGCAGGCTCCCCGCCGGGATCGGCGCCTTGGCGGCGTGCTCGGCGGCGATGTTGCCCAGGCCGCCCGCCAGCATGATCGGCTTGTGATATCCCCGATTTTGAAATTCAAAAGTCCGGAAGTAGCCGCAAAGGTTGGGGCGGCCGAACTCGTTGTTGAACGCCGCGGCGCCGATCGGGCCCTCGAGCATGATGTCGAGCGCGCTGGCGATGCGCGCGGGCTTGCCGCCGCCGTCTTCCTCCCAGGGGCGCTCGTATCCCGGGATGCGCAGGTGCGACACCGAGAAGCCGACGAGTCCTGCCTTCGGCTTGGCGCCGCGCCCGGTCGAGCCCTCGTCGCGGATCTCGCCGCCGGAGCCGGTCGCCGCGCCGGGGAACGGCGAGATCGCCGTCGGGTGGTTGTGCGTCTCGCACTTGATAACGATATGCGTCAGACCCTCTTTCCGGCGGTAGACGTTGTTTCCGTCGGGGAAAAACCGCTGCGCCGGGTGCCCTTCGAGGATCGCGGCGTTGTCCGAATAGGCCACAACCGTGCCCTGCGGGCTGACGGCGTGGGTATGGCGGATCATCGCGAACAGCGACTGCGGCTGGCGCGCGCCGTCGACGATCCAGTCGGCGTTGAAGATCTTGTGGCGGCAATGCTCCGAGTTCGCCTGCGCGAACATGGTGAGCTCGGCGTCGGTCGGGTCGCGTCCGAGCTCGCGGTAAGCGCGCTCCAGGTACTCGATCTCATCGTCGGAAAGCGCGAGCCCGAGCTCGCGGTTCGCCTTCCCGATGTCGGAGATGTATTGAAGCGGCCGAGGCGGCACGTGCTCGAACAGCTTCGCCGCCTGGTCGAACGAGCGCAGCACGGTCTGCGTCATGCGATCGTGCAGCAGCGCCGACGGATCGGCCCTGGCGCCTTCGATATGGAAAGCGGTGCCGCGCTCGATGCGCCTGACCCGCGCGAGGCCGCAGTTGCGCGCGATGTCGCTCGCCTTGGACGACCAGGGCGAAATGGTGCCGAGGCGCGGTACCACGAGGTAGAGCTCGCCCGCAGCGGCCGCCGGCGGCGGCGAGCCGTCGTCGAGCAGCCGCTCGAGCAGCCGGCGCTCGCTGGCGGAAAGGTCGCCCGCCGTCTCCACGAAGTAGTGATACTCGGCGGACAGCGACCTTGCTTTCAGTTGCGCGAGCAGCTTGGCGACGCGGGACTCCGACAGCGCGCGCGGGCCGCGGAGCTGGACTACGCTGTGCACGGGGCGTTTACACCTAATTTCGGACCTGAGGCTCCTTCACCGTGCCGCCGAGGTTCAGGGTCGCGCTCAGCCGCTGCTGGGCGACCTTCACGTCGGCGACGATGCGGCCCGAGAGGGCGCCGTTCTGCGCGATGTCGGCGCTCGCGCCGGCGTTGAGCTGGCCGGCGCCGATCGTCACGTTGCGCAGCGCCACCGCGCCGCGGTCGTAAGTGCCTTGGCCGTTCATCTCGTTGAACTGGGTGCGGCCGGTCGCCTGCTTGCCGCCGGTCTGGATCGCGCGCGACAGATCGATGCTGCCGAGCACGCCGCGCGTCACGGTAAAGCTGCCGTCGAGGCGGCTGGTGGCGGCCAGCTTGCCGGGCGGGCCGCGCATCAGGAACTTGCCGCTGCCCTCGCCCTTGCCGTCGGAGAGCAGCGCCGGCGCGAACACCGCCGCGTTGATGTTGCGCGCGGTCACGACCCCGTCGACGACCCAGCTTTCGCCCCAGCGCACGTTGGCGGTGCCGGAGAGCGTGCCGTTGAGCAGCGCCCCATCCCACTCGGCGACCTGCAGCCCCTGCGCGCTCGCCGTGCCCTTCGCCGAGAACTTGCTGAGCGAGATCTCCGGCGCAAAGGGCACCACGAAGCTGGCCGCGCTCATGTCGAATTCCAGCGCGGTGCCCTTGGCCGAAAGCCGCGCGAGGAGCGCTTCGGGCCCGCGCACGACTGCCGAGCGCACCACGCCCTCGGCGTCATAGGCGAGCTCGAACTCCAGCCCCTTGGGCAGCGCAAGCGGGCCGGCCAGCTCGACGTTGCGGGCAGCCACGCGGCCGACGCTGAAGTTCCCGCCCTTGAGCTTCACGAACAGCGCCTGCCCGAGGGCGTCCTGCTCGATCTTGACGCGCTCGAACTCGATACGCTTGAACGCCTTTCGGGGCCCGAGAACCGCGTCGAGCTCGGGGTAGGCGCTGACCTCCGGCAGGATCACGCCCTCGCCGAGCCGCACATCCCTCAGCTTGACCTGCAATCCGGTAAAGAGCGAAAGGCGCGCGGAGCCGATCTTGACCGGACGACCGAGCGCTTCGGACGCCGCGCGCTCGTAGTCCGTGGTGTCGATCGGCATCACGTGCGCCACGCCGAGCGCGATCACCAGCAGCACGAACAGCGTGGCGGCGATCGGCCGGCCCCAGCCCTTGCGCTCGCCCCTTGCGGCGGCGGGACCGGTGCGCGAGCGCGACATGAGCTCGCGCTCGCGCTTCGCGCTCCGGCCCGCGTCGTAGGCCGAGCCGCTCGCGCGCGTCGCCTTGGCAGCGAGTTGCTCCTCCTGCTTCGCCTTCTTCTCGCGCTCTTCGGCCTCCTTCCTGCGCTTCTCCTCCTCCTCCTTGAGGCGCTGCTTGTCGCGCTCGGCGCGCTCGCGCAGCCCCGCCTCCTCGCGCGCCTTGCGGTCGGCCTCTTCCTGCTTGCGGCGCTGCTTCGCCTCGCGCTCGGCGTGCGCGGCCTCCTCCTTCGTGCGCTCCTCGGCCGCCTTGCGCTCGGCCTCCGCGCGCGCCGCGGCTGCTTGCGCGGCCGCTTCCTTCTCCTTGCGCAACGCTTCCTCGCGCTCCTTCTGCTCCTGGTCGTCGCGCGTGGTGAACGATTCGAGATCGGCGAGCAGCGCGTCGGAGAAGCCGCCGGCGGCGGGCGCGGCCGCCTTCGGCGCCTGCTCCGGCTCCGCCTCGGGCGCCTTTTCCTTCTGCCTCGGCTTTTCCTCTTCCTCGCGTTCCTGGCGCCGGCGCGCCTGGCGCTCGCGCTCTTCCTGGATACGGCGCTGCGTGCGCTCTTCTTCGTCGCGGCGCTTTTCCTCCTCGCGCGCCATGCGCTCCGCCTCGAGCTTGCGCCGCTCCTCCTCCAGGCGCTGGGCCTCCTCCTTCGCCCGGCGCTCGGCCTCTTCGCGCGCCCGGCGCTCTTCCTCGAGCTTGCGCTTGAGCTCCTCGTGCTCGCGGCGCGCCTTTTCCTCGGCCTCCTTGCGCGCGCGCTCGGCTTTCTCTTCCGCTTCGCGGCGGATGCGCTCGGCTTCCTCGCGCGCCTTCTTCGCCTCGGCCTCGGCTTTCGCCTTGGCCTCGGCCGCGGCCCGGGCAGCCGCCTCCTGCGCCGCCTTGATCTTGGCCTCGGCTTCGGCCTTCGCCTTGGCCTCGGCTTGCGCCTTGAGCTTGGCCTCGGCTTCGGTACGCGCCTTGGCCTCGGCCTCGACGCGCATCTTCGCCTCGGCCTCGGCCTTTACGCGCTCGCGCTCGGCCGCGGCCTTGCGCTCGGCTTCCTCGCGTGCGCGCGCAAAAGCGTCCTGCTGCTCCTTCGCGGCTTTTTCGGCCTTGGCCTTTTCCGCCGCGGACGGCGGCGGCGGGGCCGGGGGAATCGCGGTCGCCTTGGCTGCCGGCGGCGGCGCTTTAGATTTCGGAATCGACAGCGCGGTGGTGAAGTCGAGATCCGATGCGGGATCGACCGGCCCGGCCGCCTTGGCCGCGGGCTTTCCCGCAGCCGGCTTTGCCGTCGCGGGCGCGGCGACGCCCGCCGATACCTCGCGGATGAAGCCGCCCTTGTCGAGGCTCTCGATCAGCTTCTCGAACGTCGGATCGAAAGTCTTGCCGACCTTCTGCGCCACGTCGGCCAGCGTGGCGCGGCCGTCGATTGCCGCGAGCACTGCGCGGTCGGAGCGCGCGAGGTGGCTCGTCTTGCCTGACGCTTCCTGGACCCCCTTCCCCGACTTCGAGTAGATCGCGCTAGCGTTCATTATTTGGAGCTATTTTATCTTGCCGTAGCCGCCGCCGCCCGGCGTCTCGATCACGAAGACGTCGCCGGCGGCCATCTCGGCCTGGTCGAAGGGCCCGAGCTCGTGCAGGGCACCGTCCGCGCGCTGCACGTAATTTCTTCCCGCCTCGCCCGGCTCGCCGCCCGCCAGCCCGTGGGGCCGCACCAGCCGGTGGCCCGAAAGAATCGCCGCGGTCATCGGCTCGAGGAAGCGCACGCGGCGTACCGCGCCGTGCCCGCCGCGGTGCCGTCCGCGCCCGCCCGAGCCGTGGCGGATCTCGAAGCTCTCGAGCCGCACCGGGAAGCGCCACTCCAGCACCTCGGGATCCGTGAGCCGCGAGTTCGTCATGTGCGTCTGCACCACGTCGGCGCCGGCGAAGTCGGCGCCCGCGCCCGAGCCGCCGGCGACCGTCTCGTAGTACTGGTAGCGCGCGTTGCCGAAGGTAAAGTTGTTCATCGTGCCCTGCGAGGCGGCGAGCAGGCCGAGCGCGCCGTAGAGCGCGTCGGTGATGCATTGCGAGGTCTCCACGTTGCCGGCGACCACCGCCGCCGGATAGCGCGGCCGCAGCATGCAGCCTTCGGGAATGACGACCTCGAGCGGCTTGAGGCAACCCGCGTTGAGCGGGATGTCGTCATCGACCAGCGTGCGGAAAACGTAAAGCACCGCCGCCATGCAGACGGCCGCCGGCGCGTTGAAATTGTTGGGCAGCTGTTCCGAGGTCCCCGTGAAATCGATCCTTGCGGCCCGCCGGTCGCTTCCGATCGTGATCTTCACCTTGATCCGCGCCCCGTTGTCCAGCGGGTAGTCGAAAGCGCCGTCCTTCAGGACGCCGATCACCCGCCGCACCGACTCTTCCGCGTTGTCCTGCACGTGGCGCATGTAGGCGCGCACCACCTCGAGGCCGAAGTGCTCCACCATGCGCCGCAGCTCCTGCACGCCCTTCTCGTTGGCCGCGATCTGCGCCTGCAGGTCGGCGATGTTCTGCTGCACGTTGCGCACCGGGTACCTGCCCGAGGTCAGGAGGGCGATCGTCTCCCGCTCGCGAAAGCGGCCTTCCTCGACCAGCAGGAAGTTGTCGATCAGCACGCCCTCTTCTTCCACGATCTTGGAGCCCGGCGGCATCGAGCCCGGCGTGATGCCGCCGATATCGGCGTGATGGCCCCGTGAACCGACATAGAACAGAACATCGTTGTTCTCAAAGACCGGGGTAATCACGGTCACGTCCGGGAGGTGCGTGCCGCCGTTGTAGGGTGCATTGAGGACGTACACGTTGCCCGGCTTCATCTTCCCGGCATTCAGGCGGATCACGGTCTTGATCGACTCGCCCATCGAGCCGAGGTGCACCGGCATGTGGGGCGCGTTGGCGATCAGGTTGCCTTCGGCATCGAACAGCGCGCAGGAGAAATCGAGCCGCTCCTTGATGTTCACCGAGTACGCTGTATTCTGAAGGCGCAGGCCCATCTGCTCGGCGATCGACATGTAAAGGTTGTTGAAGATCTCGAGCATGACCGGATCCACGCTGGTGCCGATCGCGGTACTTCTCCTCCTCTCTTTCGTTCTTTCAAGCACCAGGTGATTTAGGGCCGTGACGCTCGCGCGCCATTCCGGTTCGACCACCGTGGTGGCGTTCGCCTCGGCGATGATCGCCGGGCCTTCGATGCGGTTGCCCGGGCCGAGGTTCTCGCGGCGGTAGAGCGGCGCCTCGTGCCAGCGTCCGCCAGTGAACATGCGGACGGTTTCAGCGGGTTTGGGGTTGACGTGCTGACCCAGCTCTCTTTCCTGATGAGGCTCGCCACGTGCGATCGCCTCGACCGAAACCGCCTCGGCGATGAGCGGCCGGCCCGGCATCAGGAAGGAGAACTGCTTCCGGTACGCCGCCTCGAACTCGCGCAGCATCGCCGCCGCCGGGCCGAGCGGCACCATCAGCGTGGTGTCGGTCCCTTCGTATTTCAGGTGCGCGTGCCGCAACACTCCGATGCGCTGCGCGCCGATTCCCTGCGAAACCAGCTCGGCGCGCGCTTCGAGCGCGAGCGCCTCGGCGATGTCCTCCAGGTCGCAGCCCTCCAGCCCCGCCTCGACCGCGCGGCTGCGCATCGCGACCTGGTCGGCGAGCCCCATGCCGTAGGCCGAAAGCACGCCGGCGTGCGGGTGGATGAAGACGCGCGTCATCGCGAGCGCGTCGGCGACGAGGCAGGCGTGCTGGCCCGCGGCGCCGCCGAAGCAGCAGAGCGTGTAGCGCGTGATGTCGTGTCCGCGCTGCACCGAGATGTGCTTGATCGCGTTCGCCATGTTGCCCACCGCGATCTGCACGAAACCCTCCGCGACCTGTTCGGGAGAACGGCCGTCCTTGATCTCGGCCACCAGCTGCTGGAACTTCTGCCTCACCACCGCGGAATCCAGCGGCTCGTCGCCGCCCGGGCCGAACACCGAGGGGAAATAGTCCGGCTGGATCTTGCCGAGCATCAGGTTGGCGTCGGTCACGGTGAGCGGGCCGTTGCGCCGGTAGGAGGCCGGCCCTGGATTCGCGCCGGCGGAGTCCGGGCCGACACGGTAGCGCGCGCCGTCGAAGTGCAGGATCGAGCCGCCGCCCGCCGCGACCGTGTGGATGCTCATCATCGGCGCGCGCATGCGCACCCCGGCGACGCGCGTCTCGAACTCGCGCTCGAGCTCTCCCGCGTAGTGCGAAACGTCGGTCGAGGTGCCGCCCATGTCGAAGCCGATGATCCGGTCGAAGCCCGCGGCGGCCGATGTGCGCACCGCGCCGACGATGCCGCCCGCCGGCCCCGAGAGGATCGCGTCCTTGCCCTGGAAGCGCCGCGCATCGGTGAGCCCGCCGTTCGACTGCATGAAGAGCAGCCGCACGCCGCGCAGCTCGGCCGCGACCTGCTCGACATAGCGGCGCAGGATCGGCGACAGGTACGCGTCGACCACCGTGGTGTCGCCACGCCCGACGAGCTTCATCAGCGGGCTCACCACGTGCGACACCGAAATCTGCGTGAAGCCCGCGGCCTTCGCGAGCTCCGCGGTCCTGCGCTCGTGCTCCGGAAAGCGGTAACCGTGCATGAACACGATCGCGATCGAGCGGTAGCCGTCTCGGTACGCTTCCAGAAGCTTGGCGCGAGCATCGGAATCATTCAGAGGCAAAACCACTTCACCGCGTGCCCCGACCCGCTCCTCCACCTCCACCACCTTCGAATACAGCATCTCCGGCAGCACGATATGGCGGTCGAAGATGCGCGGCCGGTTCTGGTAGGCGATGCGCAGCGCGTCGCGGAACCCGCGCGTGATGAGGAGCACCGTGCGCTCGCCCTTGCGCTCGAGGAGCGCGTTGGTGGCAACGGTAGTGCCCATCTTTACCGCTTCGATCTGCGCAGAAGGAATGGGGTCACTTGGCCCCACGCCGAGGATGCTGCGGATGCCGGCCAGCGCAGCGTCCGCGTAGCGCTCCGGATTCTCGGAGAGAAGCTTGTGAGTGACCACCGCGCCGTCGGGGCGGCGCGCGACCACGTCGGTGAACGTGCCGCCGCGATCGATCCAGAATTGCCAGCGCTCAGGCAAGGAGCTTCCTCATCCGCGATACCGCGCGCACCGTGAGCGCAATGCGCGCCGCGTCGAGCGGCGGCGCCTGCGAGGAGACCTTTGCGATCACGATCGTGTTCGCCGGGTCGATGAAGAGGTGCTGGCCATGAATTCCGAAGCCGAAGACGAGGGGCGCCTCGTCGTCCAGCATGTACCATTGGCTGCGGTAGCGGAGCGGCAGCCCCTTGAAGTACGGGACGAGGTCGCCGGCCGCCCATGCATCGGCGTCGCCTTGCCGGAGGCCTTGCAGGAAATCCGCTCTTTCTTCGATCAGCCACTGCCCTGCGCGCGCGAGATCGCGCAGTGTCACGCACATGCCGCCCGCCGCGCGCGCGGCGCCCAGCCGGTCGACCGTCACGTAGGCGCTGCGCTCGGCGCCGACTTTCTTCCAGACCAGCTCGCTCATGAGGTCGGCGTAACGCCGTCCGGTGGCGCGCTCGACCACCCAGCCGAGCAGATCGCTGTTGGGCGACACGTAATGGACGGGGCCGCCGTGCGCTTCGGTTTTTTGCAGCTGCTGGAAAAAGGATTTCAGATCCGACGGCGTCTCGCCCGGCGCGAGCGGATTCCAGCCCGTCGCCTTGCGGTATTCGACGATCGGCCCCGCGCTAGCGAGATAGTCTTCGTTCCACACGATTCCGGCGCGCATGTCGAGCAGGTGGCCGAGCGTGGCCGTCTGATACGCCGTGCCCACGAGCTCCGGCAGGTGATCGGTGACCCGCCGCTCGCGCTCGAGGCCGACTTCGGCCGCCAGGATGCCGAGCATCGACTTCGAGACCGACATCAGGATATGCGGCGTCTCGTCGGTCATGCCGTTCGCGTAGCGCTCGAAGACCAGCCGGCCGCGATGCACGATCGCCAGGCCGTCGGTGTCGGTCGCCTGGATGAACCCGTCGAGCTCGATCCCCGCGAAATCCACTTCGTGCCTTGGCAGCGCCCGCACGCGCGCGGGATCGTGCGCGATGTCGGCCGACGGCACCAGCTCGCGCACGTGGTGGAATGCCCAGCGATTGAACGGCGCGGTGCGCCAGTTGGCGAGCGTGACCTGCATTTAGAATCCGCATCCTAACTTGAACAAGCAGGATCCCTCGCTTCCCTTAACGGTGCTGCTCGGCGTGCTGATCGCGCTGCCGGCAATGGGCACGGATCTTTTCGTGCCCGCGCTGCCGCTGCTCGCCGAGACGCTGTCGGTGGACGTGAACACCGCGCAGTTCACGCTCACCACCTATTTCGCCGGGCTCGGCGCGGGGATGCTGTTCTGGGGTCCGCTCTCGGACCGCTACGGCCGCAAGCCCGTGCTGTGCGCCGGCCTCGCCACGATGCTCGCGGCGTCGATCGCCGCCGCCCTGGTCGACTCGGCAGGCGCGGTGGCGGTCGCCCGGCTCGCCCAGGGCCTCGCGATGGCGAGCGGCTCGGTGATCGGACGCGCCGTGGTGCGCGACCTGCACGCGCACGAGCAGGCGGCGCGCCTGCTCGCGCGCATGATGATCGTGTTCAGCCTGGTGCCGCTCACCGCGCCGGTGATCGGCGCGCTCATTTCGGGCGCCGCGGGCTGGCGCGCGATCTTCTGGTGCTTCTCGCTGGTCGGCGGCGTGCTCTTCGCGGCCACGCTCCTCGGCCTGCGCGAGACCGCGCCCAGTGCGCGCGCCTCGATACATCCCGCCGCGATCGCACGCACGTGGCTCCATATCTTCGCCGACCCGCGCTTCGTCGCGCCGTTTCTCCTCGTCCTGTGCGCGCACCTCGGCATCCTCGCCTGGGTCTCCAGCTCCGCCTTCGTGCTGGTGCGGGGCTTCGGCATCTCCATCGGCGGCTACGGCCTCGCCTTCGGCGCGGTGATGCTGGGCCAGATCGCCGGCGCCTGGGTGTCGAGCCGGCTGGTCGTGCGCCTCGGCATCCCGCGCCTGCTGCGCTTCGGCACCGCGACGATGTTCGCCGCCGGCGCGGCCGGCGCCGTGCTCGCCTGGAGCGGCGTTGGGCACTGGTCAGCCGTCGTGCTGCCGTTCCTCGCTTTCCTATTCGGCAGCGCGCTGACCGTCCCAAACGCCACGGCCGCGGCGATCTCCCCCTTTCCGGCCGCCGCGGGCGCAGCGGTTTCGCTGGTCGGCGCGGTCGGCTTCGGCGTCGGCGCGGTGATCAGCAGCACGCTGGGCGCGGCTTTCGACGGCACCGCGCGGCCGATGGCCACGCTGGCTGCCTTCGGCGGGCTGGCGGCGTTTGTCCTGAATCGATGGAAAGCGTCGAGGCCATAGTCGTCGGCGCGGGCGTGGTCGGCCTCGCGATCGCTCGCGCGCTCGCCATGGCCGGGCACGAGGTCGTGATCCTCGAGGCGGAGGACGCGATCGGCACGCATACCAGCTCGCGCAATTCCGAGGTGATCCACGCCGGCATCTACTATCCGAAGGGCTCGCTCAAAGCGCGCAGCTGCGTCGCGGGCAAGGAGCTCCTCTACGAGTACTGCGTCGCGCACGGCGTGCCGCACCGGCGCAGCGGCAAGTTGATCGTTGCAACCGACGCAAAGCAAATCCAGGACCTCGACGGGATTCAAAAACGCGCCCACGCCAACGACGTGACGGACGTCGTGTGGATGACGCGGGACCAGGCGCGCGCGCTGGAGCCGGAAGTCTCCTGCGTAGCGGCGCTTTATTCGCCCTCCACCGGAATCATCGACAGCCACGCGCTCATGCTCGCCTATCTCGGCGATGCCGAGGACCGCGGCGCGATGCTCGGCCTGAAGACCGAGCTCATCGGCGCCCAGGTCGCAGAAGAAGGCTTCGTCCTGCATACGAGCGAGATGGACGTGCGCTGCCGCATCCTCGTGAACAGCGCGGGCTTGCGCGCGCCGAGCGTTGCGCGCCGCATCGAAGGCTTTCCGGGGAAGCTCGTTCCGCCCGAGTTCTATGCGAAGGGCAACTACTATTCCCTGAGCCGGAAGAGTCCCTTCTCGCGCCTGGTCTATCCCGTACCTGAGCCCGGCGGGCTCGGGGTCCACGTCACGCTGGACCTCGCGGGACAGGCGCGCTTCGGTCCGGACGTCGAATGGATCGAGCGCGTCGATTATGCGGTCGATCCGAAGCGCGCGGAGCGCTTCTATGCGGCGATCCGGCGCTACTGGCCGGGGCTGCCCGATGGCGCGCTCGCGCCCGGGTACGCGGGCATCCGGCCGAAGACCGCCGGGCCCGGCGAGCCGGCGCCGGACTTCGAGGTGCAGGGGCCGCGCGCGCACGGCGTGCCCGGGCTGGTGCAGCTCTTCGGCATCGAGTCGCCCGGCCTCACCTCGAGCCTAGCCCTCGCCGGCATGGTCCTGGAGGAACTGAGCTAAGATGCGCCGTCCTCCAGAGGAGAAGCAAATGATCGTCCGCGGCACCCTTCTGTTCGTTCTGGCCTTCGGTACTGCGCAAGCGCAAACCAAGTGGGACATGCCCACGCCCTACTCCGACGGCGAGTTCCATACCCGCAACGTCAAGCAGTTCGTCGAGGACGTGCAGAAGGCGGCCGGCGGCAAGCTCGAGATCGTGGTGCACTCGAACGGCTCGCTCATCAAGCATCCGGACATCCTGCGCGCGGTCTCGACCGGCCAGGTGAACGTCGCCGAGTTCCTGCTCTCGCAGTTCGGCAACGAGGACGCGGTGTTCGAGGCCGACAACATTCCGTTCGTGGCCGCGGGCTACGACGATGCCTGGAAGTTCTACCGGGCGCAGAAGCCGCTGCTCGAGAAGAAGCTGCAGGGTCGCGGGCTCACGCTGCTCTATTCGGTCGCATGGCCGGGACAGGGGATCTATACCAAGGAGCCGCTGAAGAGCGTCGCGGACCTGAAGGGCACCAAGTTCCGCACCTACAGCCCGCTGACCGCGCGGCTTGCCGAGCTGCTGGGCGCGAGCCCGACGGTTGTCCAGGTGCCCGACGTGCCGCAGATGTTCGCCACCGGCGGAATCCAGGCGATGATCACCTCATCGGCCACCGGCACTTCGACCAAGGCCTGGGAATTCGTCAAGAACTACTACGACACCGCCGCGTTCCATCCGAAGAACGCCGTGGTGGCGAATACGCGCGCTTTCTCGCGCCTGCCGGCCGAGGTGCAGGAGGCGATGAAGCGCGCCGCGTCGACCGCCGAGACGCGCGGCTGGGCGATGTCCAAGGTGCGCACGATGGAAGCGAACGAGCTGCTCGCCAAGAACGGCATGACGATCCACAAGCCCGACGCCGCGATGACGGCGGCCTACGAGAAGGTGGGCAACCAGATCCTCGATGAATGGCTGAAGAAATCGGGCGCGGAAGGTCAGTCCATCATCAAGGCTTACCGAGGAAAATAAGTCCTGCGGCGGTTCCTCGACCGCCTCTACGCCGCAAGCGGCGTTGTCGCCGCTATTTGCCTCGCCGCCATTTGCGCCGTGATGCTGGCGCAGGCCTTCGGCCGCACCGCGGGCGTCCTCATCCGCGGTGCGGACGACATCGTCGCCTGGCTCTGCGCCGCCGCCGCGTTCCTCGCGCTCGGCCACACCTTCCGCCACGGCGAGCTCGTGCGCGTCGGCCTCTGGCTGCACAAGCTCAAGCCGCGCGCGCGCTGGATCGCCGAAGTGGCCGCGCTCGGCATCACCGCCGCGTTCGTCGCCTACATGCTGTGGGCCGCGAGCCGCTTCGTGTACGAGAGCTGGGCGTTCAAGGAGGTCGCGCAGGGCCTGATTCGGGTGCCGATCTGGATTCCGCAGCTCTCCTTCGTCGCGGGCGTGCTGATCTTCTTCGTCGCGGTGGTGGATGAGCTGGTGCTAGTTCTGCAGAAGAAGAAGCCGTCCTATCAGGTCGCGGAGGACGCCCGCATCGCTGCGGGCGACTTCTCGGAGACGGTATGACCCCGTTGGTGGCAGGGCTCATTCTTCTCGCCCTGCTGCTCGTATTGCTGGTCGGCGGCGTGTGGATCGCGATCGCGCTGGCGGCGGTCGCCTGGTTCGGGCTGCAGTTCTTCACCAACACGCCGCCGGACGTGAATCTCTTCCAGTCGTTCTGGGGCTCGAGCGCCTCGTGGACGCTCGCCGCGCTGCCGCTCTTCGTCTGGATGGGCGAGATCCTCTACCGCACGCGGCTCTCCGAGGAGATGTTCGAAGGCCTCTCGCCCTGGCTCGGCTGGCTGCCCGGGCGGCTGATGCACGTGAATATCCTCGGCTGCGCGATTTTCGGCACGGTCTCGGGCTCCTCGGCGGCGACCTGCGCGACGATCGCCAAGGTCGCGCTGCCCGAGCTCAAGCGCCGCGGCTATGACGAGCGCACCTGCCTCGGCTCGCTCGCCGCCGCCGGCACGCTCGGCATCCTGCTGCCGCCGTCGATCATCATGGTGGTGTACGCGGTCGCGGCCGAGGTCTCGATCATCAAGGTGTTCCTCGCCGGCATGATCCCGGGCCTGATCCTCACGCTGCTCTTCTCCGGCTACGTGGTCGTCTGGGCGCTCGCCAACCCGGAAAAGACGCCGCGTGAAAGCCTGGACTCCACGCTGCTGGAGAAGCTGCACAAGGCGCGCCATCTCATTCCCTGCATCGTGCTGATCGTGTTCATCGTCTGGGTGATGGTGATCGGCTGGGCCACCGCGACCGAGGCCGCGGCCTACGGCGTGCTCGGCGCGCTCGCGATCGCCTGGTGGTCGGGCGGGCTCAACCGCCAGAGCTTCGCCGCGAGCCTGATGGGCGCCACGCGCCTGTCGTGCATGATCATGTTCATCCTCGCCGGCGCGAGCTTTCTCTCCTCGTGCATGGCGTTCACCGGCATCCCGCGCGCGCTCGCCGAGTGGGTGGCGGCGCTCGAGCCGAACAAGTACCTGCTGATCGCGATTCTCGCCGGCATCTACATCATGCTCGGCACCGCGCTCGACGGCGTGTCGATGATCGTGCTCACCACCTCGATCGTGCTGCCGATGGTGGAGAAGGCGGGCTTCGACCTGGTCTGGTTCGGGATCTTCATCGTGCTGCTGGTCGAGATCGCCGAGCTCACCCCGCCGCTCGGCTTCAACATCTTCGTGCTGCAGACCATGACCGGGCGCGACAGCAACTACGTGGCGCTCGCCTCGCTGCCGTTCTTCTTCATGATGGTGCTCTGCATCGCGCTGATCACCGCGTTCCCGGCGCTCGCCACCTGGCTGCCCGACACGCTGATCGGCGTGACCCGGAAGTAGGCTTCAGGCGTAGATGTTGCGGGCGAGCTGCAGCACGCCCGGCGGCGCGCTGAGCCTTGGCAGGCGATGCGTGTCCGCGCCGCGCCGCACCCAGCCCGACGTCGTCGTGACCGCGGCCCGGTAGTGCCTGCGCACGCACGCCTCGGCCGCGGCGTCGTGTCCGCCGTCCGGATAGGCGAAGAAGTCGACCGGGCGCTGCAGCCCGTCCTCGAGGCGGCGGCGGCTTTCGCGTACCTCGACCTCGATCGGCGTGAGCGCGTGCGAGCCGATGGTCACGAGAGCCAGATCGAGCTTGCGCAGCTCCTGCCAGCTCGCGAGATCGAATGCCTCGCTCTCCTCGGGCGTAGGCACGAAACGCGGCGTCGCCTCGCGCAGCCGCGCTTCGACCCGCCGGCGCTCCCCGGGATCGCGCGCCTTCATCCACTCGACGAACGGCTCGGCCTCGTGCGGCGCGCCGAGCTCGGTCGCGAGCTCGCCCCGCGCCAAGGGGGCCAGGCGCGCGAGCCGGCGGCGCGTCTCGTGCGTCCAGAGCCAGCCGCCGCGGTCGACCAGGCCCGGACAGACGAAGAACGTCGCCGGGATCGCGAGCCTGTGAAGCAGCGGATAGGCGACGGTCACGTGGCTGCGTAGGCCCGCGTCGAAGGTCACGGCGAGCTTGCCTTCCACCGCCCCGCCCTGCTGCGCGGCGGCCACGATCGAGCGCAGCGGCACGAGGCTGAAGCGGCGCTTGAGCCAGCGCAGCTGGCGCTCGAGCGTCGCGGACTCGGCGCGCGGCGTGCCTCGAAAAAGCAGGATGCGCGCGTGCGGACGGGCCTCGCGGCGGGCAAGCGCGATCCAGTCGGTCAACGCGGATGCGACGGTCGCCAGAACCATTCCCGTAGAATCCTAGCGGTGCACGTCGGCGGTCCCATCTACCTGACCGAAGCCATTCGGCGCATGGAGCGCGCCGCCGACGCGGCGGAGCCGGCGCTGATGGAGCGCGCCGGCGCCGCGGCCGCGGCGCTCGCCGCGACGTTAACCGGCGACAAGGGAAAGGACGTGCTGGTGCTCGCCGGGCCCGGGAACAACGGCGGCGATGCGCGCGTGGTCGCGCGGCTCCTGAAGGAGAAATTCTTCCGCGTCGAGGTCGCTTCGCAAGCCAGCGAGGTTCCCGGCCGGCCCTGGGGCCTGGTGATCGACGGCCTCTTCGGTATCGGCCTCGCGCGCGACATCGGCGGCGAGCACGCCGGTCTGGTCGACTACGTGAACCGGCAGCGCTGCCCGGTGCTCGCGCTCGACATCCCGAGCGGGATCCACTCCGACACCGGGCGCGTGCTGGGCCGCGCGGTTCGCGCAACGCACACGATCACGTTCATCGCGCTCAAGCCCGGCCTGCTCACGCTGGAGGGCCCCGACCACTGCGGAGAGATCCACGTCGCCTCGCTGGGGTTGGACGTGAACCGGCTGGTGCCCGCGAGCGCCTGGGTCGCCGACCGGAAGCTGTTCAGCAGCTTCCTGAAGCCCCGGCCGCGCAACTTCCACAAGGGCATGGCCGGCTCGCTCGCCATCCTCGGCGGCGCCGAGGGCATGACCGGGGCGGCGCTTCTTGCCGGACGCGCGGCACTGAAGATGGGCGCCGGCCGGGTCTACGTCGGCGTGCTCGAGGAAAGTCTTTCCATCGACTTCGCAACTCCCGAGCTCATGCTTCGCCACCCCGACGATGCGCTCGGCCAGGACCTCGACGCGCTCGTCGTCGGCCCGGGAATCGGCCAGGGCGAGCGCGCCGAGACGCTGGTCGGCGCCGCGCTGGCGAGCGACCTGCCGTGCGTCGTGGACGCGGACGCCTTGAATCTGATCTCGGAGAACGAAGACCTGCGCCACGCCTGCGCCCGGCGCAGCGCGGATACGCTGCTCACGCCGCATCCGGCGGAAGCCGCGCGGCTGCTTGCCCTGAGCACCGCCGACGTGCAGGCCGATCGCGTGAAGGCGGCCAAGATCCTCGCCGAGAACCTGCACGCGCACGTGGTGCTCAAGGGCGCGGGCAGCATCCTCGTCGCGCGCGACGGCCACTGGTTCGTCAACACGAGCGGCAACCCCGGCATGGCGAGCGCCGGCATGGGCGACGTGCTCGCCGGCATGCTCGGCGCGCTGCTCGCGCAGCGCTACTCGGGCGAAAGCGCGCTCGTGCTCGGCACGCACCTGCACGGCGCCGCGGCCGACGCGCTGGTCGCGGATCGGATCGGCCCGGTCGGTCTCGCCGCGAGCGAAGTGATCGACGCGGCGCGCCGGGTCTGGAACGGATGGCTATCCGGTCTCGACCAGCCGGCCTAGCTCCGGATTCCAGCGCAACGCCTCATCCTTCAATTCGTATCCGCCCAGCCAGCGCGGCACGCGTCGCGTCCGGCTCCTACCCGCCGCGGCCCATTCGGCGCCGCGGCGCTCGACCAGGCCCTCGTCTTCCAAGCGGCGCAAGTACCAGCCGAGCACCGTATCGCCGAGGAACGCCGGATCTTCCCGTGTCCTTCTGAATAGCTCGGGAAATGCAAGCGGGCCGCGCGCGAGCGCTTCGAGCACCTGACGCTCGCTGCGGGAAAGCTTGTCCGTGGTCCACGGAAATTCCTCCAAGTGGCGGCGCAGCGCGGCTGCGAGAAATGGTAGCGAGGTCGTTCGTACGTCCTGCAAGGCGCGCGGATCCGGCGAACGAAACGCCATCCACGCCACGCGCGCTTCCTGCAGGTGCCTCCGTGTCACGGGGTTGCGAAGCGTGAACAGCTCGCTCGCCCGGTCGGGTGCCATCGTGCCCAGATACTCCGCCTCGCAAATGAGGGAAATCGGCGGGCCGCGCAGCTCGGCGAGCCCGTCGAGCACCTGGATCAGTTGCAGCTGGTCATAAAGATCGTGCTCGAACCACAGCACGATCTCGTCGTGCTCGCCCGCGCGGCGAAAAGCCGCATCGCGATCCCTGAATTGATCGAGCGCATCACCCCAGCCCGCGCCCGCGATGAAGGCGGCGCGCTCGCGAGACAGCTCCTCCAGGGAAAGTCCCGCTCGCACCGGCCCTTCGTGCAGCACGTCGCGCCAGGGCAGGATGGCTCCGGAAACCGCCTGCGAAAGCACTGTAACGGCGCAATCGCCGTTGGTGATGTGCAGCAACTAGCGCCTTAGGACGCAGCGGATGCCGCCGCGCGGGTCCGGCATGTCGCCCGCATAGCGCGGGATGAGGTGCAGGTGGACATGCATCCGCGATTGTCCACCCGCTGTCCCGATGTTCGCGCCGATGTTGTAGCCATCTGGCGAATACCGGTCTTGGACGAAGCGCTGCGCCTGGTTGAGCAGGTGCAGCACGGCGCCCTGCTCTTCGGCGGTCATGGCGAAGAAGTCGGCGACATGGCGCCTGGGCACCACCAGCATGTGGCCGCGGCTGAGCGCGTTGCTGTCAGGCCTCGCATAGGCCAGCTCGTTCTCGAACACCACTTCGGCCGGCCGGCAGAGCTCGCAATCGGCCACCATCAGTCGGCCCGGATTCCGGCGGCGCGGATCAGGTGCGCCCACTTGTCGATATCGCGCGCGAGCAGCGCTTCGGCCTGCGCCGCCGGGACGCGCACCGCGCGCGCGCCGCGCTTCTCCAGCGTCGCGGCTACGTCGGGCATCGCCGCCACGCGCTCGAAATCCGCGCGCAGGCGCGCGAGCACCGGCGCCGGCGTTCCCGCGCGCACGAAGTACCCGACCCAGGTCTCCATCTCGAAATCGAGCACCCCGGTCTCGCGCACCGCCGGCACCGCCGGGTGGTACGCGAGGCGCTGCGGCGCGGATACGGCGATCGGCTTGACGCGTCCGGCCTCGATATGCGCTCGCGCGGTCGACGAAGCGTCGAAGAACAGATCCACGCGGCCCGGAATCAAATCCTGGTACGCGAGCTGCGCCCCTTTGTACGGAACGTGCGTGACCGAAACCCCCGCGCCGTGCCAGAGGAGCGCGGCGCAGATGTGCTGGCCGCTGCCATTGCCGCCCGACGCATAGGTGAGCTTGCCCGGGTTGCTCCTCGCGTAGTCAACGATCTCCTTGAGCGTGCCGAACGGCAGGTCGTTGCGCGCGACGAGCGTGTACGAGAACGTGGCGGCAATCCCGAGCGGCGTGAAGTCGCCCTTCGGGTCGTAGGGCAGCTTGCTGTACAGTCCCGCGCTCAGCACCAGGTTCGCCGAAGCGCCGAGCAGCACGGTGTAGCCGTCGGCGTCCGCCTTCGCTACCACATCGGTTCCGACCACGGTGCCGCCGCCCGGCCGGTTCTCGACGATCACCGATTGCCCGAGCAGCGCGGCGAGCGGCTCGGAGAGCGTGCGCGCCACCATGTCGAATCCACCACCGGGCGGCTGCGGCACGATCACGCGCAGCGCACGCGTCGGATAGCTTTGCGCCTGGGCAAGCGATGCCGCGGCAAAGGCGCTGATCATCACGAGCAATCGAAAAACTATTGGCATCGATAGAACGCCTCGCGCTGCTGGAGGCTGATGGCCGGCAGGTCCTCGGGGTCGGAGCTGCGCTTTACGCGCGGCTCGAGCTGGGCCAGGCGCTTCTCGAGCTTTTCGGTCTTCGGATTCCTGTCGAGCTTCGCGAAGCGCGCACGCGCGGCGGCGGCATCCGCGTCGCGTCGTTCGGCTTCGGCAAAGGCGATCTCGCGCCTCAAACGGCGTTTCTCGCATTGCACGTCCTCGAGCTGCTTGGAGATCGCGAGGAACTCTTCGGCCGCCGGACTTAACGCGAAAACCTGCAAGGGGACGAGCGTCCCCAGAACAACAACCAGGACCCGTTTCACGCAACCTTCATCTTAGCCTTCGGCTCCGGATACGGGTAGAGCATGTTGAGCGCAACCGACTGGCCGCTCGCCTGCACGATGCGCACGTGCTCGCGCTTGAGCTCGCGCGCGTGCCGCACGCCGCACGAATGCGCGATCATGTCGATCTCCTTGTTCATGTTCATCGCGTAGTTCGCGACGCGCAGGTACTTCTCCTCCACCACCAGCGCGCGCTGCAGGCGCTTGTTGTGGGTGGTCACCCCGGTCGGGCAGGTGTTCTGGTGGCAGCGCAGCGCCTGGATGCAGCCCAGCGCGAACATGAAGCCGCGCGCGGTGTTCACGAAATCGGCGCCGACGCAGAGCGCCCACGCGGCGCGGGCAGACGTGACGATCTTGCCCGAGGCCACAATTCTTACTCTATTTCTCAACCCCGTTTCCAGCAGCGCGTCTACGACGCGCGGCAGCGCCTCGTCGATCGACAGGCTCATGTGGTCGGCGAGCGCCTGCGGCGCGGCGCCCGAGCCGCCTTCGCCGCCGTCGATCACCAGGAAGTCGGGCGCGAACTCGAGCCCGCGCCGGTGCACGATGTCGGCCATCTCGTTCATGAAGCGCCAGCCGCCGACCGCGGTCTTTACCCCGACCGGGCGGCCGGTCAGCTCCCGGATCCAGTTTATTTTTTCGAGCAGCTCCGCCATGTTCGCGATGTCGCGGTGGCGGTTGGGGCTGATCGAGTCGCGCCCTTCGGGAATGCCGCGGATCTGCGCGATCTCGGCCGTCACTTTCCTCCCCGGCAGCACGCCGCCCTTGCCCGGCTTCGCGCCCTGCGACAACTTGATCTCGAATGCCTTGACGACCTTGGCCAGCGCAGCGAGCTTCTCCTCCGACAAGCTGCCTTGCGCATCGCGCACGCCGTACTTCGCGGTGCCGATCTGCATGATGATGTCGCAGCCGCCCTCGACGTGATACGGCGAGAGGCCGCCTTCGCCGGTGTCCATCCAGCAGCCGGCCACCGTGGCTCCTTTGGATAGAGATCTGACTGCAGGAGCCGAGATCGCGCCAAAGCTCATGCCGCTCACGTTCACGATCGAGCGCGCCTCGAAGGGCTCGCGGCAGTAGCCTTCGCCGAGCACGAGCGACGGCGTGGGCAGCCTTTCTTCCTCCAGCACCGGGAACGGATGGTTGACGAAAATCAGCGCGCCAGGCTGGTGCAGGTCGTAGGTGGAGCCGAAGCCGATGGTGCCGCCCTCGTTCTTCGCCAGGCGGTACACCCACCCGCGCGTCGCGCGGTTGAACGGCATCTCGTCGCGGTCGCCGGCGAAGAAGTACTGGCGGAAATACTCGCCGAGCTGCTCGAAGAAGTAACGCAGTCGCCCGACGATCGGGTAGTTGCGCAGCACGCTGTGCTTCTTCTGCGTGATGTCGCGGATGAAGAGGAACGCCAGCAGCGAAAGCAGCACCAACGCCGTGAGCGTGCCGATGCCGTACGACAGGATGTCCTTGAGCATTGCCCCCCGCCTTCCCCGTGTTCCGGGTTCTTCTTCTCCTAGGGCAATGATACTCCGCCGCGGATTTCCTCCGGCCGCGCGGGCCGCACTGTGACTATTTCTAACGAGAAGCGCAGCGCGATTCCGGCCAGCGGATGGTTGCCGTCGAGCACCACCTTGCCCGCTGCCACGTCGGTGACCGTGTAAAAACGGGAATCCTCCTCGACCTCCATGCCGACCTTGATGCCCGCGCCGTAACGCTCGGCGGGCTCGATGCGCAGCAGCCCCGCGTCGTACTCGCCGAAGGCCTGGTCGGGCTCGAGCTGCAGGTTGATCGACTCGCCCGGCGCCCTGCCCTCGAGCGCATGCTCGAGCGCCTCGAACAGCTCGCCGTAGCCGCCGTGCAGGTAGGTGAGATCGGACGCGGCCTGCAGCTGCACGCCCTGGGCATCGTGCATCTCGACGCGCAGGGACACTACCGTGTCCCGGGCTACGACCGCAGCCGCCTCACCAGATCGAAGACCTCGGCGGCGTGCCCGCGCGGATTGACGTTGTAGGCGGCGTGCCGGATCACGCCCTTCTTGTCGATCACGAACGTCGACCGCACCAGGCACTCGCGCCGCACGCCTTCGGTGACCTCCTTCTCCTGCAGCACGCCGTACTTGCGGCACACCTCGCCTTCCGGGTCGGACAGGAGCGCGATGGTGACGCCGTTCCTGTCGCGAAATTCCGCGTGCGTCAGGCAATCGTCGCGCGACACCCCGAGGATCACGCAGTCGCACTTGCCGAACTGGTCCTCATGGTCGGAGAAATCGGTGGTCACGATGGTGCAGCCGGGCGTGCCGTCCTTCGGATAGAAGTACAGCACCACATGCTTCTTGCCCTTGAAGGCCGACAGACTGACCTCCTGCATATCGGCGTCGGGCAGTTCGAAAGACGGAGCGGGTTGACCCGGTTCGAGCATGTTGCGGCGATTGTATTCCACTTCTTTTTTGTTTTGACAAGCACTGCAGCGCAGCTGTAGTTCGCGCGCTACATATAATCGAGCGAATGAAGTTGAAGTTGCTCGGCGACTTGACGGCGCGCGATTTCTTGCGGCGCTATTGGCAGAAGCGGCCGCTATTCGTGCGCGGGGCGCTGCCGCAATTCTCCGGCGTGGTCGCCGCGCGGGAGCTGTTCGCGCTCGCTGCGCGCAATGACGTCGAATCCCGGATCGTGGAACGCCGCGCCAAACGCTGGGAAACCCTGCAGGGTCCCTTCGCGAGGATTTCTCTGAAGAAAAGCAACGCAACCCTGCTCGTCAACGGCGTCAATCTCCACGTGCCAGCGGCCGATGCGCTGCTGCGGCGCTTTCACTTCATTCCGCAGGCGCGCCTGGAAGACGTCATGGTGAGCTACGCCACGCCCGGCGGCGGGGTCGGCCCGCATGTCGATTATTACGACGTGTTCCTGCTTCAGGGACCGGGGCGCCGCGCGTGGCGCGTCGCCGGCAGGAAATACCTCGCGCAGCCCGGCGACCTGCTTTACCTGCCACCGAAAGTCAGGCACGACGGCGTCGCCCTCGAGCACTGCTATACCTATTCGATCGGCTTCCGCGCGCCGCGCGGCAGCGAGCTCGGCGCGGCGTTCCTCGACTGGCTCCACGAGCGCGGCCTGCCCGAGGCGGAGTACCGCGACCCCGGGCTCGCGCCCGCCACGCGCTCGGGCCACATCCCGGGCGAGCTGATCGCCTTCGGCAACAGGCTGCTGAAGCGCATCCGCTGGTCGTGCACCGAGGTAGAAGAATTCGTCGGCGAATACCTGAGCGAACCGAAGCCGCACGTGGTGTTCGCGCCGGGAAATTCCCGACGCAGCCTTGGACAGTCGCTCGTGCGACTGGATCCGAAGTCGCGGCTCTTCTACCGCGGCAAGCGCTTTTTCATCAACGGCGAATCCATCGAGGTGGAGGGCCGCGCCGCCGCGTGGCTGCGGGGGCTCGCGGACCGCCGGACGGCGCACGGCGCGCGGCTTGCCGGCACGCGCCTCGCCGGTCTAATCTCGGACTGGCACGAGCGGGGTTACGTGAATCTGGAGAAAGGCTGATGGACGCGCCGATCTACGAGCGCTTCGATACCAACGAGGGCTTCCAGGGGAGCATCGAGCGGCTGCTCGCGCAGCCTGGGCGCGAGCTGCGCGTGTTCGATCCCGACGGCTCGGCGCTCCGGCTGAACGACGCCACCCGCATCGAGGCGCTCGGGAATTTCCTCCTCGCGAGCCGCACGCGAAGGCTCTACTTCGTGCTGCACGAGACCGACCACGTCACGCGCCAGTGCCCCCGCCTGCTGACGCTGCTGCGGCGCTTTTCACACGCGCTGCAGATTAACCGCACCAGCGAGGAGATCCGCGAGGTGCAGGACTCCTTCCTGCTCCTCGATTCCATGCACTACGTGCGCCGCCCGGTGGCGACGCTCTTCCGCGGCGCCATGGGCCTGGGCGACGAAAACGAGGGGCAGGCCCTGCGCGGCCGCTTCGGCGAGATCTGGTCCGCGTCCTTCCCCGCCGTCTCCAGCACCACCATTGGCCTCTAAGAAAGCCTACTGAAAGCTTCGCTCAATACAATCGTCAGGCTGCTGTTCGTTCCCTGAGGAGGAGTCGATGATCAAGACAGTCCTGCTGGTACTTGCCGCAACGTTCATGCTTGCCGCCTGTGGCGACGACGCATCGAAGAAAGGCACCACTACCACGCCGCCGCCACCGGCCGAGAAGAAGAAGTAGCCGGCGACTAGATCGCCCGCCACCCGAAGCCGTCGTCCTGGGTGGCGAGGCTGATCCAGCTTTCCTCGCAGCCCATGGCGCGCGCCAGGGCGGCGCGCGCGAGCTCGGGGCGGTTGTTCTCGCGCGAAAGATGCGCGCCGATGACGTGCTTGAGGCGCGAGCGGTCGAGCGCGCCGAGCAGGCGCTCGGACTCGCGGTTGTCGAGGTGGCCGAACGGCCCCGCGATGCGCTCCTTGAGCCAGCGCGGATACGAGCCGTTCCAGAGCAGGTCGCGGTCGTAGTTGCACTCAAGCACCAGCGCGTCGAGGCCGGAAAGCATCTTCTCGACGTGCGCGGTCGACACGCCGACGTCGGTGATCACGCCGAGCTTCGACGCGCCGTCGGAGAGCACGTACTGGACCGGCTCGCGCGCGTCGTGCGGCACCGTGAACGGCATCACCTGGATCCCGTCGACGAAGAAGGACTGGCGTCCGTTCACGATCACGATCGGCACGCCGTCGAGCGCCTTGCCTTCGGCCTTCATCGCCGCGAGCGTGCCGTGCGTGAGATAGAGGGTGATGCGGTGCGCGGCGGCAAACTCGAACGCGCCGCAGGCGTGGTCGCCGTGCTCGTGGGTGACGAGGATCGCGCGGACCTGCGAGGGCTCGAGGCCCAGACGCGCGAGCCGCCGCTCGGTCTCGGTGAGCGCGAGGCCGCAGTCGATCAGCGCCACGGTGCCGCAAGCCTCGGCCACCAGGCAGTTGCCCGAGCTGCCGCTGGCGAGCGAGGCGAAGCGCAACGCTATTTCAGCTGCTCGTGCAGCAGCGTGAGGATGCGCTGCGCGGTCTTCGAGCGCTCGGCCGCGCCCTCTTTGTTGAGCACGTAGACCTGGCTCGCGCTCGCGTCCTGCTCCACCTGCACGCGGTACTGCTCGGGCTTGACCTTCGAATCGCTGCCCCAGGAGAACAGGCGCCCGATCAGCCCCTTGTCCTTGTCCTTCATCTCGCCTTCGGGATCGGCGTAGCGCACGAAGTAGAGACCTTTCTGCCGGTCGCGGTCCTCCACCGTGAAGCCGACGCGATCGAGCGCCAGGCCAACGCGGCGCCAGGTACGGTCGAAAGCCTCGTAGACCTGCAGCCGCTCGGTGCCGTCGTTGCTCTTCACGATTTCGGCCCTGAGCTGCGGCTGCGCGCTCGCGGTGAGCTGCTTCGCGCGCTCGCTCGGCGTGCCGAGCTTCACCATCAGGCGGCGCAGGAACTCCGCCTCGAGCTCGGGGTCGGACGCGCGCGGCTGCCAGGCGGTGGCGCCCGGCGTCTCGCCCTTGGGATCGCGCGTGGTGTAGATCTCCTCCATGCCGCGGTGGCTGATGTAGATCTCGGTGCCGTTCCCGTCCGGCGTGCGATCGAAGCGCGTGCGGTACTTGTCGCGCTCCGCGGTGGAGTACATGAAATCCAGCGCCTTGCTGAGCAGGTCGCGGATCGTGCCCGCCGAGACCTTGGCCCGGCTCTCGGCCCAGTCGGTCTCCATCACGCCGGCCTCGGGCATCTCGGTCCTCACGAGGAAGCCGTTTTCCTGCCAGAACTCGCGCACCAGGGGCCAGAGCTTCTCGGGCGGATCCTGCACCACCAGCCAGCGTTGCGTGCCGGCACGCTCGATCTTCATGCGCTCGACCTCGGGCAGCACGATCGGCGTGCCCGCGGTCGCCGGGCGCCCGGCGCGCGCCGGCTCGCGGCGCTCCGCTTCGTAGCCCGAAAGCGTCGCGGTCGAGCGCTCCGGGATCACGTACCGGTTATCGCGCTGCGGCGAGGTCAGGTCGGGTGGAACCTCGAGCGGCGGCAGCTTGCCGGCCGACTTGTAATCGACCGAGGAGGAATCGCTGCTGAACCAGGAACAGGCCGACAGCACGGCCGTCGCGGCCGTGATGACGATGAAGCGGACCATCAACCCCGGCCTTGCCGTTGGCGGGGCTTCAACCGCGCCCCTCGACGACTCTTAGTCCGGGAAGGGCAATCCCGGCTTCGTGGAGTGCCTCGCGCACCGTCTGGTGGAACTTCTCGGCGAGCGGCGACATCGGCAGGCGCAGCCCGCCTTCGATCAGGCCCATCTCGGCGAGCGCCCACTTGACCGGAATTGGGTTCGCCTCGACGAACAGGCGCTGGTGCAGCGGGAACAGCCTGAGGTTCAGCTCGCGCGCCTTCTTCACGTCGCCGACGAGCGCCGCGGCGCACATCTGGCGCATCAGCTTCGGCGCGACGTTGGCGGTGACCGAGACCACGCCGTGGCCGCCCATCAGGATCACCGCGAGGCAGGTCGCGTCGTCGCCGCTGTAGATCGCGAAGTTGCGCGGCGCGCGGCGGATGAGATCGGTGTTGCGCTCGATGTTCGCGGTGGCTTCCTTGATGCCGATGATGCCCGGCACCTCCGCGAGGCGCAGCACGGTGTCGGTCTGCATGTCGGCGACCGTGCGGCCCGGCACGTTGTACAGGATCATCGGCAGCTCAACGGTCTCGGCGATCTTGCGGAAGTGCCGGTACAGGCCTTCCTGCGTCGGCTTGTTGTAGTACGGCACGACCGAGAGGCAGGCGGTGGCGCCGTTCTTCTTGGCCGAGTCGGTCAGCTCGATCGCCTCGGCGGTGGAGTTGCCGCCGGTGCCGGCGATGATCGGGATGCGGCCCTTGGAATGCTGGACCGCGATGCGGATCAGCTCCTTGTGCTCGTCGAAGTCCACCGTCGGCGACTCGCCGGTGGTGCCGACCACCACGATGCCGTCGGTGCCCTCCTCCACATGCCAGTCGATGAGCTTCCTGAAGCGCGCGAGGTCGAGCCGCCCGTCCTCGTGCATCGGAGTAACGATCGCAACCAAGCTTCCAGTAATCATGACAATTCCCTCAGGCGACGATTCTAGCGCGTTCCATGGAAGCCCGAATCGCGCAAATGCGCTGAATCACGGCCCTTCCGGTCGTCCCCTGCTCGAACGCCACCAGCGTCAGCGCGGCGAAAGCCTGCAGGAGCTCCCCCGGTCGGAGGAGGAAGTTCGGATTCGACGGCTTGCCGAAGCGCTCGTTACCGAGCATGAAGGTCTCATATATAAGTACGCCGCCCTCCTCCAGGCTTGCCGCCAGGGTGGGCAGGAGCGGGCGATGCAGGTAGTTCGTCACCACGACGGCGCCGAAGCGCTGGCCGGCGAACGGCCACGGGCTGCCGTCCTCGAGGTCCGCTTTCACGAAGCGCACCCCGGGAATGGCCTGCGCGTCGCGGTCGACCGCAACCACCTCGAGGCCTCGCCCCGAGAAGAACCTGGCGTGCCGGCCGTTGCCGCTCGCCACGTCGAGCACCGGGCCGCGCTCGACGAGCGGCGCCCAGCGCGCGACCCAGGCCGACGGGGTATCAAGCGAGTCGTGCATCTTTCTCGGCCAATAGCTGCCTGAGGATCGAGCGATGGCAGCGCTTTTCTTCCGCGCAGTAGCAGCCGATCGAAAAATTCGCGTGATGGGACAGCCCGGCGAGCAACTCGAGCAGCCGTTGCGCCGCCGGCGCCTTCATCTCCCGGCGGTAGGCGCGGACGTATTTCGCCCAGCGCTGGTCGGTCCAAGGCTGCGACAACGCCCAGCTCACCATGCGCTGACTCGGCGCGAGGTCGGGGAGCCACAAGTCGTAATAATTGCGCCGCGCATAGTCGCTTTTCTTCACTCCGCGCGGCGGCCGCCGGGCGGTGCCGAGGCGCAGGCCTTCGCCCCGCGCGCGCGGACTACCGAGCCGGACGACGCGAATCACCGGTTTCCTCCTCCTCCACCTTGCGGATCGTTTCCTCGAACACGGTGGTGACGTCGAAGCACACGTTCACCACCTGGCCGTCCGGCTTGCGCCAGCTCACGAGGTCGTAGCGCCGCTTGCCGTCGGCGGAAGTGCCGAGCGTCTGCCTCACGACCGCCCCGCCGCCGTACGCCTTGCGCAGCCAGTCGTGCTCGGCCTGCACCACGCTCGTCCCTTCCGTGGGAACCGGAACGACCGGCTTGTCGCAGGGCGCTTCCTGCGCCAGCGCATTCCCTCCAAGCAAGCAAGCTAGGAGGACTGCTCGCGCAGTCATCAGCCGCTCGAGCTCTTCTCGAAAAGCTTCGCGCCCTGGGGCAGAGGCACCCAATGCTGCTTCGAGCGCGTCCAGACATGGCGGTCGACCGTCGTGATCCAGCTCGTGTCGTCGAACGTGCCGCCGAGGATCGCGACCTCGCCCGCACCTTTCTCGAAGGTGGAGGTCAGCATGGTTCCGCACTTCGAACAGAAGAAGAGGCGTATCCAGCGCCCGCTCTCGTCCGAGCGATGCTCGTAGGCGGACAGATTCCCTTGGGTGTGCACGTGCTCTTGCGCAAACGTCGGCCACACGGCGAATGCGCTGCCGGTGCAGCGTTGGCAGAACTTGCAGTGGCAGACCACGGTGCGCGAAGGCTCCCCGCTCGCCCGATATCGCACCGCGCCGCAGAGACAACCGCCTTCGCGTGTGCGCATCGCTACCGGCCTCCGAAAACCTCGCCGTACACCTGGTATGCGTTGCGATTCAACTTGCCGCCCGATGCGAGATTCTCGCCGGAGCCATAGATCGGCGCAAAGCTAAGCGCGACTACCGCCACCAGCACGCCCGCAGCCACCGCGCGGTTGCGCAGACGCCGCGCGACATACAAGAAAATGCCGCCGTAGACCACAAGGTGGACGAGCGAGGACACCAGCACGACGCCGCCGTCGAGCCCGTACATCGCGATGACCGGCAGCGGGAGCAACCCGCCGACCGCCACCAGGTACCAGAAGCATGGGAAAAGCAGCATCAGGCCGAGGAAGGTGGCGGTGCGCACCTTTACCTAGAGCTTGCGTCCGTCGAAGTGCTGCACCGGCAGTGCCGCGATGTCCACGCCTTCAAGGCAGCGCGTATTGATCGCCGCCGTCGGCTTACCCGACTTCGGATCGACTGCCTCGCCGAACGTATGAATGCCGCAATCCGGACAAAAGCGGTGCTTAATGACGTGCTTGTTGAACGTATAGGTGGCTAGGTTGCTCTCCGGCGTGAGCAAGCGCATCTTGTCGCGCGGAATGAACCACAAAAGCGAGCCCTTGCGCGAGCAGATCGAGCAATTGCACGCCAAGACCTGCTTGAGGTCCCCTTCGGCCTCGAACTTCACCCGCCCGCAATGGCAACTGCCCTGGTATTTCATAGGAATTTCCATTTCAGAACGATGGCCGCGGCAGCAGGCACCGCGAAGATGACCAGGAAGATCGGCAGTTCCTCCGCGACCGAGTAACCGGCCTTGGCCACACCGATCCACATGTTAGCGCCGGCGATCACCAGCCAGAGCGCCATATAGGCGACAGTCGCCGCGAGCGTCGCCCACGGGTAGTTCGAGGAGAAAAGCCTGCCCAGCAGGAGGAAACCGCCGAGCAGCAGGAATCCGGAAACGAGGAAAAGAGCGGTGCGCATACTACGTAGCCGAGCAAGTGACTCTGATGACCTGCGCTCTGTTCGTAAGCGTATCTCTCTGCGTCCATTCGAAGGTGCAGGTGTGCTTCGAATCCAGCGCCCGAAGCAGCAAATCCTTCATTTCCTGGTAGTACCGACGAGTCGGGTAGATGCAGGCCCAAGCCCCGCCGGGCATGTTGGGAACAGTGGCGACACAGAACGGCGCATCCGCTTCCGAATCGATTCGGATATGGCGCACCACGCCCTCATGCGACTCCGCGGCTGCAGTCAACGGCATTAGAGCGAACAGTGCTACGAGTACGGTCCTCGCGTTCATATGGCGCACTGCGCTACAGTTACGCGCGGTCCGCATGAATTTGATTTCGCCATGATCCCAACGGTCCAGAGGTGATGTCCGGCTGCGCAAGTCAGGCCGCGGTGGTTTCTTAAGGCGGTCATGGTAGGCCTTCGCAGTGGCATCCGCCTTTGTAGGTCTGGGTCATCTTGGTTGTGGCCCGTTATCGAGCGCACTGATCGTAACGTAGTACCCGTCCGGGTCTCGGAGCGAGAACTCCTTCGTTCGAGTATTGGGGTTTACGTGAGGCTCCTCTTCGAGTCCGAGGAACTGCGCGCGTGCCCTTTGCAATGCGAGGTCGAAGTCGTCGACGCGAAAGAACAGGAGGAGCCCGTTGCCCGGTGTGGCGTGATCGGGGCTCATCAGGGAGGGATGCTCATGGGCGCCCCACTCGTGGAGGCAGAGCAGAACAGTTCCGTCCGAGTCGACGATCTGACCAAAGTCGACGTGCGCCGGTACCGTCTCGGGTTGGCCGAAAAGCGACTGGTACCACTTGAAGCTCGCGCGCACGTCGCTCACCCCGATGATCGTCCAAGTGCGCTTCATGGCGCGCCCTCGACGGGACGAAGTCCGATCAGGACTGGTTGAAAAAAGACATCGTCAACGCGTTGTACTTTTTCGAATCCGGCGCGGGTCATCAGCGCCGCGAGTTCCGCCATAGGCACTGCGTAATACGTGGACCGCATGACATGCGTTTGGCAGTCTTTCGCGCCGTCGTCGCGAACCACATAAAAATCGAGGTCGTACAGCGAGCCGTGCCATTCCCACACCTGGAATAGCGCATAGCGTGCGCCCTCCTCAACGCGCACTCCATAGGGTTTGAACTGAACCCCTCCACGCTCAAGTGCAGCATAGTCTCGAACCGACACTATGCATAAGCCTCCCGGCTTGATACATGCAAGAAACTGCTCCAATGCTCGAAGAATGTCTGCGTCCGTGAGCAGATGAGGCAACGAGTTGTCGGCGCAAAGCACCACATCGAAAGCGCGCCCGTGGTGCTTGTGCGCTACGCGCATGTCGGCAACCGAAAACGCGATCGAAAGGCCTCGTCGTGCAGCTTCGGTTCGAGCGCGACCGATGGCACCGGGGGAGATATCGGAGGCAGTCACGTCGTAGCCGAGAGCCGCAAGACCGAGCGCTTGCGTTCCAATGCCGCAGGCAACATCAAGGACGGATCGCGCGTTATTGGGCGCGGTTGAACGAACAATCGAGTCGAGAGCAATCGCCTGGCGCTCGATGCTGCGTTCCCAGTTCTCGAAGATGAGATGGTAGAACGGAGCGAGATCGTCGTAGAACTCGGCAGCCGACATTAGGCTGCCGGCGGTTTCTTGACGCGGTCATAGTACGCCTTGGCCGTCGCTTCCCAGTTCTGACCATCGAATGGCCTGACCTTCAGCGAGGAAGGTTCGATACCGTCGATGCACCGGGCGTTGACCGCCCACCGGCCTGGGTCGAGCCGCGGGCGGATGAACGGGTGGATTCCACAATGCCTGCAGAAATAATGCTTCGCCGTCTTGGTATTGAATTGGTACAGAACGAGATCCGCCTCGCCGGTGAGCACATCCAGGTCTGCTTCCGCTGCAGGGTGCCAGAGCGCACCCTTTTTGCGGCAGATCGAGCAGTTGCAATCAACGACGTAGTCGAGCTTGGCACGAACTTCGAATGTGACTCGACCGCAGTGGCATCCGCCTTTGTAGGTCTGGATCATCTTGCACCCGGTAGGGCCGATCAGGCACGCATAGAACGGGCGCTCTCGTCAAAACTCGGGTTGTGCGTAAGGGTAAGCTCGTCACGATCGAATCCGGCGAAACACTCGCCGGCAAACTCGAGGAACGCCGCGATTTTAGGCGGCATGGTCGAACTCTTCCGGTAGAGCGCATAGATCGGCTGGCCACCGATACATTGCCAATCGGCGAGCACTTTACGCAGTCGGCCGGACGTGATGAGCGCCGGGGCGAACATGCCAATGCGCATCAAGCCTCCCCCCGCGAGGACCGCGTCGATCATGCCTTCGCGGTCATCGGTAACGAGCGACCGCGGCACCTTGATAAGGCGTCGTTCGCCTGCGCGCTCGAATTCCCATTCGTCCAAAGCGCGCGGCACCACGGGAGGCTTGTGGACGAAACAGCGATGCTCTGGCAGTTGATCAGGTTCACGCGGTTCGCCGGCGAGTTCAAGATACGCGGGCGCCGCGTAAACGCCAAAGCGGATATCCGCGATTTTGCGGGCAATCAAGCTCGATTCGGGTGGCGTGCCGGCGCGGAGCATCAAGTCGAGCCCGCCGGCGTGCATTTCTTTGACTTGCGAAAGCACGAGGCATTCCACGTCCAGCGCCGGATGACGCCGCATGAAGATCGGGAGCCGCGGCATGATGATCGTCCGGCTAATCGGCACAGTCATGCCAAGTCGCAGGGTACCGCGCAACCCCTCCCGCGGTTTGTGCGCGATTGCATCGATCTCCGCGGCCTGGCTCAGGATCTCGCGTGCGCGGTGGAAGATTTCTTGCCCCTCCTCGGTCAGCGAGAGCTGGCGCGTGGTGCGGTAGAACAGTGTCAGCCGCAACTCCTTTTCAAGCTCTGCGACTGCGTGGCTCACTGCCGATGGGTCGATCTGCAAGAGCTGGGATGCGCGAGCGAAGCTCCCTGCCTCCGCCGCTCGCACCAGGATCTCCATTCGGCGCAGTCGATCCATCCGTCATTCTCCTGGCATCGCGTAGGCTATTCGTGAGCGCCGTTCATGAGTGAAGTGGCGGGACGACCCTCGACGGTCCGCACGACTCGGACCACACTTTCCCACGGACGCAACTAAGGTAGGGAGTCGCATATGTTGGACTTGGCCCGATTGTGCATCGCTCTAGGTGCGCTGAGTCTCTTCTGCGGCGCGGTAGCCGCGCAGGTGTATCCAGCAAAAGCCGTGCGGATCATCATCGGATTCCCGCCGGGCAGCACTCCGGACATCGTCACCCGAATCCTAGCGGAGAAGATGGGTGAGGATCTGGGACGGCCGTTGCTGGTCGAAAACCGCCCTGGCGCGGGTGGCACGATCGCCACCGAAGCCGTTGCCCGCGCACCCGCCGACGGCTACACGCTCAACGTCGACGGCTGCAGCGCTGCCGGAATCGTGTACGCGTTCGTAATGACGGAGCGGCCACCGCTCGACCCATTCAAGGACTTCACCCCCGTCGGCCGCTTGATGCGCGACCATTGGATCGTTGCCGTATCGCCTGCGCTAGGCGTGGATTCGTTGGCCGCGCTGGTCGCGCTCGGTAGATCAAGACCGGGCATGCTCACGTTCCCGTCGTCTGGCGCGGGCAGCTCGCCGCATCTCCAAGCGGAGCGCTTTCGCATGCGTGCGGGCTTCCAGGCGACGCACGTGCCGTATAAGGACAATCCCATGCCCGACCTGATCGCCGGCCGCACTTCGTTCACCGTCGTATCCTCCGCCGCCGTCGCGTCGCTCATCAAGTCCGGCAAGTTGAAGGGACTGGCCGTGCTGTCCAGCGAACGCATGGCCGCCCTTCCGGACGTGCCGACCTCCGCCGAGGCCGGAATGCCGGATCTCATCTACAACGCGGGCATTTGCCTGTATGCGCCGGGTGGAACGCCGCGCGACGTCGTGATGCGACTCAACGCCGCGCTCGACCGAGCCCAGCAGGCCGACGCGGTGAAGACGCGGTTTGGCGAGCTCGCGGTGGATACCGTGCGGAGTAGCCCGGACGATACTGCGAACTATGTTCGTGAGCTGATGGCGCTGGTGGACGGCCTTCGCACAGCGGTCTTCGGTAAGGCGCGCTAGCGGCATGACGATCGATTGCCACGCGCACTGGATCCCACCCCCTTTGGCCGAGGCACTCCGGCGGCGATGCGCCGCTCCGCGGATTTCCCCCACGGACGACGGCGAACGGCTCTTCACGTATCAAGGCAACCGTCCTTTCGGTGCCGCGCTGAGCGATCTGGAAGCACGGCGCTCGTTGATGCGCGGTTACGGCGTCGAGACGCAGTTGCTCTCTCTGGCGGGACTATTCGGTATCGATTGCCTTCCGGTCGAAGAGGCAATCCCGCTCGTACGCGTCTTCAACGACGCTGCCCTTGACGCGCAACGCGATTTTCCTAACGCTTTCCTCGGCCTAGCCGCATTGCCGCTGGCGGATATCAGGCTTGCATGCACCGAGTTGGAACGTGCTTGCACGCGAGGTCTGCGCGGGGCGATCCTGCCGGCCGACGGGTTTCGCACGGTCGCCGCGGCGGCGCGCTTCAATCCGCTGTTCGAAGTCGGCGAACGCCTGCGGGCTCACTTCTTCGTTCACCCCGGCCCGATCGAGCCGCTACAGGAAGTGCAGGTTCGCGACCTGCGCGGAGACGACGCCTGGCAGCGGCGCATCGTGCTTGAGACGCAGGCGCGGTTGTCTGAGGTGATGATGACGTTGAATTTTTCTGACTACCTGAATCCCTATCCAAGCGTTACCGTGCAGGTCGCGAATCTCGGCGGCACGATTCCGTTCCTCCTCGAGCGCATGGATGAAGTCACACGCGAACGGCCGGGCGTCCCGCTTCCCTCCATGAAGCCTTCGCGTTGCTATGTCGATACCGCCTCGTTTGGCGCGCGAGGGATCGAGCTTGCAGTAGCGTGCTTCGGTGCCGATCACGTCGTCCTCGGCACTGACTGCCCGATTTTCGATACCGCACGCCTTCTGAAGGCGTTAGCCGATGCACGCTTGGACACCGACACCCGAGAGCGAATCCGTTTTCAGAACGCTCGTGCACTGGTCGCACGTACCACCTGAGGTAGGTCACGATGCGACCGTAATTTCGGTGTCGGATTATGCGGGAAGGCGCAGGCGCGCGAAGAGCTCGTCGAGGCGCGTGAAGATTGGTGACAGGGTAGTTAACGTCTAGGCGATTTGCAAACCGCCAAGTTGTAACAGACCGGAGCGCGGATTTAACCGCGCGTCGTCTGTGCCGGATTAGGCGGGGGGAGGCGAAGGCGCGCGACGAGGTCGTCGAGACGGTTCAGGACTTCGTCGGCGCCGGCGCTCTGGAGGCGGCTTTTGATCCTCTCGACGCTTTCGCTCGTCCAGAGCGCGACGACGATCTTGAGGTCGGGGAAGCGGTGTTTCAGGCGGCGCGCGAGGTAGGCGGCGTGGCTCGCCGCGCGCGGCGGGACGGTGGAGATGCACACGACGCGGCAGGGGTTCTCGCCGATTTTCTCGAGCGTTTCGCCGGCAAGGCTCTGGAAGGAGTAGAGCTGGGCGCCGCGCAGCTGCCGGGCGAGCATGGCGCCGGCGAGCTCGTCGGCCTCGTCGTGTGCCGGGATGATGCAGACGTGGGCGAACGAGTGCTCGCTCTGCGACGCCGGCACTTCGATCTCCTCCAGGATCTGCCGCGTGGTATCCAGGACGAAGCGCTCGTGTTCCGCGTCGAGATCGCCCTTCTGGCGGTCGGTCTCGGCGAGGGAAAGCGCCGGGATGAGGATCGTTTCGTACAGCGCGGCCGGGCCATGCTCCTTCGCGTACTCCTCGGCGAGCGTAGCGGCTTCCACCTGGTCGAGCGCGATCAAGCGCTGATAAAAGCGCGCCTCGGGCGAGAGCACGGGTTCCACCCCCAGCAACACATTGAGATAGCCGAGCTCGGGGATGTAGCGGCCGATCACCGCCACGCACACCGTAAGCGGGATCGCGAGCAGCAGGCCGACCGGGCCCCAGAGCCAGGTCCAGAAGATCGCCGCGCCGATGATCGCGATCGCCGAGAGCCCGGCGCTGCGCCCGTAGAGCCACGGTTCGATCACATTCACCAGGACCATTTCCAAAACAAAGAACGTGGCGAGCACCCAGAGCACTTCGCTCCACCCGTCGAAGATCGCGAAGGCGAGGACCGCGGGCATGGCGACCGCGACCCACACACCGGCGTAGGGAATGAAGCGCAGCAGCGTGCCGAACAGGCCCCACAGCAACGCGTTCGGGATGCCGATGAAATAGAGCGCGAGCGCGAACGGAATGCCGAAGCAGGCGTTCACCACGAGCTGCATGTAGAGATAGCGACTCACCCGGTAGGACGCTTCGCCGAGCGCCTGCGTGGTGACGTTGATCTGCCGCGGGCCGATCAGGCCGATCAGCCGCTCGCGCATGTTCTCACGGTTGAGGAGCAGGAGGATCGTGAACACCACGACGGCGACCGCGGTGCCGATCGGCTGCACGAAGGGCGCCACCAGCTCGCGCAGCGCCGCCATCGCGCTCGGCGGGGTCTCGGTCACCGGCAGCGGCGCGGCTTGGGGCGCGGCCTCGCTCTCCAGGTCCTTGATCGCTTCGGCCGCCTTGCCGATGTCGCCCTGCTGCGGTGCGCGCACCGCGCGAATCTTCTTCTGGATGTTCTCGCGGTACTCCGGCAGCTTGGTGGCGAGCGACAACGCCTGGCGCGCGGCGACGTAGCCGATGCCGCCAATGATCAAAAAGCTGATCAGCACGGCGAGGAAGGTCGACGGGATGCGTCCGAGCTTCCACTGCTCCAGGCGCCGCACCAGCGGCGCGAGCAGGAAGGACAGCAGGATCGCGAGCGCGAGCGGGATGAGCACGTCGCGCGCGAAGTACAGCACCGCGGCTGCGATCAGCAGCCCGGCGAGAGAAGAGGTTTTACTGGTGGTTAAGAACAAACAGCAGGAGCGACCTGGCCGTGACCTGGTACTCGTGGCCGATCGGGAAGCGCGGCTCCTCCTTCGAATCCGGGAAGTTCGTGTCGGCGAGCAGCTTCCATTCACCGCCGCCGTTCGAGGGCGGCAGCTTGAACTTCACCACGTCCTGCCACGGGTTGAAGATGATGAGCAGCGTCGCTTCCTCGCCGCGCTTGCGGATGCCGGTAGTCTGCGCGCGGCCGTCGAGCAGCATGCCGAACACGCGGGCGTTCGGATCCTTCCAGTTCTCCTCGCGCATCTCCTCGCCGGTGGTGTTGACCCAGGTGACGTCCTTCACGCCGAGCTCCTCGTCGAACTCGCCCGTGAGATACCGCGTGCGCCGCAGGATCGGATAGCGCTGGCGCAGGCCGATCAGCTTCCTCACGAAGCGGATCAGGCGCTCGGCGCGATCGTCGTGGTTCCAGTCGACCCAGGAGATCTCGTTGTCCTGGCAGTAGGCGTTGTTGTTGCCTTTCTGCGTGCGCGCGAACTCGTCGCCCGCGAGCAGCATCGGCGTGCCCTGCGAGAGCAGTAGCGTGGCGAGCAGGTTCTTCATCTGGCGCTTGCGCAGGCCGCGGATCGCCTCGTCGTCGGTCGGGCCCTCCTCGCCGTGGTTCCACGACCGGTTGTGCGAATGGCCATCCTTGTTGTCCTCGCCGTTCGCCTCGTTGTGCTTGTCGTTGTAGGTGACGAGGTCGTTCAGCGTGAAGCCGTCGTGCGCGGTGATGAAATTGACGCTTGCCCACAGCTGCCGGCCGCGGCGCGCGAAGATGTCGGGCGATCCGCAGAGCCGCGGCGCAAGTTCCGCAGGGGTTGCCTCCAGCCGCCAGTAATCGCGCACCGTGTCGCGGAACCGGTCGTTCCACTCGGCCCAGCCGGGCGGGAAGCCGCCGACCTGGTAGCCGCCCGGGCCGCAGTCCCACGGCTCGGCGATCAGCTTCACCTTGGCGAGGCGCGGGTCCTGCATTACCGCCTTCATGAAGCCGTTGTGGGTGTCGAAGCCGCCCGGCTCCCTCGCGAGGATCGTGCCGAGGTCGAAGCGAAAGCCGTCGACATGCATCTCCTCCGCCCAGTAGCGCAGGCTGTCGCACACCATCTGAATCACCGCCGGGTGCGAAAGATTCAGCGTGTTGCCCGTGCCGGTGTCATTGATGTAGTAGCGCTTCTTGTCCGGCATCAGCCGGTAGTACGTGGCGTTGTCGATGCCCTTGAAGGAGAGCGTCGGCCCGAGCTCATTGCCTTCCGCGGTGTGGTTGTAGACCACGTCGATGATCACTTCGAGCCCCGCGTCGTGGAAGCGCGCCACCATCTCCTTGAATTCCTGCAGCGACTTCGACGGGTCCGCAGCGTAGCGCGGGTCGGGCGCGAAGAAGCCGATCGAGTTGTAGCCCCAGTAGTTGGTGCGCTTCTTCTCGAGGAGGAACTTGTCGTTGATGAAGGTGTGCACCGGTAGCAGCTCGACCGACGTGACGCCGAGCGCCTTGATGTAGTCGATGACCTCCTTCACCGCCATGCCGGCGTAGGTGCCGCGCTGGTGCGCCGGCACCTTCGGATGCAGCTTGGTGTAGCCGCGCACGTGCGTCTCGTAGACGATGGTGTTTTCCCACGGCACCGGGCGCCAGACCTTCTCGCGCTTCCAGTCGAAGTCCGCGTCGACCACCACGCATTTCGGCATGAAGGGCGCGCTGTCGCGCTCGTCGAACGAGAGATCGCCTTGGGGATCGCCCACCTTGTAGGCGAAGACTGCGGGATCCCATTTCAGCTCGCCGAAATGCGCGCGCGCATAGGGGTCGAGCACCAGCTTGTTCGGGTTGAAGCGGTGGCCTTCGTCCGGCGCGTAAGGACCGTGCACCCGGTAGCCGTAGAACGTGCCCGGCCCCAGGTCGGGAACGTAGCCGTGCCAGGTTTCGTCCCGGTATTCGGGGAGCTCGATGCGCTCCACTTCGGTTTGATCTTTGAAAAGGCACACTTCGACTTTGGTCGCGTGGGCGGAGAACAGCGCGAAATTGACCCCCTTGCCATCCCAGGTGGCGCCACGGGGGTACGGCAGACCTTCCCGGACCCGGGAAAGCCGCAGCTCTGGAGCGTTCATGAGGAGGCAGACAATAGAGTGCAGGTACCGTGCCCGCGCCGCATGACGCATGCGCCACTCGGCTCATCGTTCGATGCATGCGCGGCCTGCGTTTTGCTCGTTACCGGGCATGTTCGACACCCAGAGCTGGGACCGCTTTGTTCACACTGCCCCCGGACGCCGCTTCCAGGAGCGCTACCGGCGCAAGTCAGCGAGCGAGCGCGGGAAAATGACGCGCTGCGCGGTCGTCCTTGCCGGGATCGCCCTGACACTCGTGGGCCTCTTCTTCCTCGCCGTGCCCGGGCCGGGGATCCCGATCCTGGCAATCGGGCTTGCCCTCATCGCGCAGGAGTCGGTAGTCCTGGCGCGCTTTCTCGACCGCACCGAGCTCCGGTTGCGTCGCTGGTGGAAACGACTACGGGGTCACGACCACAAAGGCAGCTCCTAGCTGCACAGCACCAGGTTCGCGAACTCGACCAGCATCCCCGGCTTGAGATAAGCCGAGAACGCCGCCGCGGTGACGAATGCAAAGACCGCGACCAGCAGGGCCTTAAGCCACAGCTTGCGCATGGCGTCTTTCCGCTAGGGGCTTCTCGTTGACCGGCAGGTTGATCAGGGCCGCGAACACGCTCAGGCCGATCGATGCCAGAAACGCGCCCGAGTACGAGCCCGTGGTGTCGTAAAGGTGCCCCGCCAGCCACACGCCGACGAAGCTGCCGATCTGGTGCCCGAAGAACACGATCGAGGCCAGCATCGCGGCGTAGCGCATACCGAAGATCTGCCCGACGAGGCCGTTGGTCAGCGGCACGGTGCCGAGCCACAGGAGCCCAATGCCGCAGGCGAAGGCGTACAGCACGAACGGCGTCAGCGGAAGGAAGACCAGCATCGCGATCAGCACGCCGCGCACCGAGTAGATCGTGGAGAGCAGGTACTTCTTGCTGAAGCGGCCGCCGAGCCAGCCCGCGCTCAGCGTGCCGGCGATGTTGAAGAGCCCGATCAGCGCGAGCGCCGTCATGCCGTGCTCCGGCCTGAGCCCCGAATCGGTGACGAAAGCCGGGAGGTGCACGGTGAGCATCGCGATGTGGAAGCCGCACACGAAGTAGCCCCAGAAAAGCATGTGGAAGCCCTTCTCGCGCATCGCTTCCTGCAGCGCCTCGCCGATCGACTGGGTCGACTGGCTGCCGGCGCCCGGCTTGGCGACGAGCGCGAGCGTCAGCGGAATGATGAGCGCGGCCATCCCGGCGAGCACGAGGAGCGCGTTGTGCCAGTCGAGCGCGGCGATGAGGAGCTGAGTAATCGGTACCAGGACGAACTGGCCGAAGGAGCCGGCGGCCGTGGCGATCCCCATATAGAGGCTTCGCTTCTCTTGCGCCACCGTGCGGCCGATGACCGCGAGGATGATGCCGAAAGAGGTACCGCCGAGCGCTCCGCCGAGCAGCAACGCGCTGTTTACGTGCAGCAGCCAGGGAATGTCGATGTACGCGAGGCCGATCAGACCCAGCACGTAGCAAATCGCGCCAATGGCCACCACGCGCCCGGGCCCGTAACGGTCAGCGAGCGCGCCCGCCACCGCGCCGAGCGCGCCCCACATCAGGTTCTGCAGCGCGATCGCAAGCGAGAACACTTCGCGGCCCCAGCCGTACTCGAGGCTCATCGGCTGCAGGAACAGGCCGAACCCCGCGCGGATGCCGAACGAGATCGTCATGATCAGGCAACCGCAAGCGAGAACGACGAGCGGCGTGCGCCACGAATCCATTTTCATTGCCGCAGTCTAGCCGATGGCGCCGCATGCCGGGCGCGCATGCTTCGCATTCAGCCCAGGAAGTAACGCGGAATCCAGGTCGAGAGCCCGGGAATGAAGATCACCACCACGAGCGCCGCACACTCGGCGGCAAAAAACGGCCAGACGTGTTTCGTCGTGTCGTCGAGCGAAGTGCGCGCGATGTTGGTGGTGACGAAAAGCAGCGGCGCGGTCGGCGGCGACACCGCGCCGATCTGGTTGCAGATCACCATCACCAGGCCCATCTGGATCGGGTCGATGCCATAGCGCTTGCACAGCTCCACCGCCACCGGCGCAAACACCAGCAGGATCGCGAGCGAATCGACGAAGGTGCCGAGGATGATCATCACCACGGCAAATACGAGCAGCACTACGTGCGGACTCTGCGAGGCGCCGGTCACCCAGGCCACCGCCATGTCGTTGAACTGCATGTACGCGAGCAGCCACCCCATCGCGCCCGAGACGGCGATCACCGCGGACACCATGGTGGTGGTGATCGTCGCTTCGACGAAGATCTCGGGCAAGTCGCGCAGGCGAATCTTGCGGTACCAAAGCGCGCCGACGAGATACGCATAGAGGCACGCGACCACGCCGGCCTCGGTCGCCGTGAAGATACCGCCGAGGATGCCGCCGACGATGATGAGCGGACCGAGCAGCGCCGGCCACACGTCCACCAAGGAAGAAAGCACCTTTCCGAAATCGAAAGCGCCGTGGACTTCGCGCAGCTCGGGGTATTGCGGATGGTAGGTGTAGAGCTTCACCACACCCATGAGAAAGAAACCCACCAGCAGGCCGGGCAGGATGCCGCCGAGGAAAAGGCCGCCGATCGACACCTGCGCGATGGCGCCGTAGACGACCATCGTCATGCTCGGCGGAATGATGGCGCCGATGGTGCCGGCGGTCGCGATCAGCGCCGCCGCGAAACCGGCCTTGTAGCCGTTCCGCTTCATCGTGGGGATCAGCACCTGCGCGATGGCCGAGGCGTCCGCGGTCGACGAGCCCGAGACGCCCGAGAGGATCATCGAGCACACCACCGAGGCATGCGCGAGTCCGGCTTTCAGGTGGCCCACCAGCACCCGCGAGAAATCCACGAGCTGCTGGCTCATGCCGCCCGCGGTCATGAGCGCGCCGGCGAGGATGAAGAACGGCAGCGCGAGCAGCGTGTAGGAATCGAGCTGGGCGAAGCTCTTCTGCGCGAACATCGGCAGCACCACGCCGGGCTCGGCGGCGATGCCGATGAAGCCGATGAGCGCGATGCACAGCAGGATCGGGATGCCGATCAGCATGGTCCCCAGCAACAGGCCGAGCATCACCCAGATCATCGGGAGAAAATTCTCCGGACGACGACGAGCAGCAGGTACGCGCCGCCCACGACCATGCTGTAGTAGACCCAGTTCATCGGCAGGTCGAGGCCGGGCGAGCTCTGCAGCTTCGCCACCTCCGACACGCGCCAGGCCAGCCAGGCGAGCGCCACCGCGAACCAGATCCATAGGATCTCGATGGAATAGTCGAATACCCGGGCTGCCTTTCGCCCGAAGATCTTTTCCTTCAGCGATTCCACCGCGAGATGCGCGCCGCGGCGGTAGGCGATCGGGATGCCGAGGAACACGATCCAGACGTGGCAGTAGATCTGGAACTCCTCGCTCCACGACAGCGACTGGTTGAGGATGAAGCGGTTGAAGACCTGCAGCAGCCCGACCGCGCACATGGCGAGAAAGATCGCCGCGACGCCGTACTCAACGCCGCGGTCGAGCCACAGGAACGCTTTCCTCAAGGCGTTTTTCTAATCTGCTCCAGCAGCTTCTCGGCACCGAACTCTTTTGCGAGCTCGTCCTGCGCCTTGAGCGCGGCCTGCACCAGGGGCCGGGTGTCGATCTCGTTCACTTTCATGCCGCGCTTCCTCACCTCGGCGAGCGCCTCGCCCTCGCGCTGCGGCGCCATCTCACGCACCACCTTGGCCGCCTCGTTCGCCGCCTTCTGCAGCGCGGCCTGCTCCGCGGCGGGAAGCTTCTTCCATTCGGCGAGCGAGAACACGAGGAAGGTGGGGTCCATCAGGTGCTTGGTGAGCGCCATGCAGCAGGCGACCTCGTACATCTTGAACGAGATGGTGGTGGCGGCGGTGTGCTCGTAGCCGTCGAGCACGCCGCTTTGCAGCGAGGTATAGATCTCGCCGAAGTTCATTGGCGTGGCGTTGGCGCCCATCGAGTTGATCGCCGCCACGAATACCTTGGTCGGGATGGTGCGGATCTTGAGACCCTTCAGATCCGCCGCCTGCTTCACCTCCTTCTTCGAGGTGATCACGTTGCGGTAGCCCCAGCTCACCGCCCAGGAGAGCGTCTTGAATCCGGCTTTCTCCATGTCGCCGTCGAGCTCCTTGCCGACCGGGCCGTCGAGCACGGCGAGCGCATGGTCGTAGCTCTTCCACAGGAACGGCAGCCCGAGCACCCCTAGGCGCCGCACGAAGGAGGCGTATTCGGCCGGGCCGCCGGTGGTGCCGGCCGCGCCCGAGCCCAGGCGCATCGCCTCGATCACCTCGCGCGTCTGACCGAGCTGGCTCGCCGGAAACACCTTGACCTCCACCCGGCTCTGCGCGGCGTTCGCCCGGTCCTGGAACTCGACCGCCAGCTTGGTGTTGTCGACGTTGGTGTCGTTCGGCCCCGCGGTATGTATGCGGAGTAGCGGTCTGGTTTGCGCTTGCACGCTTACCGCGAAAAAGGCGATACAAATTGCTAAAAGGACTCGGGTCATGACTTGCCTCCTCGAGCAGGTCGTTTGGGTTTGAAGGCGGGTTCGAGGTCGCGCACCGTGCCGGCGAGCAGCTTGTGCATGGCCTTCTCGGCCTCGTCGGACTGGCGGCGGCGGATCGCGACCGCGACCGCACCGTGCTCGGCGAGCGAGCTTTCGTAGGATTCGCGCGCCTGCGTGCTGGCGCGGAACAGCGTGAGCAGCACAGCGCTGATCGCGTCGTAGAAGCGCTGCAGGATCGCGTTGCCGCACGCGGCGAAGATCGAGCGGTGAAACGCCAGGTCGTGGTGATGGCAGGCGTCGACGTCGTGTGGCAGCGAATCGACCATACCCTGGTACGCGGCCTCGATCGCGAGGATCTGCGCCGGCGTGGCGCGGCTCGCGGCGAGGCGCGCTGCTGCCGGCTCCATGATGCTGCGCAGCTCGATCAGGCTGAGCAGGAAGGCGTGGTCAGGCGGCGAGGATGCGGTCCAGCGCAGTACATCGGTGTCGAGGCGGTCCCAGTGCTCGCTGCCGAGGGCAATGGTGCCGCGCCGTGTGCGCGCCTCTACCAATCCCTTGCGCGCGAGCGCCTTCAGCCCCTCGCGCAGCGACGGCCGGCTGATCCCGAACTTGCGCGCAAGCTCGTCCTCGGTCGGCAGCCGGTCGCCGGCGGCATAGCGCCCACCGACGATCGCCTGGCCCAGCCGGTCGAGCACGCGATCGGCCTTTCCCCTCGTCTCCATCCTCGTCTGACAATATGCCCCTATTTGTCAGACAAATGCAAGATGCGTCAAGATGCCAGCTTCTCGACCTGCGGAAGGTGGCAGGCGAGGATGCTTTTCCTCAGCACCTCGATCGCCTCGGGGCGCGGGAAGCTGCGGCGCCAGGCGAGGCCGACGCGCCGCGTCGGCACCGGGCGCGCGAACGGCAGGATGCGGATCAGGTCCGCCGGACCCCCGGTCGTGGTGGAAGTCGCGGGCAGCACGGTGACGCCGACGCCGCCCGCCACCATCTGCCGGATGGTCTCGAGTGAGCCGCCCTCCAGCGTTTTTGCCAGCGGACTTCTTTCCCTGGCACGAACGGTATGGCAAATCTCCAGCACCTGATCGCGGAAGCAGTGCCCTTCGCCGAGCAGCAGCAGGCTCTCGCTGGTCAGCTCCTCCGAGGTCACGCGCTTGCGGTTCTCCCACGGGTGCCCCTTGGGAACGGCGACCAGGAAAGGCTCGTCGTACACGGCGCGCGTGGCCACGCCCGGCTGTTCGAAAGGCAGCGCGATGAGGATCACGTCGACCTCGCCGCTCTTCAGCTCCTCGGCAAGCCGGTGGGTGAAGTTCTCCTGGATCAGGAGCTGCATCGCCGGCGCGGTCTTGCGCAGGATCGGGATCAGCTTCGGCAGGATATACGGACCGATGGTGTAGATCGCGCCCAGGCGCAGCGGCCCGGCGAGCGGGTCCTTCCCCGCCGCCGCGATCTCCCGGATCCGCGAAGCTTCCTCGAGCACGCGCTGCGCCTGCTCGACGATCTTCGTGCCCGCGGGCGTGACGCTCACCTCGCCCGGCCCGCGCTCGAAAAGCGTCACGCCGAGCTCCTCTTCCAGCTTCTTCACCGCCACCGACAGCGTCGGCTGCGACACGAAGCAGGTCTCCGCCGCCCGTCCGAAGTGGCGCTCGCGCGCCACCGCGACGATGTAGCGGAGCTCCGTGAGCGTCATTTTCTTCGGGCGAAAAAGTAAAGCGGGATGCCCAATGCCATGACGATCAGGCCCGCCAGCACCAGGTTTCCGAACTTCGGCCCGTACGGCGAATTCGCCACGTAGTCGAAGCTGGACCAGACCATGAACGCGCACATGGCGAGGAAGGCGACGGGCACCAGCGGGAACAAGGGGACGCGGAACAGCGGGGCATCGCCGCCGCGCCGCCGGAAGACGAACAAGGTGATTCCCGTCAGTAGAAGGAAGGTCCAGAACACCGGCAGGCCGTAGGCGACCATCGCTTCGAAGCCGTCGCGCGTTTGCGCGCCGGCCCAGATTAGGACCAGCACGATCGCGCCCTGGACGAGCAGCGAGTTCGCCGGGGTCGAGCCGCTTTCGCGCCAGTTACCGAGGAACGCGAACAGCGGGTAATCACGGCCGAGCGCCCAGTTGGTGCGCGCGCCGGTAAAGATCGCCGCGTTGATCGTGGTGATTGCCGACACGCAGACCACGAGCGCCACGAGAAGCGCCGCGTGCTGGCCCGCAATAAGGCGCACGGTGTCGACCGCGAGCGCCTTCGACTCCTTGATCCCGGGCAGGCCGAGCGCGGCGTAATAGCCCCAGTTGACCAGCAGGTAGAGCGCCGTCACGAGCAGCAGCCCGCCGGCGAGCACTCTCACCATGTTGCGGCGCGCGTCGCGCACCTCGCCCGCGAGATAGGCGCCCTCGTTCCACCCGCCGAAGGTATAGAGCACGAAGATCATCATCAGCGCGAACGAGCCGCCCGAAGCCGAGGGTGCAGAGGCGGCGGGCGCCGGCTTTCCGACGCCCACGACGATGCCGCCGATCGCGATCAGCGCGAGCGAAGCGATGAGCAGGACTTCCATCACCTTCTGCGAAGCCTTGGACTGGACCGTCCCCAGCAGATTCAGGCCGGTCAGCACCGCGACGCAGATCGCCGCCCAGACCGCGTTGCTCTGCGGCCCGAGCGAAACGAGCTGCGACGCGTATTCGCCGAACACGAACGAGACCGCGGCGATCGCGCCGGTCTGGATCACGGTCATGCGCGACCACGCGAACACGAACGCCGCGCCGTCGCCGAAGCCGCGCCGCAGGAACACGTACTCGCCGCCGGTTTCGGGATAGCGCGCCGCGAGCTCGGCGTAGACCAGCGCGCCGCATAGGCACGCGATGCCGCCGACGATCCACGCGGCGAAGAACTGCGTGGGGCTCGCCGCGTTGCTCGCGACCAGGCCCGGCAGCTTGAAGATGCCCACCCCGATCACCATGCCGGCGACGAGGAAGATCCCGTCCGGAACCGAAAGCAGCGGCCTCGGCGCTACCGTGTTCTTGTTGCCGTCCAAGGGAAACTCCTCTTGTTATTGCCGTCGGACACGGCGACCTCGCCCGTGATGCGATCGTCCTTCACCATGCCGACGAAGTAGTGATGCCAGGCGCGTCCGTTGACGATGCCGGTGACGATGACCTTGATTTCCTCGCCGCGCAGCCGGCTGTTGCGCACCAGCAGGTCCTTGCCCTGCGCGGAAACGTCGATGTCGAGCTCCTGGTACTTCTGCTTGATGGAAAACTGCCAGCGGCCGCCGTGCACCGGCAACTCGCTCGCCCAGGTGCCCTTCGCGTCCGCGGGCACGATCCACAGCTCGACGCGCGACACGCCGCCGACGCCGACCGGCTTCTCCGGCGCGCGCATCTCGAGGCGCTCGTCCGGCGGCCAGTCGCCGATGCCGCCGTCGTGCGACACGATGCGCGTGCCCGGCTTGAGCTTGAGCAGCTTCGGCAGCAACTTGGCGTTGAAGTCCGGCAGCAAGTAAAAGGCGACAACCGTGGCTTGTGACAGGTCCGTCTCGAAAATGTCGCGCACCTCGAAACGTGTGCGATCCCCTACCCCGGCCTGGCGCGCATTCTCGGTCGCGTGCTTTACTAAGTTGGGATCCAGGTCCACGCCGAGGCCGCGCGCGCCGCGCTTCGCCGCCTCGACGATGATGCGCCCGTCGCCGGAGCCGAGGTCGATCACGTAGTCGTCCTTCTTCACCTCGGCCATGCGCAGCATGCGCTCGACGATCTCCATCGGCGTCTGCACGTACGGCACCGTGCCGTCGTCCCAGGCCCAGGCCTGCGGCTGCGCGAATGCGGGGATCGCCGCCAGGAGAACGGTGCCTATCAACAACTTGGGGTTCATATAGAGAGGCTAAAGTGTAGCGCTTCCGGGGCGCGTTCTGCGGTATGGTTCGAAGCCATGGCATTCCGCAACCGCGCATTGATCGCCGCGCAACCCGGCGCCTGGACGGTGCTCTTGTCGACGCTCGAGGATGTCATGGAGCTCGTGCCGGTTCACAGCAGGAACGACGCGCTCCAGGCGCTGAAGGACGACCCGTCCATCGACGTGATCATCTCGACCATCGCCTTCGACGACTCCCAGATGATCGAGTTCTTGCAGGCCGTGAAGCAGGACCAGGACCTCAGCCGCATTCCCTTCCTGTGCTCGCGCGTGCTGCAGAGCGCGCTTCCCGACCGCCTAGTGGGGAAAATGCGCGACCTGTGCAAGCAATGCGGCGCCGCCGATCTGGTCGACGTCGCCGGTCTGCGACCCGAGCAAGCGCGCAGCGCAAATTGCCTGCGCCATTAGAATCGCGCTGCGCGCCCCGGTAGCTCAGTGGATAGAGCAGTCCCCTCCTAAGGGACAGGTCGCACGTTCGATTCGTGTCCGGGGTGCCAAACTGAATCAATGACTTAGGCGCCGTTTTGGCCGCCTAGGTCGGGTCCTCGATGCCCGCCCGTCACACCCTGATCACAGTGAGGTGTGAAATGGCATCGATCCGCCGCCTTTCGAGCGGGAAGTGGCAGGCACAGGTCCGGCGCGCCGGGTTGCCGGGACGGGCACGATCGTTCGCGCAGCGTGCAGACGCTATCCAGTGGGCCCGGACGCTTGAGCGGGAGGCAGATCGCGGCATCTACGTCGATTGCTCTGAAGCCGATCGCACCATGCTCGCCGAACTGATCGACCGGTATCTCGCAGAGGTGACGCCCCTCAAGAAGTCCGCCGTCTTCGAGCTGCGGCGGCTTCGCTTTGAAGAAATACTTTGGGTCCTTCTCCGCCTCCCAGCTGCAAGCAAAGCACATCGCCTCCTACCGGGATGAACGGCTCCGCCAGGGCACCGCTGGCGCAACGGTCATCAAGGACCTGAACAGCCTCTCGCACATCCTTGACGTTGCCATCCGCGACTGGGGGCTACCGCTCCCAACGAACCCCGTTAAGCTCGTACGTCGACCTCCCGCTGCCCGATGAATTTCACGAATATCCTTGCCTCCGTGTCCGTAGGAGTAGTAGACCGTGTCGATACTCTTCCCGGTGAGTGGATCTCCATCCCATTCAATCTCTTTGTTGAATCTGGAGATGTCCTGGCAGTGGTGGTGTCGGGCTACACGCAGGGAGGTGTGTTCCCACTGCAGCCTCCAGACGTCGTCTTTTGGGTAGCTGGTCCTGATAGCTACGATGAAGGCAGCGCGTGGACCCGAGCTACGGGTGGGACCCCGTTCTCCGTCACGTGGCATCAGTCCACAGCCGTTGAGGACCGAAGCCTTCGCGTCTACCCCGACGCTGTGTCTGGTGTGCCCGAGCCAGGCTCGTTAGCACTACTCCCCATAGCGTTCGCCTGGTTCTGTACGCGTACACGCGGGCGCGACGCGCACACGCACGGCAGCGTAGTCTCGCCCTTAATTAGGCAAAGGCTCAAATGAAGACAACGCAGCACGTAATACCTCTAGGTCGGGGCTCGGTTCGCTAAAAGCGATGGCGATCAATCGTGGTCTCTCGCTGCTACGCGTGAGCTGGTGCCAACCCTGCACAGCGCGTAATGA
>DASRIR010000342.1:0-2887 GCA_035649875.1 Burkholderiales bacterium | reverse complement strand
CAGCAGCAGCACGTACGCGATGGGCACCACGAAGAGCAGCACGAGCGCCAGGCACGACGGGGCGATCAGGAGCCACGCCGTCGCATTTCCCTTCGCGCGGCGCGGAACGGCTTGGGTACGGAGCGCGGCCGCGCTCAGCTCGCCAGCCACTGCGTGAAGCGTTCCTGGATCTTGGCGGTCTGGTCCGCCTCGGCGACGGTGTCGGGCTTGATAGCGACCTTCTGGTTCTCGGGATACGTCGGAAGCTGGCGCGACACCTCGGCCGGGATGAGCTTGAACGCTTCCGGGTTGGTCGGACCGTAGTAGAGCTTGTTCGCGAAGTCGGCCTGCGGCTTCGGCTGCACGGCGAACTGGAGGAATTCCCACGCGAGCTTCCGGTTCGGCGCGCCCTTCGCCACACCCCACATCGTCGTCGTGATGGTGGCGCCGTGCCAGACGAGCTCGACGGGATGGCCCTGCTGCTGGAGCTCACTGGCGCGCGCGTTCCACATGACGATCAGGTCGACCTCACCATCGCGCAGGAGCTGCTGCGACTGGTTGCCCTGCGTCCACCAGACCTTGATGTGCGGCTTGATCTGGTCGAGCTTGCGGAAGGCGCGGTCGATGTCGAGCGGAAACACCTTGTCGACCGGTACGCCATCGGCGACGAGCGCGAACTGGACGGTTCGCACCGCGTTGTTGAGCATCGAGCGATTGCCCGGGAACCTCTTGACGTCCCAGAAGTCGGCCCAGCTCTTCGGCCCGCCCTGCGGGAACTTGTCCTTTCGGTAGGCCAGGTTCGTGCCGAGCGCGCAGTACGCGAGACCGTTGGCGTACACGGCGTTCGGGAACAGCTTGTCCTTCTTCACGACCGTCCAGTCGACCGGCTCCACCAGACCTTCGCGCTCGGCGCGGAGCAGATCGGCCTGGGTGATCGCCGTGATGTCCCACTCGTAGCTGCCGCTTTGCACCTGCGCCTTCAGCTTGGCGTACGAGACCGGAGCGACCGTCTTCACGCGAATGCCCGTCTGGTCGGTGAAGGGCTTGAAGAAGGCAGCTTCCTCCGCCGCCGTCCAGCTGCCGCCCCACGTGTTGACGTAAATCGTGCGCGTCTGCGCGATCGTGCGCTCGGTGATGATCAGCGGTCCGGCAGCCGCTCCCGTCGCGGCGGCGATTCCCTTGAGGAAGGTGCGACGTCGCATGGTAAATCCTCCGTGGCTCACCTCGATGGTGGTCGAGATTCTGCCATAATCCTTTCGTGAGCGAGCGCCTGATCGGCCGGCGACTCCTGCGGCAGGAGGATCCTCGACTCGTCGCGGGTCGCGGCGCGTACGTGACAGACCTGGTACTGCCCGGCATGCTGCACCTGGCACTCTTGCGCAGTCCTCACGCTCATGCGCGAATCGGGCGCATCGACACGGGTCGCGCGCAACGAGTACTTGGCGTCGTCGCGGTTTTCACCGCGGACGACCTTCGCGACGTCGGGCCGCTGCCGGTCCTCGCGCACCCACCTGGCCAGCGCCAGACCGATTTTCCCGTGCTGCCCGCGGATCGCGTGCGCTACGTCGGGCAGCCGCTCGCCGCCGTGGTGGCCGAGACTCGGTATGCGGCGCAGGACGGCGTCGACGCGCTCGAGGTGACATACGATCCGCTGCCGGCCGTCGTGGACGTCGCGCAGGCCACCGCGCCTGGCGCGCCGAAGCTCTACGACGAGTGGCCGGACAACGTGGTCGTCGCGCGGGAGATCGGCGGCGGCGATCCCGACGCCGTGCTCGCGACGGCGCCGACGGTGGTCGAGGCGCGCTTCACGATGCCGCGCCAGACCGCGGCGCCGATGGAAGGCCGCGCGGTTTGCGCCCGTTTCGATCGCACCACCGGCGAGCTGACGATTTGGGCGTCGAGCCAGGCGCCGCACCTCTTCCGCACGGTGCTCGCCGGCATGCTGTGCCTCGACGAGGAGCGCATCCGCGTCATCGTGCCGGATGTGGGCGGCGGTTTCGGCGTGAAGCTCCACTACTACCCGGAGGACGCGCTGGCTGCGGTCGCCGCGATGCGGCTCGGCCGGCCGGTGAAGTGGGTGGAGACGCGCACCGAGCATTTCGCGGCCACCGTGCACGCGCGCGAGCAGTCAGTGCACGCGCGGGCCGCGTTCGATGCGCAGGGAACGCTGCTCGCGCTCCGCGTGCACGTGCAGGGCGACGTCGGCGCGCACCTGCACACCAAGGGCGCCGGGCCGATCTTCCTGGGCGGCGTCGTGCTGCCAAACGTCTACGCGATCCGCCATTTCAAGGCCAAGCTGGAGGCCGTCGTCACCAACAAGGTGCCGTTCGGCGCGTACCGCGCGTTCGGCATGCAGCAGGCCGCGTTCGTCACCGAGCGCCTGATGGACATCGGGGCCGCGCGCCTCGGGATCGATCCCGTCGAGATCCGGCGCCGCAATTACGTCCCGCCGGCGGCCTTCCCCTATCGCAGCATCGCCAATCTCGTCTACGACAGCGGTGACTATCCTCGCGCGCTCCACGAGGCGCTGCGCATCGCGAACTACGGTGGTTTGCGCGCGATGCAGGCGAGCGCCCGAGCGGAAGGCCGGCTGGTTGGCATCGGCGTCGCGAACTACGTCGAGGTCACCGGCATGGGGCCGTCGAAGCTGATGGCCGCGATGGGCAACCGGCAGGGCGGCTACGAGAGCGCGACCGTTCGCGTCGAGCCGTCGGGTCGCGTGACCGTCGCGACCGGCATCATCGAGCTCGGCCAGGGCATTCGCTCCGCGCTCGCGCAGGTCGCGGCAGACGTTCTTTCGCTCCCCTACGAGCGCGTCGGCGTCGTGCTTGGGGACACCGCGCGCACGCCGTATTCGTGCTATGGCACCGCGGACAGCCGCGGCTCGGTGACCGGCGGTGCCGCGGTG
>DASRIR010000341.1:0-7078 GCA_035649875.1 Burkholderiales bacterium | reverse complement strand
AAAGTGATCCGCCCCGGACGCACGCTTACCGTGGCGCGCGCCGAGGTGTACGCTGACGACGGCAGCCACGTCGCCACCATGCTGCAGACCCTGATGGCCCTTCCCGGGCGGCCCGACAGCCCAGAATGAATTTCCTGAAATTCGAGCACGGCGAGACCATCGACATGCTGCGCGAGTCGGTGCGCGAGTTCACCGCCAAGGAGATCGCGCCGCGCGCCGCGCGGATCGACGAAACCAACGAGTTCCCGCCCGACCTGTGGCGCAAGCTCGGCGCGCTCGGGCTGCTCGGCGTCACGGTCGAGGAAGAGTACGGCGGCACTGCGATGGGCTATCTCGCACACATCATCGCGATGGAGGAGATCTCGCGCGGCTCGGCCTCGATCGGGCTCTCGTACGGCGCCCATTCGAACCTTTGCGTGAACCAGATCCGCCGCAACGGCAGCGCGGCGCAAAAGAAAAAGTATCTGCCGAAGCTCGTTTCCGGCGAGCACGTGGGAGCACTCGCGATGTCGGAGCCGGGCGCCGGGTCCGACGTGGTCGGCATGAAGCTGAAAGCTGAACCGCGCGGCGATCGCTATGTTCTCAACGGCAACAAGATGTGGATCACCAACGGGCCCGACGCGGATGTGCTCGTGATCTACGCCAAGACGAGCGACCAGGGCATCACCGCCTTTCTCGTCGAGAAAGGCATGAAAGGCTTCAGCACTGCGCAGAAGCTCGACAAGCTCGGCATGCGTGGCTCGAATACGTGCGAGCTCGTGCTCCGCGACTGTGAGATTTCAAAAGATCAAATTCTGGGCGAGGAAGGTAACGGGGTCCGGGTCCTGATGTCCGGGCTCGACTACGAGCGCGCGGTGCTTGCCGGCGGCCCGCTCGGCATCATGGCCGCCTGCCTCGACGTGGTGGTGCCGTATGTGCACGATCGCAAGCAGTTCGGCCAGCCGATCGGCGAGTTCCAGCTCATGCAAGGCAAGCTCGCCGACATGTACACGACCTTTTCCGCGTGCCGCGCCTATGTGTATGCGGTCGGCCAGGCGCTCGATCGCAACGAGACCACGCGAAAGGACGCCGCCGGCGCGATCCTCTACGCAGCCGAGAAGGCGACCTGGATGGCCGGCCAGGCGATCCAAGCGCTCGGCGGCATGGGCTACATCAACGAGACGCCCACCGGGCGGCTGTGGCGCGACGCGAAGCTCTACGAGATCGGCGCCGGGACTTCCGAGATCCGCCGCTGGCTGATCGGCCGGGAGCTATTTTCGGAGACCGCATGATCTCCACCCCATTCGGGCGCTCGGGGGAAGCGGAATGCGTCTGAAGACAAGGCTGACGGAGAAGCTCGGGATCGAGCATCCAATTCTTCTGGCGCCCATGAACGTCCTCGCGGGCGGCAAGCTTGCTGCCGCCGTGTCCAACGCAGGCGGGCTCGGCATCATCGGCGGCGGGTATGGCGACGCTGATTGGCTCGAGCAGCACTTCGCGGCAGCGGGGAATGCAAGTGTTGGCTGCGGGTTCATCACTTGGTCGATGGCGAGAGATCCGAAGCTGCTCGATCAGGTTCTGGCCAAGCAGCCGGCGGCTCTGATGCTCTCCTTCGGGGACCTCGAACCACACGCGTCGCGCATCAAGGCCCATGGAGTGCCGCTGATCTGCCAGGTGCAAGGTATGAGGTATCTGCGCGAAGCAGTCGATGCGGGCGCCGATATCATCGTGGCCGAAGGTTGCGAGGCGGGCGGTCACAGCGGCCACCGAGGCGTATTCACGCTCGTTCCCGAAGCCGCCGACTATCTCGCGAAGTGCTCGCCCGATACCGCTCTGGTCGCGGCGGGCGGCGTGGGGGACGGCCGCGGTCTTTCTGCGGCGCTCATGCTTGGTGCAGACGGCGTTCTTGTCGGAACGCGCTTCATCGCGAGCCAGGAGTCGGAAGCGCCAGAAGGGTTTCGCCAGGCGATCATCCGCGCTGACGGTGACTCCACGATTAAGTCGACCTCGGTCGACATTGCTCGCAAGCGTTACTGGCCCAATGCGGAGTTCGTCGTTCGCGTTCTGAGGAACAGCTTTGTTGCCAAGTGGCACGGGCACGAGCGCGAGATGGAGAAGGCAATCGATATCGAGTATCAGCGCTTCTGGGCTGCTTTCAAGGCCGGGGATGCAGAGAATTCGGGTGTGCTCATGGGAGAGGTCTCCGGAATAATCCATGACGCGCCGCCTGCCGCGCAGATCGTCGAAAGCATGATCGCGCAGGCCTGCCAGCTCCTGGATTCGCACTCGCGTTACATTATCCGCTAGCAAGTCCGCAGATGCCGCCTAACCCCTCGCTCAACTGGACCTGCCACGAAACGATCGCGGCCATCAGCCAGGCGGCAGCGTTGCTTACGGCGCCGTTGCGCGTATGAGCGGGGCCAGCGACCTGATCGAGACCTACCGCGGTGCGGTGTACCCATGGCACTGCGACCAGATGGGGCACATGAACGTCATGTGGTACGTCGGCAAGTTCGATGAAGCGACGTGGAACCTGTTCGCCGCGCTCGGCGTGACCGCCGCGTTCCTCAAGGACCACCGCCGCGGCATGGCGGCGGTGCAGCAGAACATCACCTACAAGCGCGAGCTGCACGCCGGCGACACGGTCGCGGTGCGCTCCGCGTTCATCGAGATACGCGAGAAGGCGGCGACCTTCGTGCACGAGATGCGCCACGCGGTCAGCGACGAGGTCTCGGCGATCTGCGTGCTCACCGGCGTGCACATCGACACGCAGACGCGCAAGTCCTGCCCATTCCCCGCCGAGCTCGTCGAGCGCGGCCGCAAGCTGGTGCGCGCCTACCCGTTACCGAAGTGAGTCCCTCATAGGAACCGTCATGGAAAAAGATCCGGTTGTCATCGTTGGCCTCGCCCGCACGCCGATGGGCGCTTTCCAGGGCGAGCTGAAGGGCTTCGCCGCGCCGGAGCTCGGCGCGGCGGCGATCCGCGCCGCGGTCGAGCGCGCCAAATTGACGCCGGAAGATGTCCAGGAAGTCATCATGGGCTGCGTGCTCCCCGCGGGCCAGGGCCAGGCGCCCGCGCGCCAGGCCTCGCTCGGCGCCGGGCTGCCGCTCGCAGCCGGCTGTACCACGGTGAACAAGATGTGCGGCTCAGGGATGAAGGCCGCCATGTTCGCTTTTGATTCTCTGCAGAGCAAAGCGCTAGACGTGGTCGTGGCCGGTGGGATGGAATCGATGAGCAACGCCCCCTACCTGCTTCCCAAGGCGCGCGCGGGGCTGCGCATGGGCCATGGCCAGGTGATCGACCACATGTTCTACGACGGCCTCGAGGACGCTTACGACAAGGGCCGGCTGATGGGTACTTTTGCGGAGGACTGCGCCGCGAAGTACCAGTTCTCGAGAGAGGCCCAGGACGCGTTCGCGATCGAGTCGCTGAAGAGAGCCCAGGCCGCGAACAAGGAAGGCTGGTTCGCCTGGGAGACGACGCCGCTCGCGATCAAGGCGGGCAAGGACGAGAAGTTCGTGGAGACCGACGAGCAGCCGTTCAAGGCCAACCTCGGGAAGATCCCGACGCTCAAGCCCGCGTTTCGCAAGGACGGCACGGTGACCGCGGCGAACTCGAGCTCGATCTCCGACGGCGCGGCGGCGCTCGTGATGATGCGCCGCTCGAGCGCCGAGAAGCGCGGCCTCGCGCCGCTGGCGATCGTGGTCGCACACGCGACGCACGCGCAGGAGCCGGGGTGGTTTACGACCGCGCCGGTAGCGGCAATAGCAAAATTGATGCAGAGAACGGATTGGGACCCGCAGCAAGTCGATCTCTATGAGATCAACGAAGCGTTCGCGGTGGTGACCATGGCGGCGATGAAGGAGCACGGCCTGCCGCGCGAGAAGGTGAACGTGCACGGCGGCGCGTGCGCGCTCGGCCATCCGATCGGCGCCTCGGGCGCGCGCATCATGGTCACGCTCATCGGCGCGCTGAGAAAGCGCGGCCTCAGGCGCGGCGTGGCGAGCCTGTGCATCGGCGGCGGCGAGGCCACCGCGATGGCGCTGGAGCTCGTTTGAAGGCGGCGCTGCAGAAGATCCTCGACCAATCGAGCTTCCTGAAACCCTATGGCTTCAGGGTGGTGACGGTCGGCGAGGACAAGTGCACGCTCGAGCTGCCGCACAAGCCCGAGCTCGAGCGTCCTGGCGGCATCATCAACGGTCCGGCGCTGATGGCGGCCGCGGACTGCGCGATGTGGTTCGCCGTCAAGGCGCGCATCGGCGTCGAGAACGACGCTCTCACCTCGGAGCTGAACACCGCGTTCCTCGCTCCGGCCAAGGGCGAGCACGTCTACTGCACCGCGCGGGTGCTGAAGCTGGGACGGCGCCGCATCTACGGCGTCGCCGAGTGCCATGGCGGCAAGGGCGAGCTTTTCAGCCACCATACGGTTACCTATGTCCGCGCAGGCTGACGAAATCCGGGAGGCGGTGCGGCGCTTCGCGCGCGAGCAGCTCGCGCCGAACGCCGCGCGCTGGGATAGGGAGAAGGCGTTTCCCAGGGAGGCGCTCCAGGGCCTTGCCGCCATGGGCCTCTACGGCGTGGCGATCGCCGAGGAATGGGGCGGCGCCGGGCTCGACTACACCTCGCTCGCGGTCGCTTGCGAGGAGATCGCGGCCGGCGACTGCGCCACGGCCACCATCGTCGCGGTCAACAATCTGGTCGCCGGCATCCTCGCGGGATACGGCAATCCTTCCCAAAAAAACGCCTTCTTGAAGCCGCTTGCGCAAGGCAAGCTGCTCGGCGCGTTCGCGCTCACCGAGCCGCAGGTCGGCTCCGACGCGTCCGCGATCACCACGCGCGCCGAGCGCAAGGGCGGCGAATACGTGCTGAACGGGGTAAAGCAGTTCATTACCTCGGGCAAGAACGCCGACATCGCGGTCATATTCGCCGTGACGGACAAGGCCGCGGGCAAGAAGGGCATCAGCGCCTTCGTCGTGCCGACCTCCACTCCGGGTTACAGGGTCGCGCGCATCGAGGACAAGACCGGCCAGCGCGCATCCGATACCGCGCAGATCGTGCTGGAGAACTGCAGGACGGAGCATTTGCTCGGCAGCGAAGGCGTCGGCTACCGCATCGCGCTCGCCAACCTCGAGTCCGGGCGCATCAACGTCGCCGCGCAGGCGACCGGGGTTGCACAGGCGGCGCTCGAGGCGGCGCTTTCCTACTCCCGCGAGCGCACGAGCATGGGCAAGCGCCTGATCGAGCACCAGGCGGTGAACTTCCGTCTCGCGGACATGGCGACGCAGATCGAGGCCGCGCGCCAGCTCTACCTGCACGCGGCGCGGCTGCGCGACGCGGGCAAGCCCTGCCTCAAGGAGGCGTCGATGGCGAAGCTCTTCGCATCCGAGATGGCCGAGAAGGTGTGCTCCGATGCGATCCAGATCCACGGCGGCTACGGCTATGTCTCGGACTTCCCGGTCGAGCGGCTCTGGCGCGACGTGCGCGTGACCAAGATCTACGAAGGCGCGAACGACATCCAGCGAATGGTGATTGGTCGGGAACTGGAGCAATGATAAAAAGCCAGCTCAAGACGCGGTCGGCGGAGTTCCGCGCCAACGCCGAGCGCATGCGCTCGCTGGTCGCCGATCTCAAGGAAAAGGTTTCCATCGTCGAGAAAGGCGGCGATGAAGCCGCCCGCAGCAAGCACACCGCGCGCGGCAAGATGCTGCCGCGCGAGCGCGTCGCCCGGCTGCTCGACCCGGGATCGCCGTTTCTCGAGGTCGGCCAGCTCGCCGCCTGGGACATGTACGGCGGCGACGTGCATTCGGCCTCGATCATCTGCGGCGTGGGCCGGGTTTCAGGCCGCGAATGCGTGATCGTGGCGAACGACGCCACCATCAAGGGCGGCACTTACTACCCGATGACGGTGAAGAAGCACCTGCGCGCGCAGGAGATCGCCGCGCAGAACCGCCTGCCGTGCGTCTACCTGGTCGACTCGGGGGGCGGCTACCTGCCCGAGCAGGACAACGTGTTCCCGGACCGCGAGCACTTCGGGCGCATCTTCTACAACATCGCCAACCTTTCCGCCGCCGGCATCCCGCAGATCGCCTGCGTCATGGGATCGAGTACCGCTGGAGGTGCTTACGTACCGGCGATGTGTGATGAGTCGATCATCGTGAAAGGCCAGGGCACGATCTTTCTCGGCGGCCCGCCGCTGGTGAAGGCGGCGACCGGCGAGGTGGTGACGCCCGAAGAGCTCGGCGGCGCCGAGGTGCACACGCGCGTGTCGGGCGTCGCCGACCATTACGCGCTGAACGACGCGCATGCGCTGTCGTTGGTCCGCCGCATCGTTTCGAATCTGAATTTTTCCAAGCAGATTTCCCTGAAAACGGAGCCGCCGACCGAGCCCCTGTACCCCGCCGAGGAGCTCTACGGCGTGATTCCCGCCGACCCACGCAAGCCCTACGACGCGCGCGAGCTGATCGCGCGCGTGGTCGACGGCTCGGAGCTCGACGAGTTCAAGCAGAACTACGGCACCACCCTGGTCACCGGCTTCGCGCGCCTGCACGGCTACCCGGTGGCGATCCTGGCGAACAACGGCATCCTGTTCTCGGAGTCGTCGCTCAAGGCGACGCACTTCATCGAGCTCGCGGCGCAGCGGCACATCCCGCTGGTGTTCCTGCAGAACATCACCGGCTACATGGTGGGCAGGAAGTACGAGGCCGGCGGCATCGCCAAGGACGGGGCCAAGATGGTGACCGCGGTGGCCACTGCGCGCGTGCCGAAGTTCACCATGATCGTCGGCGGCTCCTTCGGCGCGGGCAACTACGGCATGTGCGGCCGCGCCTATGGACCGCGCTTCCTGTGGATGTGGCCGAACGCGCGCATCTCGATCATGGGCGGCGAGCAGGCCGCCTCCGTGCTGGCCACCGTGAAGGGGAATTTTTCTTCGCAGGAAGACGAGGAGAAATTCAAGCAACCCATCCGCGAGCAATACGAGCGGCAGGGACACCCCTACTACGCCAGCGCGCGCCTCTGGGACGACGGCGTGGTCGATCCCGCCGCCACGCGGCGCCTGCTCGGCCTGGCGATTTCGGCTTCGCTCAATGCCCCGATCGAG
>DASRIR010000340.1:0-13769 GCA_035649875.1 Burkholderiales bacterium | reverse complement strand
GACGAAGATCGTGCGCGCTACGCGCCAGTCGCCTTCATTTGGGATTTTTCCCACCTTCGCCTTGCCGGCGGAATAATTCTGCCAATGGCTGGGCAGCCAGTGCGGCAGCAGGAAGTTTGCCGAGAGCGGATGGAAGTCGCGCTCGCCCATCGCGATCACGCCTTTGGAGTGCGGCGCCACCACCGTGCCGACGATCTCGGGGCGCGGCTTCTGGTAGGGCTTGTACATGATGCCGGTGCCCAGCTCCAGGTCGAGGTTCTTGCGCGTCGTGACCTTGTAGCGGTTGTTCGGGAAGTCGATGTCGTACGGCGGCTCGCGCTCCCAGATCGCGAGGATCACGTCGATCGACTCGGCGAACATCTTGTTGCGGTCCTCGTTGAGGATGCCGATCGACTCCGCGTCCGAAGGCAGCGCGCCCGGGCTCACGCCGAGGATGAAGCGCCCCTGCGCCAGGTGGTCGAACATCGCCGCCTGCGCCGCGACCAGCGTCGGATGCTGCTGCGACAGGTTGCAGGTGCCGGTGCCGAGCTTGATGCGCTTGGTCGAATGGATCAGCGTGGCGAGGAACAGCAGCGAGTTGGTGATGTTCTCCGCCTTGTCGGTCAGATGCTCGCCGATGAAGGCGTCGTGATAGCCGAGCTGGTCGGCGAGGATCACGGTCTCGCGGTCTTCCTTCAGGGTTTCGATCGGGTCCCGGTGCAGGGGATGCACCGGCATCATGAATATGCCGAGCTTCATGCGGGCGATTCTATACTCGGGAAATGCCCGAGGCGCTCGTTCCGGCGAGACCGGCGTTCCACGAAGGCACCCCTTATTCCGAGGCCTACGGCGACGTGTACCACAGCGCCGCCGGCGGCCCGGCGCAGGCCGAGCACGTGTTCCTCAAGGGCAATTCCCTGCCCGCGCGCTGGGCCGGGCGCGAGCGCTTCGTCATCCTCGAGACCGGCTTCGGCTTCGGGCTCAACTTCCTCGCCACGTGGCGCGCATGGCGCCGCGATCCACGCCGCTGTGCGCGGTTGCACTACGTGGCGATCGAGAAGCATCCGTTCTCCCTGCAGGACCTCCGGACGCTTCACGAGCGTTATCCCGAATTGAAACGAGAAGCCGCTGAACTGCACGCCCACTGGCCGGTGCTGGTCCCGGGAGGGCACCGAATCGAATTCCAAAATGTCGTTCTGACGCTGTTCTTCGCGGACATCAAGATCGCGCGCGACCTGCGTCTCGCGGCCGACGCGTTCTACCTTGATGGCTTCGCGCCGGCGAAGAACCCCGACATGTGGTCGCCGCAGCTGTTGCGCGCCCTTTCGCGCCTCGCCGCACCCGGCGCCACCGCCGCGACCTGGAGCGTCGCATCGGTGGTGCGTTCCTCCCTGGAAGCGACGGGCTTCGCGGTCGAAAAGCGCCCCGGGTTCGGCGACAAGAGAGAAATGCTGGTCGCGCGCAACGTGCGCACCGACGGGAGCGCCCAGTCGCCCCGGGAGCGGAAAGCAGCAGTCGTCGGCGCAGGCATCGCCGGCGCGGCGGTCTGCGAGCGCCTCTGCAACCGTGGCTGGGATGTCGACCTCTATGAACGCCACGACGCCCCAGCGCAGGAGGCTTCGGGCAACCACGCGGGCACGTTCCATCCGATCGTGACCCCGGATGACAGCTTGTTCGCTCGGCTCACACGAGCAGGCTTCCTCCAGTCGACCGCCCGCTGGAAGCATTTCTCCGAAATCCGCTGGGACCCGTGCGGTGTCCTTCAGCTCGCCCGTGATGCACGCGAAGAGGCATCCCAGCGCGCCTCAATCGCCGCGCTCGCGCTGCCGCCAGACTACGCGCAGTACGTGACGCGCGAGGAAGCCTCGGCGCACGCCGGCGTGCCGGTCGAGGCTGCCGGGTTGTGGTTTCCGCAAGCCGGCTGGATCAAGCCGCAGTCGCTGGTGCGCGCTCTTCTGGAGACCTGCGGCGCCCGGCTGCGCACCAATTTCGGCAAGGAACTGAACAGCCTGCCACCGGCTCCGGTCGTGGTTCTCGCAAATTCGGCCGAAGCACCGAAGCTGCACAGCGTGCCGCACCTGCGGCTGCGCAAGGTGCGCGGGCAGCTCACCCACATCGCGGCCGATGACATCGATGCGCCGCACGTGGTGCTGCTGCGCGGCGGCATGGTGCTGCCGCCGATCGACGGCGTCTGCGTCGTCGGCGCGAGCTACGACATCGATGATCAGGATGCGGCGCCGCGCGCCGAAAGCGACGCAGGGAATCTGGAACGGCTAAAACGGATTGTTCCTCTGACTTCTTTCCCGAAGAATCTGGAAAGCCGCGTGGCGTTCCGCTCGGTGACGCCCGACCGGCTGCCGGTGGTGGGCAAGCTCGACGAGGGCGTCTACGGCGCGTTTGCTTACGGCTCGCGAGGGCTGGTGTGGGCGGCGCTGGCGGCGGAGCTGATCGCCTCCGAGCTCGAAGGGGATCCGCTCCCGGTCGAGGGAAAGCTCGCTGACGCGATGCATCCGCGAAGATTTATCAGGCGCGCAGAATCGCGGGGCTCGCGTCCTTCACGTCCCTGAGGCCGCAGAGGCCCATGGTGACGTCGAGCTCCGCGCGCATGATCTCGAGCGCGCGCGTGACGCCCGCCTCGCCCATCGCGCCAAGGCCGTAGACGAACGCGCGGCCGACGAGCGTGGCGTCGGCACCGAGCGCGAGCGCCTTCAGCACGTCCTGCCCGCTGCGGATTCCGCCGTCGAAGAAGACTTCCATCTTGGTGCCGATGACTTCCGCGACTTCGGGAAGCGCGCGAATCGACGACGCCGCGCCGTCGAGCTGCCGGCCGCCGTGGTTCGACACCACGATCGCGTCGACGCCCGAATTGGCGGCGATCTTCGCGTCCTCGGGGTCGAGGATGCCCTTCAGGATGAGCTTGCCGCCCCAGAGCTTCTTCACCCACTCGACGTCCTTCCACGAGAGCGTCGGGTCGAACTGGCCCGCGATCCATTGCGACAGCGTGGTGAGGCTTTTCGCGTCGGGGATGCGGCCCTCGAGGTTGCCGAAGGATTTTCTCTTGCCGCGGAGCACGTTCAGCGCCCAGCGCGGCTTTCCCAGGACATCCAGCGCGGTGCCCAGGGTCAATTTGGGCGGCACCGCCAGGCCGTTCTTGATGTCGCGGTGGCGCTGGCCCTGGATTTGCAGGTCGAGCGTGAGCACGAGCGCCGAGCACCGCGCGGCCTTGGCGCGCGCGATGAGCGAAGCGGCGAAGCCGCGGTCGCGCATCACGTAGAGCTGGAACCAGAACGGCTTGTCGGTCGCGCCGGCCACGTCCTCGATCGAGCAGATGGACATCGTGGAGAGCGTGAAAGGCACGCCGAAGCGCGCGGCGGCGCGTGCCGCGAGGATCTCGCCGTCCGCCCAGTTCAGGCCGCAGAGGCCGATCGGCGCCAACGCGACCGGCATCGCCACTTCCTGACCCACCATGGTAGTGCGCGTCGAGCGCCGGTCGACGTCGATCGCGACGCGCTGGCGCAGCGTGAGCAGGTCGAGGTCCGTGCGGTTCGCGCGCAGCGTGCTCTCGCTGTAGGAGCCGCGGTCGACGTAATCGAAAATCGCGCGCGCGACGCGCCTTTTCGCCAGCTCGCGCAGGTCGTCGATGCAGGTCACTACGGGCATGCGGTCGATTCTACACGGCGGTAAAATGCGACGACGATGCCGGCCAACGACGAGCAGAAGAGCCCGATCCAGGTCATCGACCGCATGATGCGGCTGCTCGACGTGCTTGCGCAGCACCCGGAGCCGCTCGGCCTGAAGCAGATCGCGCAGTACACCGGCCTGCATCCGTCGACCGCCCACCGCATCCTCTCGTCGATGTCGGCCGACCGCATCGTCGACCGCGTCGAGCCCGGCAGCTACCGCCTCGGCATGCGGCTGCTCGAGCTCGGCAACCTCGTCAAGTCGCGCATCAGCGTGCGCGAGCTCGCGCTGCCGATGATGCGCGAGCTGCACGCGCAGACCGGCGAGACCGCCAACCTCTCGGTGCGCCACGGCGACGAGATCGTCTACGTCGAGCGCACCTCGTCCGGCCGCTCGGCGATGCGCGTGGTGCACGTGATCGGCGCGCGCGCGCCGCTGCACGTCACCGCGGCGGGCAAGCTGTTCCTGCTCGAAGAAGGCTTCGCGCGGCTGCGCGACTACGCGAAGCGCACCGGGCTTGCCGCGCACACCAAGAACACGCTCTCGAACCTGACGCTGCTCGAGCGCGAGCTCGAGCGCATCCAGCGCCAGGGCTGGGCCACCGACAACGAGGAAGCCGAGCTCGGCGTGCGCTGCGTCGCCGCCGGCGTCCGCGACGACGGCGGCAACCTGGTCGCCGCGCTGTCGCTGTCGACGCCGGCCGACCGCATGAAGGTGCAGTGGGGACCGCTCGTCAAGGAAACCGCCGAGCGCATCTCGCGCACCGTCGGCCACCGCCCGCCGGCGGCGCGAATAGGGGCGCACTGACCGTGCGGGCCCGGGTATTCGCCGCCGCCCTGGCCTTCAGCGTGTCCTTGATCGGCCGGGCGGCCGCGCAGGATCCTCCGCCGGAGGTCGACGCGCCGCAGCTGCCGCCGGAAGCCCCGAAGGCCTCGTCCGTTACCGCCATTCCGCTTCCTGCCAAGCCGCCGCCGCAGCGCCCGCCGTTGGTCGAGAAACGCGCGTCGCCCCCGCCGATCGTCCAGAAGCCAAAGGCTGTTGCTGAGAAACCAAAGGGACCAAGTGCGGCAGTCGAGAAAGCGTCACCTGAAAGCGTCCCGGCGTCTGCGCCCAAGCCGAGCGCGGAATGCGTGATCAAGCCGGTGATGTCGGACGACGACCTGCGCGCCTGCGGCGCGGGGCGCTGAATTCGGGGTCAGGGTCGTAATTCGCTAGCGCTCACGCGCCAACAGAATTACGACCCTGACCCCGAATTCAGGCCGTGCAGAGCGAAGAGGCTGCGACGGTCGGTCCATAGCTTCGCACTCTTGAATCCCGCATTCGCGGCGAGCTCGCGGAATCCTTCGACCGAGTACTTGTAGGAGTTTTCGGTGTGGATGGTCTCGCCCGCGGCGAAGTGGAAGCGATGCTTGCCGAGCGCCACGCGCTGGGCCCTCATCGAAACCAGGTGCATCTCGATGCGACCTTCGGCCGGGTCGTAGAACGCGTAGTGGCGCCAGCGTCGCAGGTCGAAGTCGGCGCCGAGCTCGCGGTTGATGCGCGCCAGCAGGTTCAAGTTGAACGCCGCGGTGACGCCGGCGGCGTCGTTGTAGGCGGCGTGCAGGATGGCCGGGTCCTTCTTCAGGTCGACGCCGACCAGCATGCGCGTTGCCACGCCGCGCGACATGGAGAGGAAGGCATGCGCTTCCTCGGGCGAGAGGTTGCCGATGGTCGAGCCGGGGAAGTAGACCACGCTCGGCGTTCCGCGCCGCACCGGAATTTCCAGCGGGCGCGAGAAATCGCCGACCAGCGGCGCGATGCGCAGCCACGGAAATTCGCGGCCGAGCCGCCGCGCGGCCGCATGCAGGGCTTCCTCGGAGATGTCGATCGGCACGTATACCGCGGGGCGCACCGCGCGGATCAGGAGCCGACTCTTGATGCCCTCGCCGCTGCCGAACTCGACCAGCTGGCAGCCGCGGCCGGCGAAGCGCGCGATCGCGGCGAGGTGGCGCCGCGTGAGCTCGAGCTCGGCGCGCGTCAGGTAGTACTCGCGCAGCCGGCAGATGCGCGCGAACAAGCGGCTGCCCGCGGCATCGTAGAAATACTTCGGTGGAATGGACTTCTGCGGAGCGGAAAGCCCCGCGACGACGTCCTGGCGGAACCCTACTAGCTCGAGCGGCCGAGCGTGGCGCCGCTCTCGAGCCACTTGCGGATGCGGTTCGCGTCGCCGACCCGCGAGTGCTTGCCCCACGAGTCGAGCAGGACCACGATCAGGTCCTTCTCGGCGAGGCGCACGTGCATCACCAGGCAGCGCCCGGCCTCGCTGATGTAGCCGGTCTTGGAAAGCTCGATCTCCCAGTGCTTCGAGCGCACCAGGCCGTTGGTGTTGCCGTAGCTGAGCGTGCGGGTGCGCTTGCCGCTGACGGCGCGAACGGTCGCGCGGTCCTTGGTCGAGTACTCGCGGATCAGCGGATACTCGTGCGCGGCGCGCACCAGCTTGGCGAGGTCGGAGGCGGTCGAGACATTGGCCGGCGACAGTCCGGTCGGCTCGACGAAGCGGCTTTCGCTCATGTCGAGCACCGCGGCCTTGGTGTTCATCGCGTCGACGAAGGCTTCGAGGCCGCCCGGGTAGCTCGCGCCGAGCGCCGCCGCGGCGCGGTTATCGGAGGCCATCAGCGCGAGCAGCAGCAGGTCGCCGCGCGAGAGCGTGAGCCCGGTATTCAGCCGGGAGCGCGAGCCTTTCATGGCCACCGCGTCCTGGCGCGTGAGGGTGATGCCTTCTTCGAGATCAAGCCCGTGGTCGAGGATGACCATCGCGGTCATCAGCTTGGTGATCGATGCGATCGACACGACGGTCTCGGGGTTCTTGCCGTACACGATCTCGCCGGTCTCGGCATCCTGGACCAGGGCCGAGGACGAGCGCAGCGCGATTTTCTGGACGTCCTGCGCCTGGGCGAAACCGACGCTTAGAAACAACACGAGGACCAATGCGCACATGGCAACAATGCCCTCGAGCGGATGAAGTCTGCGTTGCATAGAGGTGAATCTTCTCCCTGGACGTGCGTTGTTTTTGCTATCCCCCCTGCCCTGATCGGGCTATAGGGTCGTCGCAGTGTAGCCTACGCCGCAAAAAAAGCGCAAGTAAAACAGTGGTTAGGAGCCGATTTCGAAAAACTTTGTGAATTCGATCACTGTCGGGCTGAGGCGTCGGCCACCCTCCTGGGGGTCTTGCCTAAGCCGACTCGGCGGTCGCGCTTTCGAGGATTTCCTTCGCCTGCGCTTCTTGCTGCTGCAGCGCCCACATGCGGGCGTATTCTCCTTTTGCATCAAGCAATTGCGCGTGGGTGCCGCGCTCGATGATGCGCCCCTGGCTGAGCACCAGGATCTGGTCGGCGTCCATGACCGTCGAAAGCCGGTGCGCGATCACCAGCGTAGTCCGACCTTCCGAGATCCGTTCGAGCTCCGCCTGGATAGCCTTCTCGGCGCGCGAGTCGAGCGCCGACGTCGCCTCGTCGAAGATGAGAATGCGAGGATTTTTCAATAGCGCGCGCGCAATCGCGACGCGCTGCTTCTCGCCGCCCGAGAGCTTCAGGCCGCGTTCGCCGACTGCGGTTTGATACTTGTTGGGAAGCGTTTCGATGAAGTCGTGGATATGCGCCGCGCGCGCCGCCTCGAAGATTTCTTCGTCGCTCGCGTCGGGCCGGCCATAGCGGATGTTGTAGAGGATGGTGTCGTTGAAGAGCACCGTGTCCTGCGGCACGATGCCGATCGCCGCGCGCAGGCTGGCTTGCTTCGTCTCGCGCACATCTTTTCCATTGACCAGAATTGCACCGCCTGAGACATCGTAGAAGCGGTAGAGCAGCCGCGCGAGCGTCGACTTGCCCGATCCGGAGTGGCCCACCACCGCGACGCGATGGCCGGCGGGAATCTCGAAGTTCACGTCGAACAGGATCTGCCGCGGTTTTTCGTAGGTGAACTGGACGCCGGAAAAGCTCACGCTGAGCGGCCCGGCGGGCAGGTCCGGCGCGCCCGGGCGGTCCTCCACCTCGCGGTTCTCGCGGAGCAGGCGGAACATGCGGTCCATGTCGAGCAGCGATTGCTTCACCTCGCGGTACACCATGCCGAGGAAGTTGAGCGGGATGTAGAGCTGGATGAGAAGGCCGTTCACCAGCACGAGGTCGCCGAGGGTGAAGCTCTTCGCCGCGACGCCCTCGGCCACGAGCAGCATCAGCGCGGTGACGGCGAGCGCGATGATCAGGCTCTGGCCGATGTTCAGGACGCCGAGCGAGGCCTCGTTCTTCGTCGCCGCGTCCTCGTACTTGCCGAGCTGCTCGTCGTAGCGCCGCGCCTCGAACTCCTCGTTGCCGAAGTACTTGACGGTCTCGTAGTTGAGCAGGCTGTCGATCGCGCGCGTATTGGCGCGCGAGTCGAGCTCGTTGGCGCGGCGGCGGATGTCCATGCGCCACTCGGTGACGATCACCGTGAACACGATGTACACCGCGACCGCGGCGAAGGTGATGGCGGCGAAGCGCCAGTCGAACTTCGCGAGCAGCACCGCGGCCACCAGCGCGAACTCGAGGATCACCGGGAAGATCGAGAAAATCAGGTAGCTCAGCAGGGTCGAGATGCCGCGGGTGCCGCGCTCGATGTCGCGCGTCATGCCGCCGGTCTGGCGCTCGAGGTGGAAGCGCAGCGACAGGCTGTGCAGGTGGCGGAACACGCCGAGCGCCACGCGCCGGATCGCGCGCTGCGTCACCCGGATGAAGACCACGTCGCGCAGCTCCTGGAAAAACGTGGTGGAGAAGCGCAGGAAGCCGTAGATCGCGAGCAGCGCGACCGGCACCGCCACGACCTGCAGGCTCGGGTCGAGGCCGTCGACCACTCCCTTCATGACGAGCGGCACGCCGACGTTGGCGAGCTTCGCCGTGATCAAGCAAACGAGCGCGAGCGCCACGCGCCACTTGTATTCCCAGAGGTAGGGCAGCAGCGTGCCGAGCGCCTGCCATTCGTTGCCCCTCAACCGTTGCGTCGGCGCCGCGCTGTGTGGCATATGCCCGGATTATCTCAATCTAATCGCATCCACCCGGCGCGGCGGTCGTATAGTGCCGCCAAGGGGAGAACAACGATGGGCCTGAGACTCAAGTTCAACCTGGTGCTGCTCGCCGTGTTCGCGATCGGGCTGGGCGCCACCGGCTACATTTCGTACGAGCTTCTGCACCGGAACGCGCGCGAGGAAGTGCTGCGCAACGCCGGCGTGATGATGGAGGCGGCGCTCTCGATGCGCAGCTATACGGTCGCTCACGTGCGGCCCAACCTCGCGGTCGACCCGGACAAGTTCCTGCCGCAAAGCGTCCCGGCTTTCGGCGCGACCGAGATCATGAACCTGCTGCGCAAGAAGTATCCCGACTACGCGTACAAGGAAGCGGCGCTCAATCCGACCAACCTGCGCAACCGCGCGGTGGACTGGGAAACCGACGTCGTCAACACCTTCCGCAACGATCCGGCGCAAGCCGAGATCTCCGGCATGCGCGATACGCCGACCGGGCGCTCGCTCTACCTCGCGCGGCCGTTCCAGATCAAGGACCCGGCGTGCCTGAGCTGCCACACCACCGCGGCCGCCGCGCCGGCGGCGATGGTCAAGATCTACGGCCCGAGCAACGGCTTCGGCTGGAACCTGAACGAGGTGATCGGCGCGCAGATCGTGTCGGTGCCGATGGGCCTGCCGATCCGCAATGCGAACCGCGCCTTCGTCACCTTCATCAGCTCGCTCGCACTGGTGTTCGCGGTGCTGTTCGTCGTGCTGAACGTCATGCTCACCCAGCTGATCGTCGAGCCGATCACCGACCTCTCGTTCGCAGCCGACCAGATCTCCAAGGGCCAGGTGAACGTCGCCGAGCTGCCCGCGAAAGGGAAGGACGAGGTCGCACAGCTCGGGCAGGCCTTCAACCGCATGCGGCGCAGCCTCGAAAAAGCGATCAGCCTCATCGACAAGGGGTAAAGGCAGGGATGAATTCGCTGCCCGCGGGCTACGCGCTGCTGGAATACCGCATTGAGAAGGTGCTCGGCGTGGGCGGCTTCGGGCTGACCTACCTCGCGCTCGACTCCAACCTCAACCTCAAGGTCGCGCTGAAGGAGTTCCTGCCGGGGGACATCGCGCTGCGCGCGCCCGACCAGTCGATCGGCCCGCGTTCGCCCGACACCGCGGAGAGCTTCGGCTGGGGCAAGCGGCGCTTCATGGACGAATCGCGCACCGTGGCCTCGTTCCGCCACCCGAACATCGTGCGCGTGATGCGCTTCTTCGAGGCGAACGGCACGGCCTACATGGTGATGGAGTTCGTCGAGGGCGCGGCGCTCGGCGAATGGGTGAAGACGCGCCGCCCTCTGTCCGAGGCGCAGGTCGCGCCGATCGTCGCGCCGCTCCTCGACGGGCTCGAGGTCATCCATCGCGCCGGCTTCCTCCACCGCGACATCAAGCCCGGCAACATCTACATCCGCGAAGACGGCAGCCCGGTGCTGCTCGACTTCGGCTCCGCGCGCCAGAAAGCCACCGAGCTCACCGCGGTGGTGTCGCCCGGCTACGCGCCCTTCGAGCAGTACCACACGCACGGGAAGCAGGGCCCTTGGAGCGACATCTATGCCTTCGGCGGGGTCCTGTACTGGATGGTGGCCGGCTCCATGCCGCAGGAAGCGCCCGCCCGCGTCCGAGAGGACAACATGGCCGCAGCGGTGCAGGTAGGCGACAAGAGCCGCTTCCGGCCCGAATTCCTGGCGGCGATCGACTGGGCGCTCAGCCCGTTCGAGGACCAGCGTCCGCAGAACGTGGCCGAATGGCGCGCGGCTTTATTGGAAACGAAATCGGCTCAACAACCCACCGCTGAGACAGCGCCCACTTCCAAACCCGCTACGACCCCCCGACCCCGCCTGCCGGCCGATGTCCTGAAGCGGGCAGAGCAGCGCCTGGCCCAGCACATCGGCCCCGTGGCCGGAGTCGTGGTGAAGCGCGCCGCAGCCAGGGCGCGCGACGAGGCCGAGCTCTATCTCATGCTGGCGGACGAGATCGAGGACAAGGACGAGCGAAAGGCTTTCGTGCGCCAGGCGGTCTCCATTTCCGGCAGGCCCACGAACTAGAGGGGGCTTGACGCAGCCGGGCGGCTCCGACTAGCATTCAAACGTTCGTTTGAATTCAGGGTCGGCCATGTCCATCCGCGCGATAAAGCCCCAGCACGAAACCCGTACCCGCATCCTCGACGCCGCAGAAGAGCTCTTCATGCAGCACGGCTTCGAGGGCACCTCGATGCGCCACCTCACCTCGCGCGCGGGGGTCAACCTCGCCGCGGTCAACTACCACTTCGGCTCGAAGCACGCGCTGATCGAGGCGGTGTTCCGGCGCCGGCTCGACCCGATGAACACCGCGCGCATTGCCGAACTGGAACGGCTTGAATCCAGCAACAGTCTTTCGCCGGAGGCGATCATCCGCGCCTTCCTGCGGCCGAGCCTGAGCCTGATCGAGGACTCCAAGGGCGGCGGGCGCAATTTCATCCGCCTCCTCGGCCGGACGTACACCGAGCCGACGAAAACCGTGCGCGCGCTGATCGGCCAGATGTACGGCCCGGCGATGGAGCGCTACAAGGGCGCGCTCGAGCGCGCGCTGCCGCAGATGCCGGGCGACGAGCTCGTCTGGCGCCTGCATTTCATGTTCGGCACGCTCGCCTACACGCTCGCGGCGACCGACACGGTGCAGCTCATCGCCGGCTGCAAGCCCGAAGACCGCTACGACGCGCGCCTGCTGGAAGATCGCCTGACCGCGTTCCTCACCGCGGGGCTGCACGCGCCGCTCAAGACCTCGATCAAGAAAGCCGCTTAGGAGAATCCCATGGGCTGGTTCATCGCCGGTGTCTTTACCGTCATCCTCGTCCTGGGCTACTTCGCAGCGCCGATCGCCCTGTGGACCATCGCCGTCGCGCTCCTCGGCTACTACCTGAGCGTAAGCGCCGATTTCGGTTTCGTGACGAACGTGGTCCTGGCCAGCGTCTTTGTCGCCGTTGCACTCGTCCTAAACGTTCCCCCGCTGCGCCGCGCGCTGATCTCGAACCGCATCCTCGCGATCTACCGCCGCATCCTGCCCGACATGTCGCAAACCGAGAAGGAAGCGATCGACGCCGGCACCGTGTGGTGGGACGCGGACCTGTTCTCGGGCAAGCCGGACTGGGACAAGCTGCTCGCCACGCCCGAGCCGCGGCTCTCCGCGGAGGAGCAGGCGTTCCTCGACGGCCCGGTCGAGGAGCTGTGCGCGATGCTGAACGACTGGGAGATCACGCACGAGCGCCAGGACCTGCCGCCGCGCGTGTGGCAGTTCATCAAGGACAAGGGCTTCCTCGGGATGATCATCCCCAAGGCGTACGGCGGCCTGGGCTTCAGCGCGCTCGCGCACTCGGCGGTGGTGATGAAGCTCTCGACGCGGTCGAGCACCGCCGCGATCTCGGTGATGGTGCCGAACTCGCTCGGGCCGGGTGAGCTCCTCGTGCACTACGGCACCGAGCAGCAGAAGAACCATTACCTGCCGCGCCTCGCGAAGGGCCTCGAAGTTCCGTGCTTTGCGCTCACCAGCCCCGAAGCCGGCTCCGACGCCGCCGCGATTCCGGACTTCGGCATCGTCTGCAAGGGCACGTGGCAGGGCCGCGAAGTGCTCGGCATGCGCGTCACCTGGGACAAGCGCTACATCACGCTCGGACCGGTGGCGACGCTGCTGGGCCTTGCCTTCAAGCTCTATGACCCGGACAAGCTGCTCGGGTCGCAAACCGATCTGGGCATTACCTGCGCCCTCGTTCCGACCAACACGCCGGGCGTGAACATCGGCCGGCGCCACCTGCCGCTCAACCAGGCGTTCCAGAACGGACCGAACTCGGGCAAGGATGTGTTCATGCCGCTCGACTGGATCATCGGCGGGCCGGAATACGCGGGAAAGGGCTGGATGATGCTGATGGGCTGTCTCGCTGCAGGACGCGCGATATCGCTACCCACGTCCTCGGTCGGCGGCGCGAAGGCGCTCACGCGCTTCACCGGCGCGTACGCGCGCGTGCGCAGCCAGTTCAAGACGCCGATCGGCAAGCTCGAGGGCGTGGAGGAAGCGCTCGGGCGCATCGCCGCGCAGTGCTACATGATGGACGCGACGCGGGTGATGACCGCGGGCGCGGTCGATCTCGGCGAGAAGCCGGCGGTGCTCTCCGCGATCGCCAAGTACCACATGACCGAGCGCGCGCGCGACTGCGTGAACGACGGCATGGACATCCTCGGCGGCAAGGGCATCTGCCTCGGGCCGAACAACTGGATCGGCCGCGGCTACCAGCTCTCGCCGATCGGCATCACGGTGGAAGGCGCGAACATCCTCACGCGCACGCTCATCATCTTCGGCCAGGGTGCGATCCGCTGCCATCCGTACGTGCTGCGCGAGATGCGCGCGGCGAAGGAGTTGCAGGGCGGCGAAGCGGCGCGCGAATTCGACGACGCGTTCACCTCGCACATCGGCCACGTGATTCGCAACGCCATCCGCACGCTGGTCTACGGATTGACCAACTCCGCCTTCGCGCCCACTCCTGCTAATCCTGCTCCTGAGACAAAGCATTACTACCGCCACGTCTCGCGCCTCTCTGCGGCATTCGCGTTTCTCGCCGACGTCTCGATGCTGGCGATGGGCGGCGCGCTGAAGCGCAAGGAAAAAATCTCCGGGCGCCTCGGCGACGTGCTGTCGATGCTGTACCTGGTATCGGCCACGCTGAAACACTACGAGGACCAGGGGCGCAATCGCGACGACATTCCGCTGATCCGGTGGGTCGTGCGCGATGCGCTCTATTCTGCCCAGCACGCGATCGACCAGATTCTTTCCAACTTCCCGGTGAAATCGGTCGCGACGCTGTTGCGCTGGACCATCTTCCCGCTCGGCATGTCGTTCCGCCCGCCGCTCGACTCGCGCAATCGCGAATGCGCGCAGATGCTGCTCGCCCCCGGCGCCGCGCGCGACCGGCTTACCGCAGGCATGTACATCGGCAAGGGTGAATCCGATCCGACCGGAATCCTCGAGGCCGCGTTTGCCGCGACGATCGCCTGCGAGCCGGTCGACGAGAAGCTGCGCA
>DASRIR010000339.1:0-2217 GCA_035649875.1 Burkholderiales bacterium | reverse complement strand
TCGGTCCCCGCCGCCATCGGGATGGTCACCTTCACCTGCGCCCGGCGCAGCGTTTCCTCGCTCAGCCCGCGCCCCTCGGCGCCGAAAACCCATGCATCCGCCCGACCCGGCGCCGCCCCGCCCCGCGCAACGGTCGCCGCCACGGTGCCCTGGAAGGCGTCCATCTCCGCGCCGAGGTCCCTGGTTTCGACGATGTCGAGCGCGAAGTGTCCGCCCATCCCGGCGCGCAACGCGCGCGGCGACCAGGGGTCGGCGCAGGCCTGGTCGAGCACCACGCGTCCGATGCCGAACGCCGCCGCGCTGCGCAGGATGGCGCCCACGTTGGCCGGGTCCTGCACGCCTTCCAGAAACACAACCGCGCCGTCCGCTTTCTTGCCGGCGGGGATGGCGATCTCCGCAGCCACGCCCTGGGGCGTGTCGGCCTCGACAATGGCGCGGAATACGCCCTTGGCCAGCATCACCGGGTTTTCCCCCAGCAGGCTTGGGTCCGTGACCTCCCCGGTCGCCAGCACGACCACCGGCTTGATCCCGTACTGCAGCGCTGCAGACAGCAGGTGCGGCCCTTCGATCAGCGCGCGCTTCTCGCTGCGCCGGTAGCGCGCGTCGCGGGCGAGCTTGATCCAGCGCTTGACCTTCGGGTTGTCCTTCGACGTCAGCACGGTCACAGCGCGCAGGTCCGGAAGCCGACGAACATGTCCGCGCGCTCGGGCGTGTAGAAGTTGCGGAAGCGCGCATGCGCCACGCCCGGCGGCGTGGCGAAGCTCGAGCCGCGCAGCACCTTGTGCGTGCCGAACCACGGCTCGGAGTACTCCTTGTACGGGTCGCGCAGGTAGCCCGGATACGGGAGGAAGCTGCTCGCGGTCCATTCCCAGACGTGGCCGGTGTTTTCCAGGCCGTTCAGCGCGGCGAATTCCCACTCGGCCTCGGTCGGCAGACGGCGGCCGGCCCACTCGCAGTAGGCCCGGGCGTCGTGCCAGCTCACGTGCCGCACCGGCTCGCCGTCCGGAATCGGGATCCAGCGCTCGAAGCGCCGCACCTTGCCGTCCTTGCAGTACAGCGGCTCGCGAAACCTGCGGTACTCGCCGTACGTGACCGGCCGCCGCGAGATGCGGAACGGCTCGAGCACCACCGGATGGCTCCATTTCTCGTTGTCGAAGGCGAAGCCTTCGCCGGGCTTGGCGCCGAGTCTGAACACACCGCCGGCATGTTCCTTGTCGCCCTGCGGACCCATGTCTGCGGGTAGCGCATCTTTGCCCGGATACCCAAGCGTTTGCCGGGTGTAATGAAACGCCTCGGCGTGCATCAGCTCATGGCGCAGCGCCAGCTCGAGGAAATACGGGTCCAGCTGGTCGACCCTGCCCAGAATCCGGTTGAGAACGTCATCCCGATAAGCCAGGGTGTCGCCAAAGGACGGCAACGGCAGGGTCCAGCGCGAGTCGTGCGGCACGCTCGCCGAGTTGTAGAGCGCATCGGCGTTGGGCAGAATCGACGGCCCCTCCTGCGAGCCGCCCCTCAGGCACCAGAACTCCTGAAACCAGCCGACATGACCGGCCTCCCAACGAGGCGGATTGACGATCGCCAGCTTCGGGCCGAGCTCGCGCTCGCCGCCAAGATCGTCGACCAAGCGCCGCGTGTGCTCGCGGGCGCTGCGCAATCTGGCGGCAAGGTCCTGCATACCCGCGAGTCTACTGAATGAGGATCGCGCTGGTGACGCCGGCCGGTCCCGGCACGCGCAACGGCAATCGCCATACCGCGCTGCGCTGGGCGGCGTTTCTACAGGCGGCCGGACACCAGGTCACGGTCGAGGTGCAATGGGGCAAGGACCCCGCCGACCTGATGCTCGCGCTCCACGCCCGGCGCAGCCATGGGTCGATGGTGGCGTTCCCGAAGAACAAGCCCCTGGTGCTGGCTTTGACCGGCACCGACGTGTACCGCGACATTCACCAGTCCGCCGAAGCGCGCGAGTCGCTGGCGCGCGCCGACCGCCTGATCGTGCTGCAGCCGGAGGCCGCGAAAGAGCTGTCGCCGCGGGCACGCAAGAAAGTAAAGGTCGTGGTGCAGAGCTCCGATACCGACTTGCGGCACGATCCGCAGCGCGGGAAGTTCAGGTTCTGCGTGATCGGCCATCTGCGCGACGAGAAAGACCCGTTGCGCGCGGCGCTCGCGCTGCGCCTGCTGCAGCGCGAGGACGTCGAGGTCGTCCATCTCGGCGCGGCG
>DASRIR010000338.1:0-3011 GCA_035649875.1 Burkholderiales bacterium | reverse complement strand
GAAGTGGACGGCGCGGCGAGCGCGGCGAGCGGCAGCAGCGCGGCGAACAGCAAAGCGACGACGAAGCGTGATTTTTTCGGCATGGTAGCCTCCGTTGGTGTTCTCACCACGCGTTAAACGACGCGGCCTGCCGCGGGGGTTAATCGCCGCCGCGCTTTTCGCCTTCGGCGTTTCCTGCCACGCGTTTCCCGACAAGCCGGTGCGCTTCGTCATCGGCTTCACCCCCGGCGGGCCGAGCGACATCCTGGCGCGCGCCGTCGGGCAGAAGCTCGCCGAGCGCTGGGGCCAGCAGGTGGTGATCGAGAACCGCCCGGGCGCGGGCGGCAACCTCGCGGCGGAGGTGGTGGCGAAGAGCGCGCCCGACGGCCACACCTGGCTCCTCGGCAACAACAGCATCCTCGCCACCAACCAGAGCCTGTACCGCAAGCTGCCCTACGACCCGGTCAGGGACTTCGCGCCGGTGGCGCTGGTCGCGGTGCAGCCGAACATCCTGGTGGTGCATCCGGACGTCAAGGCGAATTCGGTGATGGAGCTGGTGGCCCTCGCCAAGCAGAATCCTGGAAGACTCAACTACGCGTCATCGGGCGCCGGCGCGGCGGCGCACCTCGCGGGCGAGCTTTTCAAGACCATGGCCGGCGTCGACATCGTGCACGTCCCGTACAAGGGCGCGCAACCCGCCCTCACCGACCTGATCGCGGGGCACGCGCAGCTCATGTTCGCGACTTCCGCGTCGGTGATTCCTTATGTGAAGGCCGGCCGGCTGCGCGCGCTCGCCGTGACCACCGCGCAGCGCTCGCCGTCGGTGCCCGAGCTGCCGACGGTGTCGGAAGCGGGGCTCGCCGGCTTCGAGGCAACCACGTGGCACGGCGTCGTGGTCCCGTCCGCGACGCCCGGGCCGCTGGTACAGCGGTTGAATGAAGAATTGAATCTCGTACTGAACAACAAGGAGCTGCGGGAGCGTCTGGCCGGGCTCGGCGCCGAGGTCGTGACCGGCACGCCGCGCGAGTTCGCCGACTACATCGCGCGCGAGATCCCCAAGTGGAGCAAGGTGGTGCGCGACTCGGGCGCTAGGGCCGAGTGAACCCCAGAATGTCGAAGCCGGCGTAACGGTCGCCGAGGTAGATCAGGCCGCGCTCGTCCACGTCGACGTCGTTCGTTTGCGGCGCGACCTTGCCGGCCGCGGGCTCGGGGATGAAGTGGCCGACTTCCTGCGGCGCCGCCGGGTCGGCGACGTCGACGATGCGCAGGCCGCCGGCGAACCACGCGCAGTACACCAGCGTGCCGTCCATGTGCTCCTGGAACTGGTGCGCGCCGAAGCGCCCGGGCGCGGCGCGGCTCCACGGCGAGTCGAGCTCGCTCACCTCGAAGATCGAGAGCGGCTTCATGGCTTTCAGGTCGGTGACGTCGAACACCCAGAGGCAGCCATGGGGCCGGCCGCGGCGGCGCGCCATCTCGTCGGCCGAGTGCGCGTGGTCCTCCTCGTCGATCGCCAGCGCGATGCGCCGCCCGCCGATGCGCTCGGGCACCGGCATGAAGGTGTGCGACGGCTCGGGGAAGGGCGGGTGATAGTTGTACGCGCCGAGCGTGCGCGGCTTGCGGATGTCGGACACGTCGATGACCGCCACGCCGCCGTGCCAGCAGCCGGCCCACAGCTCGTCGCCGAAGCGCAGCGCGTGGTGCAGCCGGTTGCGGCGGCCGACCCAGGTCGGCTTCTCGCCGCCGGCGAGGTGCTGCCCAGGCATCGACCAGCGTGAGACTTCCTCGGGCCGCGCCGGGTTGCGGATGTCGTAGATCACCAGGATGTTACCCACGTAGCCTTCCATCTCGGTCGAGAGGTAGGCGTAGTTCTGGTCCATGTCGAAGCGGTGCACGCCGCGACCATAGGTGCGATGGTGGGCGATCAATCTTGGTTTTTCCCTATTTGAAATGTCGTACAGCTTGAAGCCGCCGAGGTTGTACGAGGTTTGCTGCTGAGCGAGATTTTCCGCCTTGCGGCCGAGCGCTCCCATGTTCTGCTCGACGTTGACGATCATCAGCTCGCCACAAACTCGCGCCTTGTGGCTGTGCGAATCGGCCTCGTCGAGGTGGATCTGCGACAGCAGGCGCGGCCGGCGCGGATCGGACACGTCGAGGATCGAGGTGCCGAGGCGCTCCTTGTTGGTGATGTGGCCGACGTAGGCGTACTTGCCCTCGACGGTCACCTGTCCCGCGCCCGGCAGCTCGAGGCGCGCGAGGCGCCGCACGTTCCGCTGCAGATCCATCACTCGACGACGATGTGTCCCTCGCGCGCCACCTTGAGCCACTTGTCGTAGTCGGCGCGCACGTAGGCCGCGAACTCGGCCTGCCCCATGTCCATGATCTCGACGCCCATGCCGCCGAAGCGCTCGCGCACCGTCGCGTTGGTGAGCCCCTTGCGCAGCGCCGCCGAAAGCTTCGCGATCACCGCCGCCGGAGTGCCGGCGGGCGCGAAGATGCCGGTGAAGGTCTGCGCCTCGTAGCCCTTGACGCCGGACTCGTCGAGCGTCGGCACGTTGGGCAGCAGCGGCGAGCGCTTCGCCGACGAGATCGCGATCGCCTTGATGCGGCCTTCGCGGATATGGCCGATCGAGGCGTTGAGCTGGTCCATCATGAATTCGACCTGGCTGCCGAGCAGGTCGGTGATCGCCGGGCCGCTGCCTTTGTAGGGCACGTGCAGCACCTTCACGTTCGCCATGCGCATGTAGAGCTCGAGCGCCAGGTGGTTCGACGAGCCGCTGCCGGCGGAGGCGACGCTCACTTGTTTGGACTTTGCCAGCGCAAGGAACTCGGCGTAGTTCGACACCGGCGTCTTCGGCGCCGCGGTGAGCACGATCGGCACCGACTGGATCGGCCCGACGGCGACGAAGTCCTTCAGCGGGTCGTAGTGCTGGGTCTTCCACACCACCGGGCCGGCGGTGAGGGTGCCGCTAGAGCCGAGCAGCAGCGTGTAGCCGTCGGCGGGCGACTTGGCCACCGCGGCGCTGCCGATGGCG
>DASRIR010000337.1:0-97129 GCA_035649875.1 Burkholderiales bacterium | reverse complement strand
TTCTGCGAGTAGGTGAGCATCGCCTTGTTGACGATCTCGTCCACCGCCGAGACGCGGAACACGTAGTTCTCCTTGGCGCCGTTCTTGGTGATCGGCGTGCCCGCCGCCCACGGCCCCATGAACACGATCTTGTTCTCGTTCACGATCGGCACGATCGCGAGCGAGACCGGCGTGTCCAGGCCGCCGAACAGTACCGCGACCTTCTCCTTGAAGAGCAGCTCGCGCGCCGCGATCACACCCTTGGCGGGCGTCGCCTCGTCGTCGCGACGGAGCAGCTCGAACTTGCGGCCGCGCATTGGCCCACTTTCTATCCCGCCCTTCGCATTGATCTCGTCGATGGCGACCGTCAGGCCGCGCGTGATCGCCTCGCCGGCGCGCGCCGACTGGCCGGACAGCGCCGTGACCAGGCCGATCTTGACGGTTTGCGCATGGAGTGAACCCGCGACCGCGAGCCCAGCGATGAGCATCAGAACTCTGAACATTGAATAATCTCCCCGTTGAACACGCAAAGCTTAGCAGGACGCATGCCATGCTAGGCTCGCCTTCATGAACGAGGCCGCCAAGATCGTCGAGGAATACCTGCGCCTGCACATGATCCCGGACCCCGACTCCGCGCGCCGTTTCTGCGCCCCGGGGATGGAAATCCGCTTTACCGGCAACCGCCTGATGCACGACCCGGCCGACGCCACCGCCTTCAACAAGTCGCGCTACAAGTGGGTCAAGAAGAAGTTCGGCCCGACCCACGTGGTCGCGGGCGGCTCGCCGGACGAGACCATCGTCTACCAGACCGGCCACCTCTACGGCGAATGGCCCGACGGCACGCCGTTCGAGGGCAACCGCTACGTCGACCGCTACGTCGTGCGCCACGGCAAGATCGTAAAGATGGAAGTCTGGAACGACAGCGCCGAGGCTCTTTTAGTGCGCGCCGGGCTGGCGAAGCCCTGACTTGGTGCGTCCGCTGAAAGGCCACGGCCGGTACCCCTACTCCGCCATTACCCGCCGCCCGGCCTACAGCTGGCCGGGGAAGAAGCGGCTCGCGGTCTACATCGGCTTCAACGTCGAACATTTCGAATTCGGCGCCGGGCTCGGCGCCGCGCTCGGCCCGAAGAGCCCCGAGCCCGACGTGCTCAACCACTCGTGGCGCGACTACGGCAATCGCGTCGGCGTGTGGCGCTGCCTCGAGCTGTTCGACTCGCTCAAGCTCCCGGTCGGCGCGCTGATCAACACCGCGCTCTACGACCATTGCCCGGAAGTGATCGAGGCGCACGCGAAGCGCGGCGACGAGCTGATCGGCCATGGCCATACCAACTCCGACCGTCAAGGCGAGCTGTCGGAGGAAAAAGAGCGCGAGCTGCTCACCTACTGCCGCGATCGCATCCAGCGCGAATCAAGGCAAGCTGCGCTCGGCTGGCTCAGCCCCTGGATCTCCGAGAGCCCGCTTACGCCGGACCTCCTGCAGGAGACGGGCTACAAGTACACGCTCAACTGGTGCCATGACGACCAGCCGCTGGAGTTCGCTACGCGGCGCGGCAAGCTCTGGTCGATTCCCTACCCCCAGGAGCTGAACGACATCCCGATGATCGTCGCGCGCCAGATGGACGCGCGCGACTTCGCCGACATGATCGTCGACAACTTCGACGAGATGCTGCGCCAGTCGAAGGACCAGGCGCTGGTGATGGGGATCGCGCTGCATCCCTACATCGTCGGCCAGCCCTACCGCCTGCGGCATCTGCGCCGCGCGTTGCAGCACGTGGTAAAGCAGAAGAAGGCCTGGCTCACCACCCCCGGGAAGATCTACGAGCACGTCTCCAGCCGGTAAACGGATCGTTTCTTGCTGCGTTGTGTAATTGGCATGCAGAGGCTTGTTCTCATTTGTTTGGCCTTTTTCGCGACCCCGGCGGAAGCCCAGGACGCCGGCGCTCTGCGCACCCGCCACGCCCAGCTGCGCGAGCACCTCGCCAGCAACCCCTTCGGCCGCCCGCTGCACGTGGAATCGAGCGCCTCGGAAGGCGCGCACAAGGGCGAGATCTATGCGGTGATCGAGCAGCCCTTCAGCACGGTCGCGCCCGCGCTCGGGAAGCCGGCGCACTGGTGCGACATCCTCACGCTCCAAGTGAACATCAAGCGCTGCGAGGCCGCCGGCGGCGAATCGCTCGCCGCGTTCATTGCGCGCAAGCCGCGGGACTCGGTCGAGAGCGCACACCGCGTCGACTTCCGCTTCGAGCCGGTGAAGGCCAGCGCCGACTACCTGAGCGTCGCGCTCAACGCGCGCTCCGGGCCGATGGGCACGCGCGACTACAGCATCCTGGTGCAGGCCGCGCCGCTCGACTCGCAGCGCACATTCCTGCATCTCTCGTACGCGTACACGCTAGGCACGATGGCGCGCTTCGCCATGGACGCATACCTCGCCGGCGCGGGGCGCGACAAGCGCGGCTTCAGCGTGGATGGCGGCGAGCGCGGCGTGGTGGAGCGCAGCGCCATGCGCCACTACCTCGCGATCGAGGCCTACCTCGCTTCGCTCGCCGCGCCTCCGGCCGCGCGGCTCGACACGCGCCTGCGCGACTGGTACTCGGCGATCGCGCGCTATCCGCAGCTGCGCGAGCGCGTCGGACCCGACGAATATCTCGAGATGAAGCGCCGCGAAGCCGGCTAGGGAAACGGCTGAACCGTCATCCCGGATAGCTGCTCGGCGAGCGCTGCGACTTCCGGCGTCAACGCGCGCCCTTGAGCACGATCTCGTCCCAGTGCTTCTTCCACTTGTCGAGCTCGTCGAGGATCACCGCCGGATCGACGAAGCGCAGCTCGAGCTTCTGCGCCCGGTCCTCGACCCGCAGGCTGGCGGGGACGTAGCCGCCCTTCTGCAGGATCTGCTGGCCTTCGGGCGAGAGCAGGAAGTCGACGAAGAGCGCGGCGGCGTGCGGGTGCGGGGGCTTGCGCACCACGCCGATGCCGTTGGCGCGGCCGATGGCCGGAGCGATCGCGAACCACTCCACCGGCGCGCCTTTCTGCTTCATCTTCTCCGCGCCATGGCTGTAGGTGGTGAGCGCGAGCGGGATCTCGCCGGAAGCGACCAGGCCCGCGAGCAGCGTGTGCCCCTTGCGCACGGAAAGGCCGTTCACCTTGACGATCTCGCGGAAGATGCGCAGTCCCTGCTCTTCGCCGAGCGCCTTGATGATCATCGCGAACCAGTCCTCGTCTTCCGCCTCGATGCCCAGGCGGCCCTTCCAGCGCGGGTGCGCGAGGTCCTGGTAGCTCTTCGGCAGCTCCTCTTTCTTCACGAGGTTGGTGTTGTAGGAGTGCACGAACATGTTGATGCGCGTGCCGACCCAGTGGCCGTGCGGCTGCAGCGCCTGGGCCATCAGGTCCTTGAGGTACGGGGAGCGTAGCGGCTGCAGCCCTTTCTCGCGGTAGAGCGATTCGAGCTGCGGCCCGTTGGTCTCGACCACGTCGGCGTCGTTGCGGCCGGCGCGCGCCTCGGTCACAGCGCGCTGCAGCACCTTCTCCGAGTTCGCGCGCCAGGTCTTGAGCTTCACGCCGTACTTCTTCTCGAACGCCGCGCCGAGCGCGGTGAGGTCCTCGGGCACGAGCGAGGTGTAGAGCATGACCTCGCCCTCCTTCTTCGCGCCCTCGGCGAGGACCTTCTCGCGATCCGCGCCTTCGTACTGGACCTGCGCCAGCGCGGCCAGCGGCAGCGCGATGACAAACGCTAGCAGCCGATTCAGAATGTTCATGGCCATCAGATTAGAGCTAGAACAGGCCGTGCTCGTTGGGCGAGTCCGGCGGCGCCTCCATACCGACGTCCCAGAGCTCGACGATGCGCATGCCCTTGAAGCGGAAGATATGCACCACGGCAATGTCGCGCCCGGCGGGTTCGTGCTTCACCTTGGAGTGCACGGCGACCAGGTCGCCCTCCTCGATCGCGCGCTGAACCTCGATCGCGGTCTGCGGGAACTTTGCGTGCGCCTCCTCCATGCCCTTGGCGAGGGATTGCGCGTCGCCGGGGAAATACGCATTGTGATGGCGAAAGTCCGGGGCGACGAAGCTCTCATAAGCCTCGCGCACCTTTCCGGTCGCCGCAAAACGCAGAAATGTTTTTGCAATCTCCTTGTGCGTGCGGGGTGTCTTCATCGGTTCAATCTCCGAACAGGCGGGACAGCAGCGCGCGCTGGCGCTCGCCAAAGCCGCTTTCGATAATCCGCGGCAACTCTTCCGGCGGCAGGGCCTTGCTCCAGAACCAGCCCTGGCCGCAGTCCACGCCCGCCGCGTGCAGGAAGAACGCCTGTGCCGCGGTCTCCACGCCTTCCGCCACCGTGCGCGCGCGCAGCATGTTCGCCAGCGCGACGATACCGCGAATCAGGCGGTCGGCAGTCGGGTCTTTCAGCAAACCCTGGATCTGCGAGCGATCGATCTTCAGCACGTCGAAGGTCAGCCCGAGCAACTGCGCCATGCCGCTGTTCCCGGTGCCGAAGTCGTCCATCGCGATGCGGACGCGGGCCTTTCGCGCGCTCGTCAGCGCCGCGCGGCCCACAGCGCCGAGCGCTTGCCGCTCGGTCACTTCGCAAACCAGCCGGTCGACGCAGGACACCAGTCCGAGCTCTTTGAGCATCGCGAGGATCCTGCCGTTGCCGATCATCACCGGCGGCACGTTGACGCTCACGTAGAAATCGGGAAAGCGGGCGAAGAGCGGCTGCGCGTCGCGCTGGATCGACATCAGTAGCCGGCGCATCAGGCGATCCAGGTGCTCCGGGTCGCTTTCGATCTCGTCGATCAACGGCCCGATCGAACGCGCCGGGCCGGCGTCGTCCGGGATCCGGGCGAGGATCTCGAAGCCGGCGACCGCGCCGGTGCCGAGATCGACGATCGGCTGGTAGTGAGCGATGACCCGCTCCACGAGATTGGCGAGACCGCCTCGGGTCATCGGATAGGAGCGCTAGCGCAACGGTTCGAATTCATAGATCCCGCCGTCCGCCATGAGCGACAGGAAGAGATGACCTTCCTTGGTGATGTATGAGCGGACGAACGGCAGCTGCTTGACCAGGTGGTCGTGCAGCGAGCCGGGCGGGCACATCGCGCGGGTGATCGCCATCGGCCCGAGCTCCAGTTGCCCCTTGCCTGCGGACTTCCAGCCACCGCTGCCGCGGTTGCAGTCGATGCGTGCGCTGAGCCTGCCGTCGGCGCCGAATGCCAGCGTGTATTTTGATTTGTCGTCGGGCCGCAGGACGGTGCCATCGCCGCCCTGGAATTTCACCAGCTGCCAGGAGGTCCCGCCGAGGCCAGCGTCCTGCTGCGCAGGGCCGGCGCAACCTGCGAGGAGCGCCAACGCTGCGAGGCATCTGGTCATCGCTTGGCAGTCGGGGCGCTGTAGATGATCGAATGCGCGCCGACCAGCATGACCAAGATCCTACCCTGCTAGCGGCTGACTTGGAGCCGGTTGACCACGCCCTTGATCGCGAACAGCGACCACGCATCGAGCTCGGCACGGCGCTTCTGCTGCTCGTTCGGCACGTTGCCTTCCAGGGTCACGACCTTGTTGCTGCAATTGGTCCGGATCAGGTCGGAGTCGAGCTCGGGGTCGGCCTCCAGCACGAGGCGCATCACCTCCGCGACTTCGTCGTCGCGGTCCTCGTACGCCGGCCGCACCTCGAGCGCGTTGATCACGTCGCGCCGGCCGGGGGTCCACCAGGCGATCGCGCCGGCGAAGCGCAGGTGCGACTGGCTGATGACGTTGCCCTCGAGCAGGATCACGCCGTCAGTCACCGAGATCTCGATGTCGCCGGCCGCGTCCTGGCCGACCCGGCGCAGCACCACCATCTTTTCGTTGGTCTTCATGTTGAAGCTGCAGCCCTTGAGCTCGGGCGCCTCGAGCAGCAGGCGCGCGGCCGAGTCGCGGATCGCGCCGTCGCCGCGGCGCTCGGCCGGCGCGACGCGCAGCCGGTCGACCACGGTGCGCACCCCGCGCACCGCGCCCGCCAGCTCGAGCGCGAGCTTCTTCGCCGCGACGTCGCCGACTTCCCCTTCCAGGGTGACCGTGCCGTCCGCGGAGTCGATCTTCACAGGGTGGCGGTGGAGGTGGATGCGGCCTTCGCGTTCCAGCGCTGCGTGCACCTGCTTGCGGACGGCGTTTCGATCCATGAACTTCCTCCTTTAGAAGCTTGACCAGCCGCGGCACCGGAGGTTCAAGCGGTTCGCCAGGATGAAATCAAATCACGCGTTGATGACGCGAATCGGCTTTCCGGCCAGCCAGGCGGCCACGTTCTCGACCGTGTCGCCGTAGAAAATGCGGTAGTTGTCCGCGTGAACGTAGCCGAGGTGTGGGGACAGGGTGACGTTCTCCATCTTGCGCAGCGGATGGTCCGCCGGCAGCGGCTCGCGCTCGTAGACATCGAGGGCTGCGAGCAATTCCCCCGCCTTCAGCGCGTTGATGAGATCCTTCTCCACCACTATCGGCCCGCGCGAAGTGTTCACGAGCAGCGCGCCGGGCTTCATGCGTGCGAGGTCGGCCGCGCCCACGAGCCCGCGCGTGCGCTCGCCTAGGACCAGATGGATGGTCACCACGTCGGACTGCGAGAAGAGTTGCTCTTTCGAAACCAGCGCGACGCCGGCGGCGTCGGCCTTTTCCCGGGTGAGGTTCTGGCTCCAAGCGGCGCACTCCATGCCGAACGCCTTGCCGATCGCCGCTACGCGGGCACCGATATTGCCCAGGCCGAGGACCCCGAGGCGTTTTCCGCCCAGAGAAAAACCGGGAGACATCGCTTCATGCCAGCGCCCGGCGCGCATGTTGCGCTCGCCCTGCGCGAGGTTGCGCGCGCCGGCGATGATCAGGCCCCACGTCAGCTCGACGGTGGAGAGTCCGCCACCGGCGGAGCGTGTATTGCTCACCGGGATGCCGCGCTGCTTCAGCGCCTGCGTGTCGAGGCTCGGCGAGCGCGCACCGGTGAGGCTCACGAACTTCAGGTTGGGGAGCTTGTCGACGAGTGCGCGCGGAAACGGCGTGCGCTCGCGCATCAGGCAAATGACGTCGAAGGGTTTCAGCTCCTTGGCGGCGTGGTCGAGTCCGGTGAATGCTTCATGAAAAGCCCGGAGCTCGACGCCCTTCAGCGATTTCCAATCCGCGCACTCCAGCGCAACGCGCTGGTAGTCGTCGAGGATCGCCAGCTTCATTCAGCCTTGATGTTGTTGTCCTTGACGACCTTGCCCCAGCGCGCCATGTTGTCGGCGATCCACTTCTGCGTGGCGTCGGGGCTGAGCGCGACCACGTCCATGCCCTGGGTCTCGGTGAGCATCTTGTTGACGTCGGGCAGCTTGATCGCCTTCACCAGCTCGGCGTGGAACTTGTCGACGATTGGCTTGGGCGTGCCGGCGGGCGCGAGGATGCCCCACCAAGCGTGCGCCACGACGTCGATGCCGAGCTCCTTCAGCGTCGGTACGTCGGGCATGGTGTGCGAGCGCTTGTCGCCGGTGAGCACGAGGGCGCGCATCTTTCCGCCCCGCACGTGCTGGGCCTGCGCGGCGGTAGAGGCCATCGCGAGCTCCACGTGGCCGCCGATCAGGTCGGTCGAGAGCGGCCCGCCGCCCTTGTAGGCGACCGGCTCGAACTTCGTCCCGGCGGCCTGGTTCAGCACGATGGTGGTCAAGTGCGCGAGCGAGCCGTTGCCGACGTTGCCGAGCGATACGCCACCCGATTTCGCCTTGGCGAGCACGTCCTGGAAGTTCTTGTACGGCTGCTGCGCGCCGGTGGTGATCGCCATCGGCGCGGTGCCGACGATCATCACCGGGGCGAAATCCTTCAGCGGGTCGAACGGCAGCTTGGGATTGAGCGCCTGGTGCACCGCGTGCGTGTCGAAGATGAACACGAACGTATAGCCGTCGGGCGCGCTCTTCGCGACGTAGTCGGTGCCGATCACGCCCGAGGCGCCGGTGCGGTTCTCGACGATGAAGTTCTGCTTGAGCGACTCGCCGAGCTTCGCGCCGAGCATGCGCGCGAGCGGATCGACCGAGCCGCCGGGCGGATAGGGCGAGACGAACTTGACGGGTTTATTGGGCCAGTCTTGAGGGTGAGCCAGTGTGGCGCCCAGCAATAGCCCCACGGCAATCAGAACCCTAGAAAGCGACATTCCTTCCTCCTTTCAATTTGAGCATCTCGCGCGCGTCGTTCGGAGTGGCCACACTCAATCCCAGCTCCTCCAGGACGCGCTTCGCCTTCGTCACCTGCTCGGCGTTGGATTTCGCGAGCTGGCCGCGGCCGAGCCACAGGCTGTCCTCCAGGCCCACCCGGACATTGCCCCCCATGACCGCCGACATCGCGGCGATGAACATCTGGTTGCGGCCCGCGCCGAGCACCGACCAGTAGTAGGCGTCGCCGAACAGGCGGTCGGCGGTGCGCTTCATGTGCAGCACGTCCTCGGGGTGCGGGCCGATGCCGCCGCGGATGCCGAACACCGACTGGATGAGCATCGGCGGCTTGATCAGCCCCCGGTCCACGAAGTGCGCCGCGGTGTACAGGTGGCCGATGTCGTAGCACTCGATCTCGAAGCGCGTGCCGTTCTCGCTGCACGACTGCAGGATGTAGGCGATGTCCTTGAAGGTGTTTTTGAAGATGCGGTCATCCGACCCTGCCAGGTAGGGCTTCTCCCAGTCGTACTTGAAGTCCTTGTAGCGCCCGAGCATCTCGTACAGGCCGAAGTTCATCGAGCCCATGTTGAGCGAGGCGACCTCGGGCTTGAGCTGCAGCGCGGGCTGCAGGCGCTCCTCGGTCGTCATGGTCGCCGCGCCGCCAGTGGTGAGGTTGATGACCACGTCGCTCGCCACCGCGATCTGCGGCAGGAACTCGTGGAACAGCGCCGGATCCTGCGACGGGCTGCCGTCCTTCGGATTGCGCGCGTGCAGGTGCACGATCGCGGCGCCGGCCTCCGCGGCGCCGATCGCCCCCCTTGCGACTTCCGCCGGCGTCACCGGCAGGTGCGGCGACATGCTCGGCGTGTGGATCGAGCCGGTGACCGCGCAGGTGATGATGACTTTGCCTTGGGCTGCTGCCATGATCCGATTCTAACGATGGAAATCGAGATCCGGCGCGTCGAGCCGGGGGACTACAAGGGCGTGCAGCAGGTCTACGCGCAGCCGCGCGCCATCTGGGGCACGATGCAGCTCCCCTTCCCGTCCGAAGAGTTGTGGAGGAAGCGCCTCGGTGAGGCGGGCGACCAGATCTACGGGCTCGTCGCCTGCGTCCAGGGCGAGATCGTCGGGCACGCCGCGCTCAACCTGAATCCCGGCTATCCGCGCCGCAAGCACGCGGCGTCGATCGGCATGGCGGTGCACGACAAGTGGCACTCGCGCGGCATTGGCACGGCGCTCATGAAGCACCTGATCGAGATCGCCGACAAGTGGCTCAACATCTCGCGCCTGGAGCTTTCCGTCTATATCGACAACGAGCCCGCGCTCCAGCTCTACAAGAAGTTCGATTTCCAGATCGAGGGCACGTACCGCAAGTACGCTTTCCGCGACGGCGCGTACGTCGACGGCTACGCGATGGCGCGCGTGCGGTAGCTATTCCGCCTTCACGCCGGCGCGCTCGACGATGCGGCGCCATTTTGCCGATTCGGCGGCGATCAGGGCGGCGAACTCGCGCGGGGAGTCGGCCACGATCGTCAGGCCGAGGCCCTGGAGCTGAGCGGCGACGGCCGGCGTGCGCAGCGCGCGCCCGAATTCGACGTTCAGGCGATCCACGATCGCCGACGGCGTCGCCGCGGGCGCGACCAGGCCGAACCACACGTCGAACTCGAATCCCGGCAAGCCCGCCTCGTGCGCAGTGGGAATATCCGGCACTTGTGGATGGCGGTTCTTCGTGGCAAGCGCGATGGCGCGCAGGCGGCCGGCTCGGACCTGCGCCAGCGTAACCGACAGCGAACTGCAGATCAGCGGCACCTGCCCGGCCACCACATCCTGCTGCGCCGGCGCGGCGCCCTTGTACGGAACGTGAACCAGATCGATACCAGCGGCGACCTTCAGCAGCTCGCCGCAAAGGTGCTGGGGGCTGCCGTGTCCGGCCGAGGCGAAGCTCAGCGGCTTTGCCTTGGCCAGCGCGATCAGCTCGGCGAGGTTACTCACGGGAACGCCGGGATGCACGGCGAGCAGATTGGGTGCCGTCGCGACGGTGATGACCGGAATGAAGTCGGTCTCCGGGTTGTAGGGCAGGCTCTTGTAGACCCACTGGTTGATTGCCACGACCGGCGTGGACACCACGAGCAGCGTGTGACCGTCGGGCTTCGCCCTGGCCACGTGCGCCGCCCCGATGGCGCCGGTCGCCCCCGGGCGGTTTTCGACGAGTACCGCGGTACGCAGACTTTCCGAGATGACGGGAGCGACGGCGCGGGGAATCACGTCGGTGCTGCCGCCGGGCTGGAACGGCGAGACCAGCGTGATCGGCCGCGAAGGAAACTTGTCCTGCGCCGCCGCGCCCGCACAGGCGGTACACAGGAGCAAGGCGAGGACTCTCATGGCGGGTTCATCGTAGGCCGCCGCCCTTATAAGCGGAAGAGCCTACTTGCCACTACCCATATAAGCTATGCCTATGGCGATGACGACGGTCGGTCGGCGAGTGCGCTTCCGCGACCTGGAAGTGTTCTCCGCCGTTGTGGAGTACGGCAGCATGGCGAAGGCGGCGGCCCACCTCGGCGTGACTCAGCCCGCGGTGTCGGAAATCGTCGCGTCGCTCGAAAGCGCATTCCGGGTCCGGCTGCTCGATCGCGGCCCGCAAGGCGTCGCGCCGACGATCTACGGAAACGCCTTGCTCAAGCGGGGGCTGGCGGCGCTCGACGAGCTGAAGCAGGGTCTGCGCGATATCTCGTTTCTCGCCGATCCGAGCGCAGGCGAGGTGCGCATCGGCTGGCCGGAGTCGTTTTCAGAACTGCTGTCGAGCATGGTGCGCGCATTCTGCGTCGAGCATCCGGGTATCGCGCTGCGGATCGACCATCTGCCCATTCCCAGCGGGGAGCTGCCGGAGCTCCACGCCCGTAAGCTCGATATCGCGCTCACCCGGGTGCACGTGCCGCAATTCGGTGATGAATTCAACGTGGAGATCCTGTTCGACGACCCGGCGGTGATCGCGGCCGGTGCGAACAGCCGCTGGGCCCGGCGGCGCAGGATCGAGCTCGCGGATCTCGTCGACGAGCCGTGGGTGGTCACCCCGCGCGAGACGCTGACCACCATCCTCCTTGAGCAGGCTTTCCGCGAGAACGCGCTCCCGGCTCCCAAGTTACGCGTGATGACATTCTCGGTGCAGCTGCGCGCGCACTTGCTGGTGGACGGCGGTTTCCTCACGTGCATGCCACGATCGCTGCTGCACGTGAGCGCGGGAGGCGTGGGCCTGAAGGAGTTGCCCGTCAGGCTGCCGCCGCACACTTTTCCGGTCGCCATCGTGACGGTGAAGAACCGCACGCTGACGCCCGTGGTGGAATTGTTCCTCGAGCGCCTGCGGGTGTTCGTCCGATCGAACGCGGCGCGCTTCTAGACCAGGTAGCGCGAGCCGCCGCAAACCGCGATGTCCTGCCCGGAGATGTGGCGGCCGGGAGCAGTGGCGAGGAAAAGCGCCATGTTGGCGATGTCTTGCGCGGTCACGGTCGTGTTGAGACTTGTGCCGGCGAGCATGCGGTTGCGCACTTCGTCCTGTGAGATGCCGAGGCTTTTCGCCTTCGCCTCGATCACCCGGTCGATGCGCTCGCCCTCGACGATGCCGGGCTGGATGCAGTTGACGCGCACCTTGTCCGGACCGGCCTCGGCGGCGAGGCTCTGGGTAAAGCCGACGACCGCCCACTTGGCGGCCGAATAGGGCGTGCGCATCGGAAAGCCGAAGCGCCCGGCAATCGACGAGAGGTTGATGATGCTGCCGCCGCCGGCCTCCTTGATGAGCGGCATCGCCTTGCGCGTGACGTAGAACATCCCGTTCAGGTCGATCGCGATGCAGCGATCCCAGTCTTCCGGGCGGATGTCCTCGACCTTCGCGGTCGGTCCCGCTATACCGGCGTTGTTGACCAGCACATCGAGCCCATGAAGCTGCTTCTTCACGTCCTCGAACAGCCGATCGACGTCGTCCAGCCGCGCGACGTCGGCCACGGTCTGGCTGACCGCCGGAAGCTGCTTCTTGGTGCTGGCGAGCGCTTTCTCGTCGACGTCGCAGATGTGCACGCGCGCCCCGTGCTCGGCGAAGGTCCGCGCGATCACGCGGCCGATGCCGGCCGCGCCCGCGGTCACCAGGACGCGCAGGCCTTTGGCGGAGAATTCCATGCCGCCGCATAATACACGCAGGGTTTAGGGAGAGCCGTAGGTGGCACAAGAAGAACGGCGAGCAATGGTCTCGATCGAGCAGGAAGAGCTGCGGGGCATCTCGCGCACCGTCGCGGAGATCCACTGGCTGCTGCTGATCCTCGTCCTGCTCTACCTGGTATTCGGCGGAGAGCGCGGCGATGCCGAGGCCCACGCCGCGGTCTCGGCCGGCCTGTTCTTCTACGCCGCGATGGTGATGAGCTTTCGCTACGCGAACTTCTACAAGCGCGAGACGCGCTGGAAGATCGCGATTGAGACGGTCGGCATGATCGCCTTCATTACCTGGGTGCTGTGGTACACCGAGCGCCTGGCGAGCCCGCTGGTCAACCTGTTCCTGCTGCCGGTGATCACCTCGTCGCTGACGCTCGGCAAGTTCGCGACGCTCGCCAACGTCGGCCTGATCGCCGCGTGCTACATCCTGCTCGGCAGCACCAGCGTCGACGAGATGCTTTCGCTGCGCTTCGCCGCCGGGTTCGCGGCGCAGCTCGCGCCCGTGCTGCTCGTCGCCTACATCACCACCATGTTCTCCGCCGACATCCGCTACGGCCTGCAGCAGGCGAAGCTGCTCTCGGAGACCGACGACCTCACCGGGCTCTTCAACACGCGCGGCTTCGCCATCGCGGCGAACCGCCTGTTCGGCCAGGCCATGCGCTACGGCCGCCCGGCCAGCGTGCTGATGCTCGATTCCGACAACCTCAAGACCGTGAACGACAAGCACGGCCACGATGCCGGCAACCGGCTCCTGCGCCAGGTTGCGAATGCGGTGCAGGTCGAGCTGCGGGCGACCGACGTGCCGGCGCGCTACGGTGGCGACGAGTTCATCGTGCTCCTGCCGGAGACGCCGCCCAAGGGCGCGCTCGAGGTCGCCGAGCGCATCCGCGCCGCGATCGCCTCACGCCCGCTGACGGTCGACGGCCAGTCGATCAACGCCACCGTCAGCATCGGCGTGTCCTGCTACCCCGAGGACGGGCGCACGCTCGACTTGCTCGCCGCGCGCGCCGACCGCGCGCTCTACCAGGCCAAGCAGGAAGGGCGCAACAAGGTCGTTCGCTACAAACCTTCCTAGAGCTTGAGCTCCCAGTACTCGCCGGTGAGCTTCGTGCCGAAGCTCGCGTGCTTTTCCTCTTTGACCTTCTTGAATCCGGTCTTGGCGTAGATCGCGCGCGCGGCCGTGAGGTTCGACTGCGTCCAGAGCACGAGCTTGCGGTAGCCCTTGTCTCTACAGAACGCGATGCACTCCTCCACCAGGCGCCGGCCGAGGCCCCGCCCGCGCACCTTGGGTTCGACCAGCAGCAGGCGCAGCTTTGCGGTGGTCCGGTTTTCCTCGACCGCGAACACGCAGCCGACCGGCTCGCCGTCCATCTCGGCGATCCAGCAGCGTTCGCGGCTCTTGTCGAAGTTCTGGACGAAGGCCGCGGCGATCTCCGCGACCAGCGCCTCGAAGCGCTCGTCCCAGCCGCGCTCCTCGAAATAGAGCCGCCCGTGCGCCTGGATCACCCATCCCATGTCGCCCGGTCGATGCGTCCTTAGCGTGATCGGAGCCTGCTTCTTCCCGTCGAGCACGGCTTCCACGGCCTGAAGGGCGCCCACCAGTCGCGCCTGGTCGGGCGACGCGAGCCTGCCGAGCATGCCGGCGACGAGCTCGCGCGAGCGGTTGTCGAGCAGCTGGTAGGCCTTGCGTCCCTTGGCGGTGAGCGAGAGCCGCACGCGGCGCGCGTCCTCCCTCGCCGCCTCGCCCTGCACCACGCCCTGGCGCTTCATCCCCTGGAGCAGCCGGCTGAGATAGCCGAGGTCGAGGTCGAGCTCGGCGCCGAGCTCGCTCGCGGTGCATTCGCCGCGCTGGCCGATCTCGTAGAGCACGCGCGCCTGGGGCAGCGGGAAGGTGCTGCCCATGTAGCCCTGCTGCAGGGCGCCGATGCGGCGGGTGTAGAAGCGGTTGAAGCGGCGGATCGCGTCGATGCGGTTCATCGTTCCACCTCGTAGTGGCGCACGAAATCGTCGTACTCCGCGAGCGCCGCGCGCGCCTCGGGCTCGACCACCGCGCGCTCGGGATGCTCGCCCGCAAAGCGGCGGATCGCGTCCATCGAATCCCAGAGCGTCATGACGAGGAACTCCACGCGAGCGCCCTCGTCGCGCCGCAGCACGCGCAGTCCGCGGTGACCCTCAATCGTCTTCAGCGAGGGCAGCACGTTGGCATTCAGATGCCGCAGGTACGCCTCGGCGTGGCCGCGGTCGCGCGCGACTCCTCTCCACAGCCGGGCGATCATGCGACGCATCGTCGGCCGAGATACTTGCTTTTGTCAAGTATTAGATAATCGCCGCATGGACCTGTTCGATCTCAAGGGCAAGGCCGCGCTCGTGACCGGCGGCAACGGCGGCATCGGCCTCGGCATGGCGCAGGGCCTGGCGGCGGCGGGCGCGAAGATCGCGATCGCGGGGCGCGACCAAGGCAAGAATCAGGAAGCGCTGGCGGCGCTGCCGGGCGCGGTTGCGGTCGAAGGCGACCTGAAAGACGAGACAGCCTGCCGTGCAATGGTGGAAGCGGCGGCGCAGGGCCTGGGCCGGCTCGACATCCTGGTGAACAACGCCGGCACCAACATCCGCAAGCGGCCGGAGGAATACAGCCTCGACGAATGGAAGCTCGTGCTCGACACCAACCTGACGAGCGCCTTCGTCGCGTCGCAGGCCGCCTACCCGCACCTGAAGCGCGCCGGCGGCGGCAAGATCGTGAACATCGGCTCGATGATGTCGATCTTCGGCGCGGCGTTCGTTGCGCCCTACGGCGCGAGCAAGGGCGGCATCGTGCAGCTCACGCGCGCGCTCGCCTGCGCTTGGGCAAAGGACAACATCCAGGTGAACGCCGTGCTGCCGGGATGGATCGACACCGCGCTCACGCAGCGCGCGCGCAAGGACATCGCCGGCCTGCACGAGCGCGTGCTCGCGCGCACGCCCGCGGGCCGCTGGGGCGAGCCGAAAGACCTTTCAGGGATTGCCGTGTTTCTTTGTTCGCGGGCGTCGGACTTCATTACCGGGACCGCGATCCCGGTGGACGGCGGCTACTCCTCGCTCGGATAGGGCTTCCGGGCCTGCAGCACGCGGCTGAGCCGGAGGCGGACCGCGTCGAGCTTGCCGAGAATGCAGAGCCGCAGCACGTCGGCACCCGAGGTCTTGCCGCGCGCCCAGTTGTGATGGCCGACCGCGGAAAAGAGGTCCGCCGCGTACTGGTCGGCGACGCGCATCAGCTCGACGCATTCCGCGTCGTCCGCGGCGCAGGCGGCGGAGTAGGACAGGCTGCGGAACCTGCGCAACGAGTCGGCGTCGGCCCAGCCGCCGCTGTGGTGCAGGATCAGATCGCGAATGCGTTCGCAATGCGCGAGCGCGCGCGTTGCGCCATGCATCTCTTCTCACACTTCTCCCCCTACATTCGCGGCGTGAATTTTGTCACAGCGCAAGGGGGCTTATCTACCGGAGTGCCACGAATCTGCCGTCGGACCGATCCGACAAGCCGTCGCACGCGCGCGACACCAGATTAGCAATTCCACGATAGCTGCCAGGGGCGGCGCGCGCGAGCATAGCGCGAGGGGGCCCTAGCGGAGGGTCTGATGAAGGTGCTGGTTGCCGATGACAACCGCGACGCGGTGTCGGCGCTGACATCCCTGCTGGAAACCGAAGGCCACGAGGTTCAAGGCGTTTGTCGCAGCGCCGACGTGCTCGCCGCCGAGGGCGCTTTCCGGCCCGACGCGGTGATCCTCGATCTGCAGATGCCGGACATCAGCGGCTACGACCTCGCGCGCTGGCTGCGCAGCCGCCACCCTCGGCGCTGCCCACTGCTCATCGCGCTCACTGGCGCGTTCACGCGGCCCGCGGATCGCAGCCTGTCCCGCGCCATGGGCTTCGACCACTACCTGGTGAAGCCGGCCGCGGTCAAAGAGCTGCTCGCGCTGCTCGCTAGAAGCCCGTCTCGATGAAGCCGTAAATGTAGTTCGAGCCGCCGTCGACGCTGTTGAAGAGCCGCGCGCTGCCGAAGATGCCGGAGCGGTGCGAGACGCCGATGCCGAGGTAGGTTTCGCGAAGCGGCCGGCTGCGGAAGACGTCGCCGACGTTGATGTCGATGGTCGGATCGAGATAGAGCAGCAGCTTGGAAGTGTCGCGCCCGCGCAGTGCCTGGTCGCGCTGCTCGGTGAATGGAATGCGGCTGGCGTACGAGATGCCGGCGCCGAAGCCGAAGCGCGTGCGCAGCCAGTCGCGCCACCACGGTCCGAAGTAGTAGTAGGGCTTCAAGTAGGCGTTGATCTGCCAGAAGTCCTCCTGCAGGCCGCGCTCCTGATGCCTGAGCAGGCCGATGAAGCCCGCGATGTCGAGCGGCCAGTCGTTGACGCGCTTGACGAGGACCTGGCCGACGTCGAGCGCCCAGATGCTGGTCTCGTCCTGCGTGTTGACCGTGGTGCAGCCCCAGCCGAGGATCGGCAACAAGTCGCAGTCGGTCGACTGGCCGTAGGTAAGCCGCGCGATGAGCGGCCGGCGATCCCACTCGCTCGCCTGGTCGGGCCTGAAACCGTACATGAGGCCGAGCATCCCGTAGAACTGCGTGCCGTTGTCGACCACCGGGCTGTCGCTCACGCCGCTCGACCAGCGCGTCACGCCCGCGCCGGCGAGCACCTGCCAGCGCTCGGTCAGGCGGTACGCGGCGAGCGCGCCGAGCTCGAGATTGAATCCTGAACCGGGCGAGTACGCGGGCCGGTCGGCGGTCGCCTCTTCCGGACGCACACCGTAGTAGTAGTCGTTCAGCTTGGCGTCGCGCCAGGAGAGCGTCACATAGGGGCGCCACCGTAACGGGCCGGTCCACCAGCGCTCGTAGCGGTAGCCGAGGCGCAGCTCGGTGCCGTCGGACTCCTCGCTCACGTTCTGCATCGCTTCGCCGTAAACCGCGCCCGCGCCGAGCCGGAAGCGGAACGCGACGCCGAGGTCGTCGCCAGCGGCGCGCTTCTCCATGCCGAGCATGCTTTCGGGCACGTGATCGGAGGCGAAGCCCTCCAGCCGCCGGCGCAGGAACAGCTCGTAGCGCGAGTGCTCGCGCTCGAGCTTCAACCCGATGCGGTCCGAGTGCAGGAAGAAATAGCGGCTCTCATAGCGGAACTGCGGCAGCAGGTCGGAATGGACGTCCGAGCCCCGGTACGGCGAGGGCTCGAAGCGCCAGGTGAAGCCGACCCCGGCCTCGCCCGGCGCGAGCACGCCGTCAACCGGATCGGTTGTGGCTCCCGCAGCGAGCGGCAGGACCAGGCTTATGACGAACCAAAATCCAGCAGCGGCCCTTTTGGCACGATTTGCGTAGGATTGATCTGCTTCATGCTGCGGTAGTAATGCGCTTTGATCTGCGCCATGTCGACGGTCTTCGCCACGCCGGGCAGCGCGTACGCGCGGCGCGTCCAGCGCCAGAGGTTCGGGTAGTCGACGAGCCGCCGCAGGTTGCATTTGAAGTGAGAGTAGTACACCGCGTCGAAGCGCACGAGCGTGGTAAAGAGCCGCACGTCCGCCTCGGTGAAGACGCTCCCGCAGAGCCACTTGCGCCTGCGCATGCGCTTTTCCAGCCAGTCGAGGGTGCGGAAGAGTTCCGTCACCGCCTCCTCGTACTTGTCCTGGGCGGTGGCGAAGCCCGCGCGGTACACGCCGTTGTTCACCGTGCGGTAGATGCGATCGTTGAGCCAATCGATTTCCCTTCTTCGTTTTTCTGGGTACAGGTCGGCGAGCCGGCGCCGCGCGAGGCCGTCGAACTCCCGGTTCAGCATGCGGATGATCTCGGCCGACTCGTTGTTGACGATGCGGCGCTCCTTTTCGTCCCACAGCACCGGCACGGTCACGCGGCCGGTGTAGCGCGGGCTCGCCTTCACGTAGACCTGGTGCAGAAAGCCTTCGGGAAACACCCAGCCGTTCTCGCCCATTTCGGGCTCGGCATAGGAAACCGCGATCGCCCGGTCCAGGCCTTTCAGCGCGCGCACCACGAGCGTGCGGTGCGCCCAGGGACAGCTTTTCGCGACGTAGAGCCGGTAGCGGCCGGGCTCGGGCTCGCGCACCCGGTCGCGGAACGCGCTTTCCGGCCGCACGAAGGCCCCGCCGGTGGATTTCGTGTCGCGCGGAACGTCGCGCCAGACGCCCTCTACCAGCATGCCCATGGGCGCGAGTATAGTGCGCACCACAACAACGTCTTTCCCCGAGGAGGAAATCGATGCGCTTTCTTGCAAGACTGCTGTTGCTGGCCGCGCTGCCCGGCGTCGCGCTGGCGCAAGGATGGAAGCCCACCAAGGACGTCGAGTTCGTGATCCCGTTCGCGGTCGGCGGCGGCGCCGACCTGATGGCGCGCGTGATCCACAAGATCATCGTCGACGAGAAGCTGGTGCCGGTGCCGGTCGCGCTGGTGAACAAGCCCGGCGGCGGCGGCGCGGCGGGCATCGGCTACGTGTCGGCGAGCCGCAAGGGCGACCCGCACACGCTGATCCTGATCAACGGCACCACGCAGATCACGCCGATCATGAACCCGAGCGCGCGCACGCTCACCGAGGTGAAGCCGGTGATGAACCTGATGCTCGACGACTTCGTGTTCTTCGTGCGCGCCGACGCGCCGTGGCGCACGCTCACCGAGTTCGTGAAGGACGCGAAATCGAAGCCGGCGAAGAGCATGGCGTTTTCGGCGGGCGGCACCACCGACGTGATGGCGGTGACCGTGCTCTCCAAGGCGACCGGCGTGCAGTACAACATCGTCAGCTTCAACAGCGGCGGCGAGGCGCTCACCGCGCTGCTCGGCGGGCACGTGCAGGCCTCGATGGGCAACCCGCTCGAGTTCATGGGGCAGCTCCAGGGCCAGAAGGTGCGCGCGCTCGGCGTGGTGCGCGACAGCCGCTTCGCCGCGCTGCCCGAGGTACGCACGTTCAAGGAGGAAGGCATCAACACGCCCAACTTCCAGATGTGGCGCGGCGTCGCGATCCCGAAGGACGCGCCCGACGCGGCCGCGCAGTACTGGGAGGGCGTGATGAAGAAGGTCGCCGCCTCCCCCGCGCTCGCCGCCTACTTCCGCGAGAACGTGGCGCAGGCCGCGCCGATCACGGGCAAGGACTTCGACGCGTTCCTGGCCAACCAGGAGAAGCTGTACCGCGAGCTGCTGGGTAAGTGAGGATCGTCCGGGGCGAGCTCGCGCTCGCCCTTCTTTTTGTCGCGCTCGGCGGGCTTTGGATCGCCCGCGCCGCGACCATGCCGCTGTGGGACGGATTCGCGCCCGCCTCCGGCTTCATGCCGCTCTGGTACGGCATCTTGCTCGTCGCGTTGGCGGGCATGATCGGCGCCACCAATATCGTGGTTCATCATGCAGCAAAACCGGAGGAGCCGATCGGCAAGCCGCTCATCGTGCTCGCTGCGCTGGCCGCCGCGATCGTCGGCGTGCCGCTCGTCGGCTTCGCGCTCTCCATCTTCCTGCTGATGCTGGTGTTGTTCGTGGCGGTGGAGCGGCTGCCGCTTCTGCGCTCGATGCTGGTCGCGGCCGCGGCGAGCGCGGTGCTCTATCTCGTCTTCAGGACCTGGCTCGGCGTGCCGCTGCCGGTCGGACCGCTGGGTATCTAGGTGGAGCTCCTCGCCCAGCTGGCGCAGGGATTCGCCGCCGCCGCGACGCCGGCCAACCTCCTGATGTGCCTGCTCGGCGTGGCGCTCGGGCAGCTGATCGGCGTGCTTCCCGGCATCGGCCCCTCCGCCGCGATCGCCCTCCTGCTGCCGCTCACGTACGGCGCGAGCCCGACCGGGGCGATCATCATGTTCGCCGGCATCTACTACGGCGCGCAGTACGGCGGCACGCTTACCTCGGTGCTGATCAACGTGCCGGGCGAATCAAGCTCGGTGATGACCGCGCTCGACGGCTACCAGATGGCGCTGCAGGGTCGCGGCGGCGTGGCGCTCGGCATCGCGGCGATCGGCTCGTTCGTCGCCGGCACGCTCGGCACGCTCGGGCTCATGCTGCTCGCGCCGCCGCTCTCCAAGATCGCGCTCGCCTTCGGCCCGCCGGAGTACTGCGCGCTCGTGCTGCTCGGGCTCACCGCGCTGGCCGCCGTCGGCGGCTCGGTGCTGAAGGGGCTCGCCACCGGCGTCGCGGGGCTGCTGCTCGGCACGATCGGCATCGACCCGCAGGTCGGGGTGCCGCGCTTCGACTTCGGCCAGTCGTGGCTGCTCGACGGCGTCGACTTCATCATCCTGGCGGTGGCGCTGTTCGGCGTCGGCGAGGTGCTGGCGAGCTGCCGCATGGCCGCGGCGAACCCGATCCTGAACGTGGGGCGCGTGCTGCCGAACCGCGAGGAGTGGCGCCAGGCGCGCATGGCGATCCTGCGCGGCAGCGGCATCGGCTTCGTGATCGGCGTGCTGCCCGCGGCCGGCGCGACCATCGCCTCCTTCATCGCCTACATCGCGGAGAAGAAGCTGGCCAAGGACCCCGCGCGCCTGGGCAAGGGCGCGATCGAGGGCGTGGCCGGGCCGGAATCGGCGAACAACGCCGCCTCGGCCGGCGCGATGGTGCCGATGTTCGCGCTCGGCGTGCCGGGGTCGAACACGACCGCGGTGATGCTCGCCGCGCTCATCATGTTCGGCATGCGGCCGGGGCCGGACATGTTCACCACCAACGCCAAGCTGGTCTGGGCCGTGATCGCCAGCATGTTCATCGGCAACCTGATCCTGCTCGCCATGAACCTGCCGCTCGCCGGCCTGTTCGCGCGCCTGCTGCGCATCCGCTACAGCTGGATCTACCCGCCGATCCTCGCCATCTGCGTGACCGGCGTGATCTCGCGCGCCAACAACATCGAGGATGCCTGGCTGATGCTCGGGCTGGGCGTGCTCGGCTGGCTGATGAAGCGCTACGACTGGAGCATGGCGCCGATGATCCTCGGCCTGGTGCTCGGGCCGATCTTCGAGAATGCGCTGCGCCAGTCGTTCACGTTATCGCACGGCAGCCCGGCGATCTTCGTCACGCGCCCGATCGCCGCGGTGCTGCTCGCCTGCGCGCTCGTCGCCGTCACCGTTCCCCTCTGGTCGAGGTTCTTCCGTGTCAAGACTGTTTGATCGCATCGGCGTAGACATCAACCAGAAGCTGCCGCTCGAGCGCGCCGTCGCATGGGCGATCGCGCACAAGGTGCGGTACATCGACCTCTGCCTCGACCAGACCCCGGAACTGCTGGAGACGGGCTCGCCGCGCCTCGCGAATGCGCGCCGGCACCTCGAAGCCCACGACATCCGGATCGGCCTCCATACCCTCTCGGCGGTGAACGTCGCCGAGACCTCGCCTTTCGTCACCAGCGCTACCGACGCCTACTTCGCGGCCTACATGGACGCCGCCAAGAAGCTCGGCGCAGGCTGGATCGTGGTGCACGGCGGCTACCACTTCGGAGCCGACAAGCGCGTGCGCATGGAGGCCGCGGTGGCGCGCATCGCGCGCGCGGCGAAGGCGGCGGAGAAGAAGAAGCTCAAGCTGCTGCTGGAGAACCTGAACCCCGAGCCGGAGCAGGCCGAGATGCATTACCTAGCCAGCGACCTGCAGGAATGCCAGTATTACTTCGAGCGCCTCGATTCGCCGGCGCTCGGCTGGAGCTTCACCGTGAACCATGCCCACATCCGGCCCAACAGCATCGACGCGTTCATGGCCGGGCTGGACATGCGCCGCTGCGGCGAGGTTCGCCTCGCCGACTGCCGCGGCACGCACGAGGAGCACCTGCGGCCCGGAGAAGGCACGATCGACTTCGGCGCGATGTTCGCCGCGATCGAGGCGAGCGGCTACCGCGGGCATTACATGCAGGCCTTCGGCAGCCTGGAAGACATGGTTAGGGGGCGCGAAGCGCTGGCGCATCTGGCGGAAACCGGAGCCCGTAAATGAGACGCATCGTGAAAGGAAAATGGGGTCTGACCCCATTTTTTTTGCTCCTGGTGGCTTTCTCCGTGCAAGCCCAGGAGCCCGACAACCTGCGCCGGCTGAAGGTGCCCTCGCCGCCCTGGCCCGCGGGCGACGAGCGCGGCATGGCGAACCAGATCGGCCCGGCGACGCAGATGCGCTGTGCCTGGCACATGCAGCAGCCGGGCGCGAAGCCCTACGAGCTCTCGTACCTGCGCTCGAACACCATGCCGCTCTCGCCGTTCGCCGGCGCGTACAACCTAAAGCCCGAGCCGAGCGCGGGCATCGCCGGCACGGCGCACCTCTTCAACGTGGAGACCTTCAACCAGGGCGCGCAGCCGGCGCAGCAGGGAACCCAGATCGACGCGCTCGGGCATTTCGGCGCCTTCAAGCAGCCCTGGGACGGCAAGAGCGATTTCCCCGCCGACACCGCCGTCTACTACGGCGGTTTCACGCAGAAGGACGTGAAGCCGACCCCGGACTCGCCGCTCGTCAGGCTCGGCATCGACAAAGCGCCGCCGATCATCACCAGCGCGGTGCTGTTCGACGCCAAGGCCTACAAGAAGGGCGCGATGAAGGACGGGGAGCTGGTCACGGCGAAGGACCTCGAGGGCATGCTGAAGGCGCAGGGCCTCGCGCAGCGCGGCGTGCTGCCGGGCGACGTGGCGCTGGTGCGCACCGGCTGGGGCGACCACTGGCGCGACCCGGATACCGAGAAGTTCTATTACACCAAGGCGCCCGGGCTGTCCTTCGACGCGGCGCAGTGGCTCGCCGAGCGGCGCATTGTGGCGATCGCGCTCGACACGCCGTTCGTCGACACCGTGGCCGACGGCATGCTCGCCGGCAAGGCGGGGCCGGCGCCGGGCACGCCGCCCGGGCTGCCGTTCGCGGTGCACCACCACATGCTCTCGCAGGCCGGGATCCACCTCATCGAGAACGCGAAGCTCGACGAGCTCGCCGCCGACCGCGTGTGGACCTCCTGCGCGCTGATCCTGCCGCTGCGCGACAAGGGCGCCGCGGGCTCGGCGATCCGCCCCGTGGCGATCGGCGCGCCTAAAGGAGCTGCAAGAAAATGAGCAGCAGGCCGATCACCGAGACCAGCCAGACCAGGGTGCGCAGCCACGGGATGCCCGCCCAGTAGACGAAGGCGTAGGCGAGGCGCGCCCAGAAGAAGAGCTGGGCGCCGAGGAGCGTGTCGGAATTGGTCTTGCCGGCGACGACCGCGATCAGAACCAGGGCTGCAAACAGCACCAGGCTCTCGAGCATGTTGTGGTGCGCGCGCTGCGCCCGGCCCGCCCAGCCGGTGCACGGCCCCAGCCCTTCGCGGTTGGCGGCTAGCTTCGGCAGGCCCACCTGGAGCGTCGCGCCGCTCACCGCCACCAGCATTTGAAAGAACGTCAACGCCACGGCCCACAATAACCACACGAGCTCCGGTTTCATCGTCCCCTCCCCGTAACCGAAAAACTACAAGAGCGAAGCTAGCGCTGCCACGAAGCCCGGCGGAACTTCTTGCGGCGCGAAATCACCGACAGCTGCCGCCCGGCGAACTCGTGCACCTTCTCGCGGATCTCGGCGCGCAGATCGGCCGGCAGGTCGGCGGCGGCGTCCTCGAATAGCGCAACCACGTCCCGCGATGCGGGACCGTCGTGGAAAAAGCCGCGCGCCTTGTCCCAGACCAGTGCGCGCTCGCTCTTGTCGCCGCCATAGCAAAGCTGGAACAGCGTGACCTCGCCGCCCGCCTGCCACACGAAAAGGTCGAAATACTCGTCGTGGAACCAGCGGCGCTTGGCTGGCGGGTCGTCGGCGACGCCGAGAATTTCTTTAAGCATGCGCGTCAACGATTATGACCGATGAAACGTTCTTCGGTTCTGTCATCGAATCATGACGCGCAGTAGGCGGTGCTGTTCTTGCGCCGCATGAATCCCCATTTCCTGTCGGGAAACCTCCCGTCGCTTTTTCATTTTATTACGTCAACTAAGTTTTTGTAGACCCGTTGGACGGTTCGTTATTTGCTTTGCAGTGATAGTGGACGGGCACTAGTTCGTGATTAATAGCATCAGAGCTTAATGGAGGTTACGCGAACCATGAACATGCCGGCACGAGCCATCAACGAGCACGACGAGAAGCGTAACAGCCTCATCCGCTCGCTCAGCGAGTTCAGCAAGCAGCACCGCGCGGCGCACTGGGCCGGGACCTTCGCCCAGTTCCTCGAGAGCGTGGTGCCGGCCGATGCGCGCGGCATCGCCCGCTCGAGCCACCAGTACATCTGGGACATGCTGCGCACCAAGGAGGGCCTGTTCGAGGAAGAGCTCTTCGGCATCAACGATACCCTCGAGCGCGTGACGGACTATTTCAAGGCCGCGAGCGCCGGCAGCGAGGTCGGCCGGCGGCTGCTGCTGCTGCTCGGGCCGCCGTCGGGCGGCAAGTCGAGCATGGTGATCCTGCTCAAGCGCGGGCTGGAAGCCTACAGCCACACCGAGGCCGGCGCGCTCTACGGCATCCACGGCTGCCCGGTGCACGAGTCGCCGCTGCACCTCATTCCGCACACCATGCGCGGCCAGTTCCGCGCCACCTACGGCATCGACATCAGCGGCGAGCTCTGCCCCCACTGCACCATGCGCGTGCAGAGCGAGTTCGGCGGCGACTTCATGCAGGTGCCGGTGCAGCGCATCTTCATCTCCGAGGCCGGGCGCGCCGGCGTGGGCACCTACGCGCCGCACGACCCGACGACCGCCGACATCGCCGACCTGGTCGGCTCGGTCGATCTCTCCAAAGTCTCCGAGTTCGGCGACGAGGGCGACCCGCGTGCCTGGTCCTGGTCCGGCGCGGTGTTCGCCGCGAGCCGCGGCCTGCTCGAGATGATCGAGATCCTCAAGGTGAAGCGCGAGTTCCTGTACCTCCTGCTTACGCTGACGCAGGAGAAGAACGTCAAGGTTTCGCGCTTCCCGCTCATCCATCTGGATGAAACGATCCTCGCGCACACCAACCTCGCCGAGTTCCGCAAGTTCCTGCAGGAGCCCGAGAACGAGGCGCTGCTCGACCGCATGGTGATCGTGCAGGTGCCCTATACGCTGTCCTTCCGGGAGGAGGCGCGCATCTATCGCAAGCTCGTCTCCTCGACGCAGGCGTTCCGCGAGGTGCACCTCGATCCGCACGCGCTGCACGTGGCGGCGGTGTTCGCGGTGCTCTCGCGCCTTACCGAGGGCGACGAGCGCGAGACCGACAACCAGAAGAAGGTGCGGCTGTACGCCGGCGAGGACGTCGAAGGCGTCTCGCAGTCGGAAGTCGAGAAGATGCGCATGCGCAATCCCGAGGAAGGGCTCGCGGGCGTCTCGCCGCGCTTCGTGATCAACGCGCTCTCGGGCGCCATCATCCAGTCGCAGGCGAAGAGCCTGACCACCATGGACGTGCTGATCGCGCTCAAGGACGCGATCGAGTCCGACGTGCGCATCGACGGCAAGAAGAAGCGCAAGTGGGTCGATTTCCTGGTCACGGTGCGCAAGGACTTCTACAACCGCTGGGTGAAGGAAGACGTGCACAAGGCGCTGTTCGTGTCCTTCGAGCAGGAAGCGCAGCAGCTGCTCGACAAGTACCTGGACGAGGTCGAGGCCACGCTCGACAACCGCTTCATCAAGGACCCGATCACCAGCGAGGAGCGCAAACCCGACGAGCGCTTCCTGCGCAACGTGGAAGAGAAGATCCGCATCTCCGAGTCGGGCAAGCTCTCCTTCCGCCAGGAAGTGGTGCGCAAGGCGATGGGCGCCTACAAGCGCGGCGAGAAGTTCAGCCTGGACAGCCACGCGCCGCTGCACGACGCGGTCGAGCAGTACCTCTTCGAGCAGCGCCGCGACGTGCTGCGCCTGGTGAGCTCCTCGGCGCGACCCGACGACGAGACGCGGCAGAAGATCTCGGTGGTCGAGAAGCGCCTGGTGGACGAGTACGGCTACGACACCCACAGCGCCCGCGAGGCGCTCAACTACGTGACCACCCTACTGGCACAAGAGTGACCATCCGCATAGCGGCCGAGACGCCCTGGTACGACCTCTTCTCGAGAGGCGCGAGGGACTGGCTGCGGCACAACCAGAAAGTGCGCTCGGCGGTGAAGGAAAGCCTGCCCGAGCTGCTCGCCGGCGCCGACCTCATCAGCCGCCCGGGCAACCGCACCGTGGTGGTGCCGGTCAAGTTCCTCGAGCACGCGCGCTTTCGGCTGCTCGACGCCGACACGCAGCAGGGCGCGGGCCAGGGCAAGGGCCAGCCCGGCGACATCCTGCAGCCGGGACGCGAGCAAGGCGACTCGCAGGGCCGCGCCGGCGGCACCGGCTCGGGCGAGATCAAGTTCGTGCTCGAGCTGAAAATCGACGAGATCGTCGACTGGCTCTGGGAGGAGCTCAAGCTCCCCGAGCTCAAGCCCAAGCGCTCGGCGACGCTGGACGAGCCCGACTACGTGCGCGAGGGCTGGGACAAGCGCGGCGCGCGCTCCCGGCTCGACCGCCGACGGACCCTGAAGGAGGCGGTCAAGAGAAGGTCTCTTCAGACCAACGCCGTCGCGATTGCGAACGACGACCTGCGCTTCCGGCAGCTCGCCAAGCGCGCAACCCCCGCCACCAACGCCGCGGTAATCTTCGCGCTCGACGTGTCGGGCAGCATGGACGAGGCGCAGCGCCGCCTTGCCAAGCAATTCTTCTTCTTCGCCCTGCAGGGCATCCGGCGCCAGTACACGAAGGTGGAAACCGTGTTCCTCGCCCACGCCGCTGAAGCGTGGGAGTTCGACGAGAGCCAGTTTTTCCAGGCGTCGTCGAGCGGCGGCACGGTCACCTCCAGCGTAGCGCAGCTCGCGCTGGAGATGGTCCAGAAGCGCTTCGACCCGAGCCGCACCAACTCCTACTTCTTCTACGCCTCGGACGGCGAGAACGCCGCGGAGGACCGCGACCAGGCGCGCAGCCTGCTCGGCGAGCTCGCCACGCTCGTGAACTACGCCGGCTATTGCGAGACCGGCGGCGTCGCCACCTTCCGGCCGCGCGAGACCCAGCTCGCCGAGGTCTTCGGCGAGCTCAAGGGCCGCGGCCATCCGGTGGGCGTGAGCCACCTGAACGCGCAGGACGACGTGTGGCGCGCGATCCGGGAGTTCTTCAAGGAGGAAGCGCGTGACTGAGCTGGAGGAATACGCCGGGCGCATCGAGGCGCTCGCGCACCGGCTCGGCCTCGACTACTACCCGGTCGACTTCGAGGTCGCGCCGCAAAGCCTCATGACCGAGATTGCGGTCTACGGCCTGCCGGTGCGCATGCCGCACTGGTCGTTCGGCGTGCGCTACATCCACCAGCTCGTGCGCCAGAGCATGGGGCATTCGAAGATCTTCGAGGTCATGTTCCCCGGCGACCCGTGCCGCGCCTTCCTGATGGACGGCAACTCCCTCGCCGAGAACACGCTGGTCACCGCCCACGTGCTCGGCCACGCCGACTTCTCGAAGAACAACTCGCTGTTCTCGCGCTTCCACGAGATGGCGGGCGGCAACATCGTGGAGAAGGCCGCCGCGCACGCGCATCGCATCCAGCAGGCGATCGACGCGGCTGGGCTGGAGAAGGTCGAGGCGGTGCTCGACGCCGCGCTCGCGCTCGAGTCGCACGTCGACGTGGGCGGCGAGCTGCACCGCGCGCGCTACCCGGAGTTCATCGCCGAAAAGCGCAAGGTCGAGGCGAACGGCTTCCAGAAGAGGTTCCAGGAGCTGCCCGGCGCCTCGGAGCCCGAGGCGGTGCCGCTCGGCCTGAACCTCGGCCCGCAGCGCACGCGCGTGCCGCCGCATCCCGAGTACGACCTGCTCTGGTTCATCGCCAACTACGCGCCCGAGCTCGAGCAGTGGGAGCGCGACATCTTCCTCGCGGTGCGCGCCGAGTCGCTCTACTTCTACCCGGTGTTCGCCTGCCAGATCATGAACGAGGGCTGGGCCTCGTACTGGCACGCGCGCCTGCTGCGCGAAGCCGACTTCCTGCCGCAGCCCACCTACCTCGCCGCGATCAAGGCGCATTCCGACGTGGTGCGGCCGTTCGCCTCGGGCGAGCAGACCGCGCTCGCGATCAATCCCTACCACCTCGGCTTCACGCTCTGGGAGCACATCGTCGACAAGCACGGCATGGCGCGGGCGCGCGAGGTGATGCGCGACGAGGACGACTTCGGCTTCATCCGCAACTGGCTCGACCGCGACCTCGCCGAGAAGCTCGACCTCTTCGTGTTCGAGGCGCGCCAGGACGACGAGATCCGCGTCGCCAGCCGCGACCTCGAGGGCGTGCGCGAGGCGATCCTCGCGCCCAAGTTCAACTTCGGCGCGCCGCGCGTCGCCGCGGTCGAGATCAAGGGCGACGGCGGGCTGATCCTCGCGCACGAGCACGGCAGCGACGGGCGCGGCCTGGACGCGGCGCGCGCGAGGAAGGTCCTCGAGTACACCCGGCGCGCGTGGCGGCGCCAGGTCCGCCTGCACACGGTCAACGACCGCGGCGAGCAGGTCGAGCTTACGGCCTAGGAATTCGACCTAGATAATGATGATGATCAGCAGGATGATGATGATGATGAGCAGCAGCTGCTCGTTGGTCAGCTGCCCGCCCGCGATCGCCGCGTCGAGCCGGCCGGCGAGCTGAAGCACCTCCGCATCCGACATCGCGTCCACGCGGCCTAAAGCGTCGCCCGGCGCGATCCCCATCTTCTGCAAGCCCTTGGCGAGCTCGGGGCGCTCGAGAATCGCCTTGACGCGCGCGCGCTCGTCCTGCGCCTGCACGGTCTCGGTACCGATCATCGCCGCCTGCGCTTGCGGCAGGAGCAAGGTCGCCGCGACGCCAAAAGCGAGAACGATCCAGAAGTCCACGAACCATTTGCCCAGCCGCTGCAGGATGATCATGGCGTTCACTCCTTTCGATCGACTCTAGCCAAAGGCGCCCTGCCCTGGCTGTCGCTCGCGCCGGAAACTCCCGTCGACGAATTGCTACACTCGGGCGCCATGCGTGCCTATTTCCTCAAGTCCCCCGAAATGCAGCTCGAGCTGGGCGATGCGCCGGTGCCGCAGCCCAAGCCCGGCCAGCACCTGGTGCGCGTGCGCGCCGCGGGACTGAACCGGGGCGAGCTGCTGCGCCACGGGCTCACCAAGCCCGGGCCCGCGAAGGTCGGCGGCACCGAAGGCGCGGGTGAACTGCCTTCCGGAGAAAGAGTCATGGGAAGACTTCCGGGCAGCTTTGCCGAGTACGCGCTGATGGACGCCGAGGACGCGATCCCGGTCCCGGCGAACCTCTCGTGGGAGGAAGCCGCCGCGACCCCGCTCACCTTTCTCGTGGTGTACGACATGCTGGTGCAGCAGGGTCGTCTGCGGAAGGACGAGTGGCTCCTGGTCACGGGGATCTCCGCCGGCGTCGGCGTCGCCGCTTTGCTCGCCGCCAAGGCCATCGGCGCAATGGTCATCGGCACCTCGGGCTCTCGCGACAAGCTCGAGAAACTCAAGAATCTCAACCTCGACGTGGGAATCGCCACGCGTACGCCCGATTTTCATGACGCGGTGCTGAAGGCGACCGGCGGCAAGGGCGTGAATCTGGTTGTCAACAACGTCGGCGGCTCGGTGTTCGCCGAGTGCGTGAAATCGCTCGGCTACGAGGGACGGCTCGCCACCGTCGGTTACGTCGACGGCGTGATGAAGGGCGAGATGGACATCGAAGCGCTGCATTCCAAGCGCCTGACGCTTTTCGGCGTCTCCAACAAGATGCGCAACGCCGCGCAGCGCAGCGTTACCGTCGAAGGCTTCAAGCGCGACTGGTTGCCGCTCTTTGCGAGCGGCAAGCTCAAGCCGCTCATCGACCGCGTCTACGACTTCAAGGACCTGCCCGCCGCCAAGGAGCGGATGGAAGCCGACGCGCACGTCGGCAAACTCGTGGTCAGGATCTGACTATTCGATCACGTGGTCCGCGCGCAACAGCAATGACCGGGGGACTGCAATGCCAAGCGCGTTCGCCGTTTTCGCGTTGATGGTCAGCTCGAACTTCGTCGGCGCCTGAACCGGCAGGTCGCTCGCTTTTGCGCCTCGCAGGATGCGGTCGACATAGCCAGCGCTGCGCTGGTAGAGATCCGCGATGTCGACTCCGTATGACATCAGGCCGCCGTCCAGTGTGAACGCCGGTATCGGATAGATCGCCGGCATGCGATGCCGCGCTACGGTGCTGATTATGAGATTTCGGTTGGCGACGCTCGACGCGTCCGGAATGACGATCAGCCCGGCGTCGCGCTGCCGCGCAACTGCAGCGATCGCCCGCTCCGTCTCCTCCGGGTCGTGAACCGGCATCGGAGCGACCGCCACGCCGACCGACGCACCCGCCTGCTGGAGCGGCGGCAAGTGGTACATGCCGCCTCCCGGGGCGGTTTTGGGGTTGAAGATGACGCCGACGTGTGCCATGCGCGGCGCAACTTCCCTGAGCAGCTCGAGAAGTTTTCCGCCAAGCGAAGCTTCGACGTTGGTAAACCCCGTGATGTTGCCGCCGGGCCGCGCCAAGCTGGCGACCAGCTTGTCTCCGACCGGATCGGACACAGCGACAAAGACGATCGGGATGGATCGCGTCTCGTTGAGCAGCGCTGTGCTCGCTGGAGTGGTGCGGCACATGATGACGTCGGGCTTGAGCGCGACCAGTTCCCGGGCGAGAGGCTTGATGCGCGTGAAATCGCCAGCTGCGGACCGGTAATCCATCGTCAAGCTTTGGCCGATGACCCACCCGAGCCGCCGCAGCTCTTCGCGGAAGCCGTCCATCTCGCGCCGCCCGACCGCATCGTCCGCGAGCGGGATCAGCACACCCACGCGCTTTCTACCCTGCGCGCGCGCGGCGAGCGGCAGGGCCGCCGCCGCGCCGAGCGCCTTGAGGAAAGCGCGTTTGCGCACGAGTCCCGGCCCTGGCCCCGAATTCGTTACTGGGCCTTAATACCCGCCTCTTTGACGACCTTGCCCCAGGTGTCGTACTCGCGCTTGATGTAGGCGGCGAATTCTTCCGGAGTGCTCGACTTGGGCTCGGTGCCGGTCTTGTGGAGCGCCGCGACGACCTGCTGGTGCGCGAGCGCCTTCACGATCTCGCGGTTCAGGCGGTCGATGATGTCCTTCGGCGTGCCGCGCGGCGCGAGGAAGCCGTACCAGTTGAGCGCTTCGTAGCCCGCGTAGCCCGCCTCCGCCACGGTCGGCACGTCGGGCATGAGCGCGGCGCGCTTGGAGCCCGTGGTCGCCACCGCCTTTGCCTTGCCGGCGCGGATCTGCGAGATCGAGGAGACCGGCGTGGCGAAGAACGACGCCACCTGCCCGCCGAGGAAGCCCTGCATCGCCGGGCCGCCGCCCTTGTACGGCACATGCACGATGTCGATCTTCGCCATGCCGCGGAGAAGCTCGCCCGCCAGATGGCCCGCGCCGCCGATGCCGGACGAGGCGTAGGTGATGGTGCCCGGCTTCTCCTTCGCCGCCTTGACGAAGTCCGCCACCGTGCTGATGCCGAGGTTGGGCTGCACCACCAGGACGTTGGCGAACTCCGCCGCCAGGCTGATCGGCAGCAGGTCCTTCAGCGGGTCGTAGGGCGTCTTGAGGATGTGCGGGTTCACGGCGAGCGCGCCGACGTTCGCGAGCACGATGGTGTAGCCGTCGGGCGCGGCCTTGGCCACGTGGTCGACGGCGATGTTGCCGCCCGCGCCGGCGCGGTTCTCGACCACGATCTGCTGGCCGAGCTGCTCGCCGAGCACCGGCTGCACGATGCGCGCGGTGGTGTCGGTGCCGCCGCCGGGCTCGAAGCCCACCACGATGGTCACCGGCTTGTTGGGATATTGAGCGAATGCCGTGGAGGCGACGAGCGCCAGTCCAGCGGCCAGGATTTTCAGCTTCATCAAACCACTCCTCCTTGTCGTAGTTGCGCGATCTGCGTCGCGTTGTAATTGAGCTCCTTCAGGATCTCGTCGGTGTGCTCCCCGATTTCCGGTGTGGGCGCGACCACCTTAGCCGGCGTGCGCGACAGCGTCGCCGCGTTCGCCAGGATCTCCTTGCGGCCGAGCTGCGCGTGCTCGACCGGCGTAGCCACGCCGAGGTGCTTGACCTGCGGGTCGGCGAATACCTCGTCGACCTTGTAGATGGGGCCGCAGGGAATGCCCGCCTTGTTCAGGATCTCGATCCACTCGGCGCCGGTCTTTTTGGAAAGACTTTCATTCAAGATCGAATTCAGCTTGGCGCGATTCTCGGCGCGCTTCTTCCCGCCTTTGAAGTCGGGGGAACCGAGCAGGTCCTCGCGCCCGATCGCCTTGCACAGGCCGGCCCACATGCCCTCGCCCGATGCCGCGACGTTGATGTGGCCGTCCTTCGTGCGATAGGCCGAGGTCGGCATGCTGGTCGGGTGATCGTTCCCCACCTGCGGCGGCACGTCGCCCTCCATCAGGAACCTTGCCGCCTGGAAGTCGAGGAGCGAGATGCCCGCCTGCAGGAGCGAGCTCTGCACCCATTGGCCCTTGCCGGACGTCTCGCGTTCGACGAGCGCGATCAGCACCCCGATCGCGGCGTAGAGGCCCGCGGTCAGGTCGGCGATCGCCGCCCCGGTGCGCACCGGGCCCTGGCCGGGGATGCCGGTCACCGACATCAGCCCGCTCATGCCCTGCGCGATCTGGTCGAAGCCGGGCCGCTTGACGTACGGCCCGTCCTGGCCGAAGCCCGAGATGCTCGCCAGGATCACGCGCGGGTTGATCTTGCTCAGCGATTCGTAGTCGATGCCCAGACGGTACTTAACGTCCGGGCGGTAGTTTTCGACGACAACGTCGGCGGTCTTCACCAGCCGCTCGAGCACTTCGCGCGCCTGCGGCAGCTTGAGGTTGAGCGTCATCGCGCGCTTGTTGCGGTGCAGGTTCTGCATGTCCGGGCCGTGGCGCGGCCCGCCCATGGCCTCGTTCGGGTCGACGCCGGGCGGCGACTCGACCTTGATCACGTCGGCGCCGAAGTCGGCGAACTGGCGCACGCAGGTAGGCCCCGCGCGCACGCGAGAGAAGTCTAGAATCCGTAAGCGCGAAAGCGCGGTGGAAGCGGCGATCCGTGGCATGGGATTATTCTAGCCGTCCGCATGTTCCGTTCTATCGAGGAGGAGTCCATGAATAAAGTGATAGCGAAACTGATTCTGGCGGTGGCCGCAGTGGTTCTCGCAGGCTGCTCGTCGATGCCCGACTGGATGCCGGGCAGCGGCGCGATCAAGGTCAACCTGTCCGGCGCGGAGCAAGTTCCTCCGCTCAGCGTGCCGGGCTCCGGCTCGGGCAGCTTCCGCGTCGCGGACGACGGCACCATCACCGGCAGCGTCACCACCAAGGACGTGCAGGGCACCATGGCGCACATCCACCGCGGCGCGAAAGGCGCCAACGGCCCGGTGATCGTGCCGCTCGACAAGAACGGCGACACCTACACCGTGCCCGCCGGCCGCAAGCTCACCGCCCAGCAAATCGAGGACCTGAAAGCGGGCAACCTCTACGTGAACGTGCACACCAACCGCAACAAGGGCGGCGAGGTGCGCGGGCAGCTGCAACGCTGAACAAGAAGATCATCAGCGGAATCGCCTGTGCCGTTCTGGCACAGGCGACTTTCGCGCAGTATCCCGATCGCCCGCTCCGCATGATCGTGCCGCAGGCGGCCGGAAGCGCCACCGACAACATCGCGCGCATCGTCGCGCCGGCGCTCGCGAAGGAGCTCGGCCAGGCCGTCGTCGTCGACAACCGTCCCGGCGGCGCGCTCACCATCGGCATCGATGCGGTGGCGAAGGCCGCGCCCGACGGCTACACGCTCGGCCAGGGACCGGTCGGCGCGCTCGCCATCACGCGCCACATGGTGGCGAAGCTGCCCTACGACATCGAGCGCGACATCCAGCCGGTCGCGCTGGTCACCACGGGCTACATGCTGCTCGCGGTCTCGCCCAAGGCGCCGTTCCAGACGGTCGGCGACCTGATCGACTACGCCAAGAAAAATCCCGGCAAGCTCTCGAATGCGTCGTCGAGCAACGGCTCGCCGGGCCACGTGAGCGGCGAGCTCTTCAAGCACATGACCGGCACCGACATCGTCCACATCCCGTACAAGGGCGGCGCGCCGGCGATCGCCGATCTCATCGCGGGCAACGTGCAGCTCATGTTCGAGAGCACGAACTCGATCGCGCCGCACGTGCGCGCCGGCCGCGTGCGCGCGCTGGCGGTCACCGGCGAGCGGCGCTCGACCAGCCTGCCCGAGGTGCCGACACTGATCGAGGCCGGCGTGCCCGGCTACGAAGTGAACGCCTGGAGCGGGATCATCACCACCGCCGGCGTGCCGCGCCCCGTGCTCGACAAGCTCAGCGCGGCGGTCAACCGCGCCATCCAGCAGCCGGACACCAGGGAGCGCCTGGCGCAGCTCGGCAGCGAGGGCGGCGGCGGCACGCCCGAGGAGTTTGCCGCGCTCATCCGGCGCGACTCGGCCAAGTGGGCCGAGGTGGTCCGGCGCTCCGGCGCAAAGATCGACTAGGGAGGTCGTCGCCCCCGCGACCACTTGTCGCTTTTTCAGAGTTTCCCCGGTACCCGGAATGCCGGGAGGGCCGGGGTGTTAGCCCGGCATAGGAGGAGGTTCCATGCAACGCCTTGCATTACTCACCCTTATCGTTTTTTCCTCCCTGGCCGTCGCCCAGACCCCAACCCGGGTGCGCGGCACGATCACCTCGCTGGACGGAGACGTTCTGTCGGTCAAGTCGCGCGAGGGCAAGGATCTCAAGCTCCACCTGGCCTCCAACGTCGCCGTGACAACGGCCAAGAAAACCACACTGGACGACCTCAAGGGCAAGTACGTGGGCGTCACCGCGGTCCAGAAGGGCGGCAAGATGACCGCGCTCGAGGTGCACGCCATCCCGCCGCAGGCCAAGCCCGGCCACTTCCCGTGGGACCTCGCGCCCGACTCGACCATGACCAACGCCAACCTCGACGGCATCGCGCAGGCGAGCGGCGGCAACGAGATCACGCTGAACTACCAGGGCGGCTCGCAGAAGGTCCTGGTCCCGGCCGGCACCCCGATCGTCGCCTTCGACCCCGGCTCGCGCGCGGATCTCAAGAAGGGTGAATACATCTGGACCAACGCGCGCCAGGAAGGCGACAAGATCGTCGTCGAGCGCCTCAACGTGAGCAAAGATGGCGTCAAGCCGCCGCACTAGCACCCTTCTTCTCCTGATCCTGGGCCTCGCCATCGGTTTTTCCGATGCTGAGGCCCAAACCCGCGTGCGCGGCACGATCACCGCGCTCGAAGGCAACACCCTGACCGTCAACGGAGCCGAGAAGGTCACCCTCGGCGACAAGACCGAGATTGTCTTCACCCAGCCGATCAAGCTCGCCGACATCAAGCCGGGCGACTTCCTCGGCGTCACCTCGGTGAAACATCCCGATGGCAAGCTCGTCGCCTACGAAGTGCGGCGCTTCCCGAAGCCGCTCAATCCCGGCCACCGTCCGTTCGACGGGCGCGACGACCAGACCATGACCAACGCGAGCGTCGGCGCGGTCGTGCAATCGACGAGCGGCCGCGAGCTCACCATGACTTACGAAGGCGGCGCGCAGAAGATCGTGGTGCCCGAAAACGCTTCCGTCTCGACGCTGGTTCCCGGCGACCGCGCGCAGCTCGTGCGCGGCGCGCCGGTGAGCCTTACGCACGACACGAATCGCGTCGCGCAAAGGATCCAGGTTAGTCCACCGAAGCAGTAAGAATTGCCGTATCAACCCGAAGGAGGGGATATGAAAGTGAAAGCAGCATTGGTTCTAGGCATCCTCGCATTGGCAGTGGCACCGTTCGCATCCGCGCAGAATCGCATCAGCGGCAGCCTCGTGAGTTTCGAGGAGGTGCCTTCGGTCTCGAGCGTCGCAACCGGCAAGTTCGACGCGCAGATCAACGCCAACGAAACCGCCATCGACTGGGAACTGAGCTACGCCGACCTCGAGGGCGCGGTGCAGCAAGCGCACATTCACTTCGGCCAGACCGCTGTGAACGGCGGCATCACGGTCTTCCTTTGCACCAACCTCGGGAACGGTCCGGCCGGCACCCAGCCATGCCCGGCTCCGCCTGCGACCATCAGCGGCACGATCTTAGCCGCCGATGTGAGCCCGAACATTCCGGCAACCGCAGCGGCGAGAACGCAGGGAATCAATACCGGCGAGCTCGCGGAATTGATCCGCGCCATCCGTGCCGGCGTTACGTACGTGAACGTGCACTCCACTCTCTGGCCGGGCGGCGAAATCCGCAGCCAGGTCGGACCCGGCCACAGCCACTGACGTTCCAGGACCCCGCGCTGCGCTTGCAGCGCGGCGTTTCTGCTGATTAGACTCGCCGGATGAATATCCGGCGTCGTATCTGCGGCACGCTCGCCGCGTCGCTCGCGCTCGGCCCGCTCGCGGCGTTTGCGCAGCGCAGCCGCCCGGCGCGCGTGGGCTGGCTTTCCTACCTGCCCGAACCCGATCCGGCGCTCGGCCTGCTTCAAGAAGGATTGCGCAACCTTGGCCACGTCGAGGGCAAGTCCTACGTGTTGATCGCGCGCTACGCCAAGAACGACTTCACCCGGCTGCCGGCGCTCGTTCAGGAGCTCGCCGCGGAGCGACTCGACGTGCTGGTTTCGCGCGGCCCTTCGGTGGATTTCACCAAGTCCGTGCGCGACCGGATTCCTGTCGTGTTCGTCTATAGCGGCGACCCGGTGATCGCCGGATTCGCGGACAGCCTGGCGAAGCCCGGCCGGAACATGACCGGCCTCACTTTCATGGCGATGGAGCTGTGCGCGAAGCGCGTGGAGGTGCTGAAGGATCTGCTGCCGGACGCGAAGCGCATCGCGCTCCTCTCCAATCCCGAGCACACCGGCGAGCTCCTCGAGTACCGCGTGACGGAGGACACGGCGCGGCGCCTTGGCGCCGAAGTCACCCGGCACCTCGTGCACAAGCCCGAAGAGCTCGCGCCGGCCTTCGCGGTGTTTCGCGCGGCGAAGTTCGATGCGATTCTCGTGTTTCCCGATTCGCTCACGCTCAATCGCCGGAAGGAAATCGCCGAGCTGGCCGCGCAGACCAGGATTCCCTGCATGTACGGCTGGACCGAGTTCGTCGAGGCGGGCGGCCTGGTCAGCTACGGTCCCTCGCTTGCCGACGGCTTCCGCATGCTGGCGGTGTTCGCCGACAAGGTCCTCAAGGGCGGGAACGCGAGCACCATCCCGATCGAGCAGGCGCGCAGCATCAGCCTGACCCTCAACATCACCGCGGCGAAGGCGCTCGGAATGAAGATACCGCCGACGCTGCTGGCGCGCGTCGACCGCATCATCCAGTAGTCACCAGCCCACCGCCGAGGAAGAGCTGGCCCACCTTGGGGTCGGCGAGGATCGCGCGCGCCTCGCCCGACATCCGCGCGCGGCCGAGCTCGAGGACGACGCCGAAGTCCGAGACTTCGAGCGCGCGCTTGGCGTTCTGCTCGACCATCAGGATCGACATGCCTTTCGCGCGCAGATCCTGCAGGATCGCGAACACCTCCTTCACCAGCACCGGCGACAGCCCGATCGAGGGCTCGTCGATCAGCATGAGCTTCGGCTCGAGCAGCAGGCCGCGCGCGATCTCGAGCAGCTTCTGCTGGCCGCCGGAGAGCGTGGACGCCTGCGCGCCGGCGCGCTCGCGCAGCATCGGGAAGCGCTCCATCACCGACGCGACGCGCGCGGCGACGTCGACGCGGCCCGCCACCGAGGTCGCGCCGAGCTCGAGGTTGTGGCGCACGGAGAGCTCGGGAAAGATGTTGCGCCCCTGCGGCACGTAGGAGATGCCCAGCTCGAGCAGCCTGCGCGGGGTGAAGTTGGTCACCTCGCGGCCTTCGAACGCCACGCGCCCGCCGCGCGCCGGCAGCAGCCCGAACACGGTCTTGAACACGGTCGACTTGCCGGCGCCGTTGGGGCCGATGATGGTCGTGATGGCGCCGCGCGCGGCGTGCAGGCTAACGCCGTTGAGGACCGTGAGCCCGCCGTACCCGGCGACGACTTCCTCGAGCGCGAGGATGCTATCCGCCAAGGTAGGCCTCGATCACCTGCGGATTGCCGCGGATCTCCTCCGGCGCGCCCTCGGCGATGATGCGGCCCTCGGCGAGCACCAGGATGCGCGTGCACAGCGACATGACGAATTCCATGTTGTGCTCAATGACGACGAAGGTGGCGCGCTGCGCGGCGTTGATCTCGCGCAGGCGCTCCTTCAGCCCGGCGAGCATGGTCGGATTGACGCCTCCCGCGGGCTCGTCGAGCAGCACCAGGCGTGGCCCGGCCATGAACGCCATCGCCACGTCGAGCAGCTTCTGCTGGCCGTAGCTCAGCGCGCCGGCGTTCTCGCCGGCGAGCGCGCTGAGGCGGAAGAACTCGATCATGCGGTCGGCCGCGCCCCCCATCCCGGCGTCGCGCCGTCCGACCAGGCGCGACCACATCGACTTCTGGTGCTCCTGTCCGGCGAGGATCAGGTTCTCGCGCACCGTGAGCTGCGGAAACACCTGCAGCAGCTGGAAGGTGCGGCCGACGCCGAGGCGGTTGAGCTGGCAGGGCCGCATGCCGGTGATCGCGCGCCCGTCGATGCGCACCTCGCCGGCCGAAGGCGCGAGCTGGCCGAGGATGCAGTTGAACAGCGTCGACTTGCCCGAGCCGTTCGGCCCGATCAGGCCAAGGATCTCGCCTTCGCGCACGTCGAACGACACGCCGTTTACGGCGTGGATGCCGCCGAACGACTTGGCCAGGTCGCGGACCTCGAGGACGCGGTTCATCGGCGCAGGCGCTCCGCCAGGCCGAGGAGGCCGGAAGGACAGAACGCCATCAGCACCATGACCGCGATCGCATACAGGATCAGGTAGAGCGCATCGCTCCCGAAGCGCGCCCACTCCGGCAGCAGCACGGAGACCGCGGCGCCAAGGAACGGGCCGAGGAAGTAGCCCGAGCCGCCGACCATCACCATCAGCAAGATGTTCAACGACAGGTTGAGGTTGAACACGGTCGGCTCGATGAACTGGATCAGCGGCGCATACAGCACGCCGGCGATCCCGCCCAGCGCAGAGCCGAACGCGAACGCCATCAAGGTGTAGCGCCGCGTATCGACCCCGAGCGAGTCGGCGCGCAGCGCGTTCTCGCGCAGCGCGGTGAACGCGCGGCCCCACGGCGAGCGCACCAGCCACCAGGTTCCGACCGAGACGAGCGCGAGGATGCCCAGGCAGAAGAAGTAGAACGGGATCGGCGCCTTGGTCGACCAGCCGAGCAGCGTCGGGCGCGGAATGTTGGGCACGCCGTAGACGCCCTTGGTCAGCCATTGCTCGTTGCGCAGCACGAGGTAGACGAGCGTCGCGAAAGCGAGCGTGACGAAGGCGAGATAGTGGTGCTGCACGCGCAGCGCGGGGTAGCCGAGCAGCCAGCCGATCGCCAGGCTGAGCGCGATCGCGAGCAGAAAGGCCGACCACAATGGCCAGCCGCTCGTGGTGAGCAGCGCCGCCGCATAGGCGCCGATGCCGACGAACGAGCCCTGCGCGAGCGAGATCTGGCCGGCGTAGCCCAGCGTGAGGTTGAGGCCGATCGCGGCGATCGTCATCACCACCCAGAGGCTCAGCAGGTAGATCCCGTAGGGCTTCAGAAAGAACGGCGCCGCGACCAAGGCGACGGGCAGCAGCACGAAAACAACCTTCTTCAAACCGTGCGCTCCTCGGCGCGGCCGAGCAGCCCCTGCGGGCGCCACAGGATCACCGCGATCAGCAGGAACAGCGGGATCGCCGCGCGATACTGCGACGACCAGTAGGCCGCGACCAGGTTGTCGACGATGCCGAGCAGCAGTCCGCCAACGATCGCGCCGCGCACCTGGTTGAAGCCGCCGACGATCGCGGCGACGAAGGCGGCGAGGCCCAGCAGCTCGCCGTTGGTGAACTTGGCGAGGTAGATCGGGCTCACCAGGAAGGAGGCGAGCGCGACCAGCGCCGCGTTGACCAGGAACGTGTAGAGGATCATCCGCTCGACCGGAATGCCGAGCACGCGCGCGAGCACCGGGTTCTGCGCGGTGGCCTGCATCTGCCGGCCGGTGCGGGTGGCGTGGAGGAAATACTGCAGGACCCCCACCGCCATCACCGCCACCCCGATGATCACCAGGCTCTGCGCCGAGATCACCGCGCCGGCGATCGTGACGTTGGTGGTCGGCCACACGCCGGGGAAGCCTTGCGCCTCGGCGGAGTAGAACTCCTTGACCCCCTCCTTGAACAGGATGGCAAGGCCCAGGGTCGAGATGACGAGCGGCAGGACGCCATGGCGCAGGATCGGGTCGACCACCAGCTGCTTGAACAGCACGCCCAGGACCAGCACCGCGACTACGAAACCGATGAGCAGCGCAGCCGGGAAGGAAAGCTCGCCGAACCGCATGGCCGCCAGCACGAAGAACGCCGGCAGCATGACGAACTCGCCCTGAGCGAAGTTGATGGTCTGCGAGGTCTGCCAGAGCAGCACGAAGCCGACCGCGACGAGCGCATAGATGCCGCCCGTCGCGATCCCGGCGACCGCGAGCTGCAGTAAATCGGCCAGGGCTGCCTGCCCGGCCTGCTACTTGCCCAGCTTGGGCAGGATCTCGACCACCTTCTGTCTGCCCTTGACCACCTCGACCAGGAAGCTGATGCGGTCGATGTCGCCTTTGTCGTCCCAGGTGGTCTCGATCAGGATGCCCGGCTCCTGCGCCGGCGTGATGGTCATGCCGTGCAGGCTTTTCGCCAGCGCCTTGCGGTCGAACTTGCCGAGCTTCTCGGTCGCGTACTTGACCGCGTACACGCCCATGTAGCCCTTGAGACCGTTATGGTCGGGCACGTACTTGTAGCGCTTCTGGAACTTGTCGGTGAACGCCTGCACGGCCGGGATCGGCGCATCGGCGGTGAGCCCGACATGCCCCTTCGCGCCTTCGGCCGTCTCGCCGGCGAGGTCGATCACCTTCTGGCTAACGACGTTGGTCTCGCCGATGATCGGCTGCTTCACGCCCTGCTTGCGCGCCTCGCGCAGCACGCGCGCGCACTCTTCCTCGTTGGTGTAGATGAACATCACGTCGGCGTTCGACGCCTTCATCTTGACGATGTCGGCGGCGAAGTCGACCTGGCCCGACTCGGTCGAGACGTCGGCCACGATCTTGATGTTGCGTGCCGCCATCTCCTTGAAGAACACGTCGCGCCCGCCCTTGCCGTAGTCGTTGTTCACCCAGAGGAACGCCACGGTCTTCGCCTTCATGCCGTTGGCGACGAAGGCCGCCATCTTCGGCATGCTCATCTGCTGGCCGAAGGAGGTGCGGAACACGTACGGGTTGCCCATCTGCGTGATCTCGGCGGCTTCCGCGCCGACGATCTGCGGGACCTCGGCCTGCTGGGCAAGCTGCATGTTCACCTTCACCGAGCCGGAGAACACCGGTCCGAGGATCACGTACGGGTCGCCGTCGATCGCCTTCTGCACCTGCGCGCGCGAGATGGCGGCATTGCTCTGCGTGTCGCTCACCGGCGCGTTGATCTTGCGCTTGAGGATGCCGCCCTTCGCGTTGATCTCGTCGATCGCCATCAGCGCGCCGTCGCGGAAGTTGGTGCCTGATACCGCGCCGTTGCCCGACACCTCGATCACGATCGGCATGAACACCGTTTGCTGGGCGTGCGCCGCCGTCGCGGCGCCCGTGATCAGAGCAGCTGCAATCCAGTTCGCCTTCACGTTCCCTCCCCTCGGTCTAGAGTTCCTCGAACTGCAGGATATTAAGCCCGGCGTTCTGATCCGTCAGGTACATGAGCCCGCTTTTGTCGACATAGCAGTCGGCGGTCTGCAGCACCTGCGGCCGGTTCGGTCGCGGATCCACCATCCTGGCCGGATTGGGGGGCACGTAATACGCGATTTCCTTCGGCCGCGCCTGGTCGGCGATGTCGTAGATCCGCACCCCGGCGTTGTAATAGGTGGCGATTAGGAGCTTCGAACTCTGGAAGGCGCCCGGCCGGTTCTCGTGCAGGTTGTGCGGGCCGAAAAACCCACCCTTCGCACAATAGTCGGCTTCGCCGGGTTCCGGGAAGGACGCGATCAGCGCCGGGTTGGACGGCTCGCGGATGTCGTACGTCCAGATGTGGCGCCGCCCTTCCTTGCAGTTGGCGAAGGTCGGCTCGTCGGCGAGCACCAGTAGCTTGCGGTCCGGCAGCGGGAGCGGCGAGTGCGTGCCGCCGCCGCCCGGCTGCGGCAGCCGGTGCACGAGGATCCTCGGCCGCGCCTTGTCGGCCACGTCGATCACGGTCAGGCCGCCGTCGCGCCAGGCGCCGTAGGCGATGTCGCCGTCGAGCAGCGCGTGGTGCAGCGCATAACGCTTGCCGGCGGGAAAGTTCGGCGTCTCGCCTCCGCCTTTCCACATGCCCGGGATCCAGCAGCGCCCAACGAGCTCCGGCTTGCTCGGCTTCGACACGTCGATGATCGCGAGCACGTGGTCGGTGAAGTCGGCGAAGTGGATGGACGCGTACGCATAGCGCCCGCCCACGTACCAGATGCGATGCGGCCCGATGCCCTCGACCGGCATGAAGCCGATCTCGCGCGGTTTCTCCGGCCTGGAAATATCGTAGACCCGGATGCCCGCCGTGAACTCGATGCCGGTGCCCTTCAGCCGGTCGGCCGGCGAGCCGCCGAAGTAGTTTTTGTCGCTCTGCTGGAACTGCTGCATCGTCCAGACGCTCGGCGCGTTGACCGCCAGCAGCAGATCTTCGTGGGTCTGCAGGTGAAACGCCCGCGTGCCGGGTGGGCAGGCGATGAAGTCGACCGCCTTCGGCTTGCCCGGATCCCGTACGTCGACGGTGGTGATGCCGTTGCTGAAGCCGTGGCCGACGTAGGCGTAGCCGCGATGCACCATGACCTGCACGCCATCGCCGCGGCCGTCCATGTCGGTATGGCCGATGAAGCGGATGCCCTTCGACGCGACCGGCTTCACCGAAACCTCGCGGCGCTCGAACCGGCGATCTTGCCGAACACCGCGCCGTTGGTGAGGCCGGAGCCGCCGGGATAATTGAACCAGAAGATGCCGCCCACCAGCTCACCCGCGGCGTAGAGGCCCGGGATGGGCTCGCCATCGGAGCTCAGGACTTGCGCCTGCGTGTTGATCTTCAATCCGCCGAAGCTGAACGTGATGCCGCAAGTCACCGCATAGGCCTCGAACGGCGGCGTATCCAGCGTGTTGGCCCAATTGGATTTGTTTGTTTCTAAATTCTCCGTGCGGCGCCCGTCCTTCACGTTCGGGTTGAACGGAATCTCCGTGCGCACCGCGGCGTTGTACTTTTTCAGCGTCTCGAGCGCCGCCTTCTGGTCGGTGTCGTCCATCTTCGAGACCAGCTCTTCGAGGCTGTTGCCGCTGATCTTGGTCACCTGCTTGATGCGGTATTCGTCGCGCAGCTGCTGCTTCACCTTGGCATCGAAGATCTGCCACGCGAACTGCTTGGGCTGCTGCAGGATCACGCGGCCGTACTTGGCGTAGGTGTAATTGCGGAAATCTGCGCCCTCGTCGACGAAGCGCTTGCCCTCGGCATTGATGTACACGCCCCAGGGATAGGAATGCTTCTGGAAGCCGTCGCCGACCGCGAGGTCGCCGGTCTCCGGCGCGTTGCGGTCCCAGGCGACCGCGTGGCAGCCCGACCAGTTGCCGTGCGCGGCGGCGCCGATGTCGAGCGCCATGCGGATCGCGTCGCCGGTGTTGAAGCGCGTGCCGCGCACCTTGGCGAGCTCCCAGCCGGGGCCCATGTAGCGTGTGCGCCATTCGGTGTTGGCCTGGAAGCCGCCGGCGGCGAGCACCACCGCCTTGCTCTTGACGCTCACGGTCTTGTTGTTTTTCCTAACGACAACTCCGTGCACGCCATCGTCATCCGCAATCAGCGAAACCGCGCGCGCTTGGTACCAAATCTCGATGCCGGCCTTCTTCGCGAGCTGCGTCTCGGCCTCGATCAGCCCCTGGCCGCCGCCGACCGCCTCGACGGTGAGGCCGCCCCAGAACTTGAACCTGCCGCCGAGCTTGAACGCCTGGCGCCCCCACGCGGCGGTGAAGCGCACGCCGCGCTTTCGCATCCATTGCGCGGTCGGCAAACTTTGTTTGACGAGGATCTCGGTGAGGTCGGGGTCGCACCGGTACTCGGTCAGCCGCGCCATGTCGTCGAGAAACTGCTCCTCGGTGTAGGTGCCGAAGTCGGTGTTGGCGATCTCGTCGGCCGAGAGGTCGGGGATCAGCGTCTTGAGGTCGTCCGGGCCGGTGTAGACCAGCCGGAACAAGCCCGCGGTGAAGCGCGAGTTGCCGCCCGATTCTTCTTCCGGGGCTCGCTCCAAAACGAGAATGCGTTTGGAAAATTCTGAAGCCGACAGCGCTGCACACAGCGCCGCGTTGCCGCCGCCGACAACGATGACGTCGTAATCCATCAGTCGATCTTGATGTTGGCCTTCTGGATCACATCCTTCCAGCGGGCCTGCTCTTTGGCGACGAAGTCGGCGTACTCCTGCGGCGTCGAGCCGATCGCCTCGGCGTCGTCGGCTTTGAAGCGCTCGGCGACTGCCGCGCTCTTCGCCGCCTTCGCTGCTTCGTCGCTGAGCCGCTTGATGATCGCGGGCGGCGTCTTCGCAGGCGCCGACAATCCGTACCACTGCGACGTCTCGAAGCCCGCGTAGCCCTGCTCGGCGATGGTCGGTACGTCCGGGATCGAGGGCAGGCGCTTGGGCGAGCCCACGCCGATGACGCGCAGCTTCCCGCTCTTCACGTGCGGCATGAGCGGCGGCGTGCCGGCCGATGTCGCCTGAGTGCGCCCGGCGACCAGGTCGACCAGGTTCGGGCCGGTGCCCTTGTACGGTACGTGCTGCAGCTCGATGCCCGAGACGAGCTTGAAGTACTCCATGGCGAGATGGCCCGCGCTGCCGTTGCCCGCCGAGCCGTAATAGAGCTTGCCGGGCTCCTTCTTCGCGAGCGCCACGAACTCGCGCGCATCTTTCGCCGCGACGCTTTCGTGCACCACGAAGATGCTCGGCACCTTCGCGAGCAGCGAGATGTGAGCGAAATCGCGGTTCACGTCGAACGGCAGGTTCGAGTAGAGGAACGGGTTGAGCGCGAGGCTGCCGATGTGCGTGATGAGCAGCGTGTAGCCGTCCGGATCGGCGCGCGCCACGTCTTGCATCGCCGGGTTGCCCCCGCCGCCGCCCTTGTTCTCGATCACGATCGACTGCCCGAGCGCCTTCTCCATCTCGGCCGCGACGCTGCGCGCCACGATGGTGCTCGAGCCGCCGGGCGCGAACGGCACCACGAGGCGGATCGGCTTGGTGGGATAAGTTTGCGCCGCGCAGGGGAATGCGACCGCGGCCATCGCCAGCACCATGAATTTCAGAATGAGTATCTCCTCAGTCCACCGTCCACCGGGATTACCGCGCCGGTGATGTAGCGCGCGAGCGGCGAGACCAGGAAGCAGACCAGGTTCGCGATGTCGGCCGGCTGGCCGTATTCGCCTACCGGGATGTCCTCCTCGCTCTCCTTCTTGCGGAACTCGGGCGGGTAGTTGCGCAGGATCTGCTCGCTGATGATGCGCCCTGGCGGCACGCAGTTCACGGTGATGCCGTGCTTCCCGACCTCGCGCGAAAGGCCCTTTGCCCAGGCATGCATCGCGGCCTTGGCGGCGAACGCGCCGTTCAGGCCCTCGGGCTCGGACTTGCCGGTGATGTTGACGACGCGGCCCCACTTGCGCGCGATCATCTGCGGCAGCAGGCGGTGCGCGAGCTGGCGCTGGCGCGTGAAGTTGAGCGTGAGCGCCTCTTCCCACTGCGCCTCGGTCGCCTCGAGCGTGAAGCGCCGGCTGCCGCCGGCGTTGTTGACGAGGATCTCGATCGAGCCGAGGCCCGCGAGCGCCTGCTCGGCGATCGCCTCGGGCGCCCCCGGCGCGAGGAAATCCTGCTCGATGATCACGAGCTTGGTCGCGAGCTCCTTCTCGAGCGCCTCGAGCAGGTTGCGCCGGCGCGCGACCACGGCGAGCTTCACGCCCTCGCGCGCGAACGCGGCGGCGATGCCCCGGCCGATTCCCATGCTGGCCCCCGTGACGAGGGCGGTGCGGCCCTTGATGCCTAGTTCCATTGGAAGGAGGGGCAATCCTACCGGATCGTGGCACGTGAATTGCGAGTGGTTCGAAGCCCCACCAACTCCATGGAGGTCCTGATGAAAAAGCAACTCATCACGCTGGCAATCGCGGCGGCGTTCGCCGCCCCTGCGCTGGCGCAATCGCCCGGCCGGACCACCGCCGACCCGAAGGACAGCAATCCCGCGGCGCCGCCGGCAAAGCACGGCGTGAAGGACCAATCCGGCGCGGGCGCAAGCGCGAGTGGCTTCAGCGCGATGGACCGTAACAACGACGGCTACATCTCCCGTGACGAGGCGCGCGACGCATCGTGGCAAAGCCGCTTCAGCGAGCTCGACAAGGACAACGACGGGCGCATTTCGCAGAGCGAATACGGCGCGCTCGGCAGCACCGGCGCGGCCGGCGCGACGACCGACAAGGATGCGCGCAGCCCCAGCACCACCGGCGGCATGGGCGGCTCGGTCGGCCCCGGCGGCACGCAGAGCGGCTCGAGCACCAGCGGCGTCGGCGACAAACCGGGACAAAAACAGTGAAAGAGCTAATGGCAGCAGTCCTTGCGGCGGCGAGCGCTTCGGCGCTCGCCGCGCCCAGGGCGGAAAGCGCGATGGAGTGCGGCATCGCCGCCGACATGGCGGTGGTGGCGCGCTCGCTCGCGCAGGAAGAGGTGCAGCGGCCGCAGGCGAGCGCCATCATGGCGCGCATCTACGACGTCTCGGAATCGGCGCGCGGCCGCGAGCTGATGAAGGACATCCTCGACGCCGCCTACCGCAGCGGCAACGCCACCAACAGCCAGGCCTTCGCCGAGGAGCTGTTCACCTCGTGCATGAAGACCGGCGGCAACATGGACAACGTCCTCGGCAAGCGGTTGTAGTTTTCTACCCCTTCCCTACTCGGCCTTGGCGCCCGACTCCTTGACCAGGCGCGCCCAGAGCTTGGCGTCCTCGGCGAGGAAGCGCGCGAAGTCTTCCGGCGATGCCGAGCCCGCGGTCTCGGTGCCCTCCTTCGCCAGGATGCGCGCCGTGTCCGGCAGCTTGAGCACCTGGCTCGTGGCGTCGTAGAGCTTGCGCACCACGTCGGTCGGCGTGCCCGCCGGCACGAAGAACCCGTACCAGAAGCCGATCTCGTAGTCCGGCAGGCCCACTTCGCCCATCCCCGGCACGCCCGGAATGAGCGGCGTCGCGCTGCGGCTCGTGATGGCGAGCGCGCGCAGCCGTCCCGCCTGCACGAGCGGCAGCACCGAGGGCGGCGTGGCGAACGCGAGCTGCGTATCGCCCGCGAGTACCGACTGCACCGCGGGCGCGCCGCCCTTGAAGGGCACGTGCACCATGTCCACCTGCGCCAGGCGCAGGAACAGCACCGCCGCCATGTGCGGCGCCGAGCCGTTGCCCGAAGTGGCGTAGTTCAGCTTGCCGGGATTCTTCTTGGCGTGCGCGACCAGCTCCTGCACCGAGCCCACGCCCACACCGGGATTCACCGCGAGTATGAGGGGCGAGGAGCTCACCTTGCTGATCGGCACCAGATCCTTGAGCGGCTGGAAGCCCGCCTTGGGCGAGATCACCGGATTCACCAGGATGCTCGACGGGCTCGCGATCAGCACCGTGTAGCCGTCGGGCGCGGCCTTCGCCACGTGCTCCGCGGCGATGCTCGAGCCGGCGCCGGGCCGGTTCTCGACCACGATCGGTTGGCCGAGCGCTTTCCCGAGCGGCTCCTGGAACGCGCGCGACACGAAGTCCGCCGCGCCACCGGGCGCGAAGCCGACCACCAGGCGAATGGGTTTCGATGGATAGGGCTGTGCCAGGGCAACCGTGGACCACCCAAGCAGCCACGCAAGGATGATTTTTTTCATCGTGAAAGTGCCGAATCGAGGGCAGACATTAGTGCTCCGAGTTTGGGCGGCTTGGATTCCAGGCCGACCTTAACGTTGAATTCCTGCAGCGCCGCCGAGGCGACCGGACCGATGGATGCGACCAGCGTGCCGTTCAGCGCCTTTTGCAGCGACTCCTTCTTCTTCAGCTTCTCCGCAACCGCGAACAGATTCCTCACCTGCTCGCCATTGGTGAACACCGCGGCGTGCATCTCGCCGCGCTCGAGCGCGCCGATCAGCCGCTCGAGCGGCTCGGTGTCTGCCGGCAGCGACCAGCGGTAGGTCGGGATCTCCGTGACCTGCGCGCCGCGCGCTTCCAGCGCGTGATCCAGCTCAGCGTTGGCGCTGCCGTAGCGCTGGATGATTACGCGGGCGCACTTCAGGTCGAGGTCCAGGATGGAGGCGAGAATCTCCTTGGTGGTGAAGGGATCCGCGGCGCTGCGGTCGATGCGCACACCGCGCGAGCGCAGCGCGCCGGTGGGCTTGGGACCGCGTGCGGCGACTATGCCTTTTTCCAAGAGGGACAAGAACCGTTCGGTTTGCTGCAGGTTGTCCAAGGCTGAAAACAATGCCCGCGCTCCCACGCCGGTCTGGAAGATGAAGAGCTTCGCCGGCTTTTCCTCCAGCGAGCGCACCAGCGCGGCGATTTTCTGCGGCTCGAGGTCCGGAAGCTCGGCGAGCGCCGGGGCGTGAAACGGCACGCCGCCGCGCTGCTTCACCAGGTCGGCGAGCTGCTCGCCGAGGCGGCTCTCCAGGATCGCGATGCGCTTGGCCTTCATTTCTTCGAGTGTTCTTTGACGTGCGCCTTCAAGTCAAGCCCGATTTTCATGGCGAGCAGCACGAGGAGCGCCCACACCGGCGAGCCGAGCGCGAGCGCGCCGAAGCCGCCGAGAAGAATCGCGACGTGCAGCACCACGACGCGCCCATAGGGCTGCGTCATCAGCTTGGCCAGCTCGGCGCGCTGGTACTCGCCGCGATAGAGGTAATTCCACAGGAAAGAGAAGAGATGGCTCGCGAACAGCACGCCGAGCGGCAGCCACAGGCCGAAGTCGGTCGCGGCGCGAAGCGCAGGCTCCAGCGGCAGGAACCCCGGCACGTCGTAGCGCTTGCCGCCCAGCATGCCGAACACGAAGCTGCCGTGGATCGCGGTGAACATGCCGTAGTGCACGCAGAAGAAGGACACCATGAAGAGCTTCGCGAGCCACAACGCGAGGTCGCGCGGGTCGAGCGCGAGCATACGCAAGGCGAAGAAGATGCCCACCACCACGTTTTCCATCCAGAAGAGGGCGATGAGGGCGAAGGCATCCCACCCCCAGAGCAGCACGCCGGCGAGCGGCACGAGATTCGCGACCACCAGCACCCAGGCCGAAAGCGGTTTTTCCGCAGGCGCCGCTGCTCTGGGAGAACGCGCAGCGACCGCGTCGATGATCCGTGCCTCCTGCTCGTTCGGGGCGCGTCCCAGCTTTTCCTGCACGTCCGCGCGCATCTTTTCCGCGATTTCCTGCGGACCGAGGTCGGGATACTTCGCGGACAGCTCGCGCGCAATGTGGCGCGCCATGAACGGAACCAGAAGGCGCGCCAGCCACGGCGGCGCCCGGACGGCCTCGGCCCTGGCGGTTCGCCTATCCTGCGAGCCGGACGTTGGCGAGGGCAAGCCGGTCGGTGACGTTGCGCACCAGCGCGCGCGTGAGCTGGAGCTGCGCGCCCATGCTCATCTTCTCCAGCGCCGCCGCGTCGAACTCGGCGAGCAGCAGCTCGGTCATCGCCTCGACCGTGGCTTGCCGGCGCTGGTCGTTGCCGCCGATGTAAGCCATCTCGCCGAAGCACTCGCCGCCGTTCACCATGTTGAGCAGCTTTTTCTTCTTCGTCACCTTGGCCTCGCCCTTGGCGAGGAAGAAGAAGCTGCGGCCCGACTCGTCCTCGTGCACGATCGGGATGCCCTTGGGCACGCGGCGCCAGCGACCGGCGCGCGCCAGCTCCCAGAGCTCGGAATCGCCGAGCTGCGCGAGCATCGGCACGTTCTTCAGCGTCACGTACTTCTCGCTGTCGGGAATCGTGCCCGGCGGCAGCACGAGCTCGCCCGCCTTGGAAAGCTCGAGTGCGAACTCCGGCCAGGTGGCGTAGCGCTGCATCGGGTCCTTCTTCAGCGCGCGCAGCACCAAGGCGTCGAGCGCTTTCGGCAGCTCGGTGCGCGCTTGGCTCGGCGGCACCGGCTCGAACTTGAGGATCTTCGCCACCAGGTCCTCGAGGTTGTTGCCGAGGAAAGGCTTTTTGCCGGTGAGCAGCTCATAGAGCACCACGCCGAGCGAGTACATGTCGCTGTGGAAGGTGAGCGCGGCCTTGCCCTCGATCTGCTCGGGCGACATGTAGTAGGGCGAGCCGAGCGCGGCGGTCTGCACCACCTGGCTTTTCTTCAGGAACGCGGCGCCGAAGTCGGCGATCTTCACCTCCGTGCCGCTGGCGAGCATGATGTTCGCCGGCTTGATGTCGCGGTGGACGATGCCCTCTTTCGCCGCGTACTCGAGCGCGCCGCAGCACTTGAAGCCGATCTGCAGCACGTCGGGCACCGGCAGCAGCGCGTTGGGCGTGCAGTGCTGCGCGAGGTCGCCGCCGGTGACGAGCTCCATCGCAATGTGGCCCGAGTCCTCGCCCACCACCGCGTCGAGGATGCTGACGATGTGGGGGTGGCGCAGCTTGCCCGCGAGCGAAGCCTCGTTCAGGAACTGCGAGCGGTACACTGTGCCGAACTCCGGGTCGCGGAACACCTCGGGCTCGATCGTCTTGAGCGCAACCTCCTTGCCGGTGAAGCTGTCCTTGGCAAGGTAGACCGTGCCGCTCGCACCTTTGCCGAGCATCTTCAACACCTCGTACTTCCCGACCTGGAGGGCGAGATCCATTCAGGGACTGACGTAGCTCGTCTTGACGGTGGTGTAGAACTCGACCGCATAGCGGCCCTGCTCGCGCGGCCCGTAGCTCGAGCCTTTGCGCCCGCCGAAGGGCACGTGGTAGTCCACGCCCGCGGTCGGCAGATTGACCATCACCATGCCGGCGGCGGAATTGCGCTTGAAGTGCTCGGCGTGCTTGAGCGAAGTGGTCGCGATGCCCGACGACAGGCCGAAGGGCGTGTCATTCGCCACTGCGAGCGCCTCGTCGTAGTTCTTGACGCGGATCACCGCCGCGACCGGCCCGAAGATTTCTTCGCGGTTGATCTGCATTTCCGCGCTGGATTCCGTAAACAAGGCGGGTTCGAGGTAATACCCCTGCTTCTCGCGCTCGAGCCGGTTGCCGCCCTGCGCGAGCTTGGCGCCTTCCTTCTTGCCGAGCGCGATGTACTTCAGGTCCTGCTCGAGCTGGCGCTCGTCGACGACCGGACCGATATCGGTCCCGTCCTTCAGCGCATCGTCCACCTTCAGCGACTTCATCTTGGAAGTCAGGGCGGCAACAAAGCGATCGTGTATTCCCTCCGTCACGATCAGGCGGCTCGAAGCGGTGCAGCGCTGGCCGGTGGAAAAGAACGCGCTCTGCAGCGAAACGTTCACCGCGGTGTCGAGGTCGGCGTCGTCGAGCACGACCTGCGGGTTCTTGCCGCCCATCTCGAGCTGCACCTTGGCGAGCCGCGCGGCGCAGTTCTGCGCCACTTGCCTGCCCACCGCGACCGAGCCGGTAAAGCTCACCGCGTCGATGCCGGGATCCTTGGAAAGGAGCTCGCCGATCACCGAGCCCCGCCCCATCACCAGGTTGAACACGCCCGCCGGCACGCCGGCCTTGCTGATGATCTCCGTGAGCGCCCAGGCGCAGCCCGGCACCAGGTCCGCGGGCTTGAACACCACGCAATTGCCGTACGCGAGGGCCGGGGCGATCTTCCAGGCCGGGATCGCGATCGGGAAGTTCCACGGCGTGATGATGCCGGCCACGCCCACCGGCTCGCGCGTGATCTCGACCTTGATGCCCGGGCGCACCGAGGGCAGCACCTCGCCCGACTGCCGCACCACCTCCCCGGCGAAGAACTTGAAGAGATACCCTGCGCGCGTCGCCTCGCCGATCGCCTCGGCCTTGGTCTTGCCCTCCTCGCGCGCGAGCAGCGTGCCGAGCTCGTCCTTGCGCGCCAGGATCTCGGCCCCGATCTTGTCGAGCATGTCGGCGCGCGCCTGGATCGAGCCGCGCGACCAGGCCGGGAACGCAGCGCGCGCGGCAGCAATCGCTGCGCGCGTCTGCACCTGGTCGGCGCGGCCATATTCGCCGACCACGTCGGAGACGTTGGACGGGTTAATATTCGGCGCCCGTTCGGGCGCCTGTGCCCATGCTCCGTTAATGAAGTTTTCATGGACTTTCATGACTAAATGATATTCGATCCGGCCTTGATCCAACGTGGTGCCCGTCTCAAGCGCTCGCCCTATTTCGAGGCGACGCAGCGCGCCGGCTGCCGCGGCTACACGGTGTACAACCACATGCTGTTGCCGATCCGGTACGCCGGCTTCGAAGCCGAATACCGGCGCCTGCTCGCCGACGTCACGCTCTGGGACGTGTCGGTCGAGCGCAACGTCGAGATCGCCGGGCGCGACGGCTTCAAGCTCGCCGAGCTGCTCACGCCGCGCGACCTCTCCAAGTGCCGCGTCGGCGAAGGGCGTTACGTGCTCCTCACCGACGACGCCGGCGGCATCGTCAACGATCCAGTGCTGCTGCGTATCGAGGAAAACCGCTTCTGGCTCGCCTGCGCCGACAGCGACGTGCTGCTCTGGGCGAAGGGCGTCGCGCGCGGCGCCGGCCTGGACGTCGAGGTGCGCGAGCTCGATGTCGCGCCGCTGCAAGTCCAGGGGCCGAAGTCCCGCGACTTGATGAAGATGCTGTTTGGAGAAAAGGTGCTCGGACTCGGCTATTACCATTTCTTCGAGACCAAGCTCGGAAACATTCCGCTGATCGTCACGCGCACCGGATGGACCGGCGAGCTCGGCTACGAGCTCTATCTGCTCGACCCGGCGCGCGGCGTCGACCTGTGGAACCGCGTGATGAAAGCGGGCAAGCGCTTCAACATCGCGCCCACCGGCCCCTCCGACATCCGCCGCATCGAAGCCGGCATCCTCAACTACGGCATCGACATGACGCTCGACAACAACCCCTACGAGGTCGGCCTGGAGCGCCTCGTGAACCTGGACAAGCCGGCGGAGTTCATCGGCAGGGATGCTCTCCGAAGGATTTCCCGCGAAGGTCCTTCCCGCAAACTCATAGGCTTGGAAATCGGCGGCGCAAAGATGGACATGAACATGACGCGCTACCCGGTGAAGGGCGGCGGCTTCGTGACGTCGTGCGTCCATTCGCCGCGCCTGAAGAAGAACATCGGCTACGCGATGCTGCCGATCGAAAAGGCGTCGGAGAAAAAGCTGAAGATCGAAGCGCCGGGCGGTGCGCGCAGCGCCCTGGTGGTGCCGATGCCCTTCATCGACCCGAAGAAAGCGATCGCCAAGTCCTAGCGGCGGCGCACGCGCCACAGCCCTCCCGGCTGTGGCGCGCGTGCTCGCGGTCCCCCTTCGAGTTCGGTTACCTCAGGAGTTGCTGCGGGACTTCGCCGGTCAGTGCAGCGACCGCGCGAAAGTCTTGCCGCGCAGGTAGTCGTAGGCGTGCGGCTGGTCGTGCACCAGGTCCGAGATCGCGATGGTGATCTCGTCGTGGATCTCGTCGTACTGCGAGTCGACCTTGGGAAAGACGCCGATGTCGGTGACGAAGAGATCGGCATCCGGAATGCGGGTGGGATCGACATCCTTCGGCAGCGAGGCGCGGTCCTGGACGGCGAAGCCGTGGAGCGAGGGGCAACGCGCGAAAAGCGAGCGGATGCGGGCCTGGACGTCGGCCTCTAGCCGGCCGAGCAGACTGTCGTACAGTAGAGCGGTCTTCATGGGTTCCCAGCCTAGAGGCCTGTAGTAAAAAGGCCAATCGGGGAATCCCTGAAACAACTACAGCCGAACCCCTAGACGGGGGGATAAACCGGTTTTAGTGCAGGACCCGGGCGAAGGTGCGGCCGCGGAGCCACTCGCTGGCCGAGGGCTCCTGCTCGATCAGCTCGCCGAGCGTCTCGGCGATCTCCTCGTAGATCTCGCCGTACTGCTCGGCCGAGACGCGCGGCGAGATGCCGATATCGCTCACATAGAGCTCTTGCGCATCCTCGCGTACCGCGAACCCGCAGAGGTCGGGGCAGCGCGCGAAGAGCGATTCCAGTTGCTCCTGCAGTTGGCGCGCGGTTTTCATGGCTTCTACGCTATTCCCAGTAAGTTTCACGGGGGTCGGTCCTCCGGGGGCCGGCCGGTCTAGGCCTTTTCCCGTCACCAGCATTCTTGTCCCGAAGACCACTACAGCGGGTTGAGCAACTGTCAGCCGTGCGAAATAGTTGGCATGATTGGGGCTTCCAGGAGGCTCTCGATGGCTAAGTTCGTGATTTCCCCGCATTTCCGGCTCCACGAGTGGGTCGCGGAGGAGAAGGGTTACTTCAGGGCCGAAGGCCTGGACTACGAATTCCGCGAAGTTTTCAAGACCCACGCCACCCCGGACAAGGTGGGCGCCTACACGAGCTTTCATGAAGGACGTGAAACAAACGTGAGCTGCGCATGCCACTGGACGGTGAACGTGGCCGCTTCCAAGGGCCTGGGCAAGATGGTCGCGGATTGCTATTCCGTCTCCCCCGGCGGGGTCTTCGTCCCGCCCGAGTCGCCGGTCCGCGGGCCGAAGGACCTGAAAGGCGTGCCGATCTCGGTCGGACACCAGTCTGGTAGCCACTACTCGACCATCCAGGCGCTCGAGCAATACCTGGCGCGCGAGGACATCAAGCTCTCCTTCGCCGACGGGATCCTCTTCGGGCGCATGGAGAAGCTGATCGACCGCCAGGTTCCGGCGGCCGCGCTGTTCAGCGGGCCCTACTATTTCCTCGAGCAGCTTGGCTTCCGCAAGATCATCGACACCACCTTCATGATGGCCTCGATGCTCACTGGCGATCCCGATCCGGAAGACGTGCGCAAGTATTTCCGCGCCCTGCGCCGCGCGCAGCGCGACATCGACCTGCGGCCCGAGCTTTATACGCACCACTACGCGAAGGAGTTTCCCCGGCGCTTCCTCGACCAGATCGACACCCGGCGCTGGGGCCCGGGCGAGCGCATCGTGTTCGAGCCCTACACGCGCGAGGTGTTCGAAGAATCCTTCAAGTGGGTCGCCGAGCGCGAGATCTTCGAGCCCGGCGCGATGGGGCCGGGGCGCTACGACGAAGCTTGTGTTTCGCTAGTGCAACGAGCGGACGAACGTACGCCCGCGTAGCACGTCTTTTGCAGCCGGCCGCTCGAACATGAAGTCGAGCAGCGCGACCGCGATCTCGTTGTAAATCTGCTCGCACTGGTCGGCGTTGAGGTACGGGTAGACGCCGATATCGCTCACCACCAGCTCGCGCTCGAGCGCAATGGCACGCAGCTCCTCGGGCAGCGCCGAGGAATCCTGCACCGTGAAGCCGAAGAGCTGCGGGCAGCGGTCGAAGATCGCGTCGATGCGCAGCGCCAGGTCCTCTTCGATCGGGGCCAGATCCGCGTTGAGTGTTCCGAGCTGGGCGGGTTTCATGCCCTGCCTACCGCAAGGAACGGACCCACGGGTAATACAGGGCGGTATCCTGTCGTGCTTGAGCGACGCGAATCCGCCTCGAAAGATCTTTTACGGCTGGTACATGGTCGGCGCTGCGGTTGGCCTGCAGTTCCTCCAGGCGGGGCTCGTCACCCAGGCATTCGGCGCCTACCTCGCGGTGCTCGCCGACGAGCAGGGCTGGAGCAAGACCGCGCTCTCCGGCGCGGCCGCCCTGCAGCAGATGGAAGTCGCGCTGCTCGGCCCGGTGCTCGGCTGGGCGATCGACCGCTTCGGGCCGAAGGCGTTCGTGCGCTCGGGCGTGGTGGTTTTCGGACTGGGCCTGTGCCTGCTGTCGCAGGTGGAATCCCTCCCCACGTTCTACGGCGCCTTCATCGTGATCGCGCTCGGCTCGAGCCTGTGCGGCTTCTTCCCCCTCAACGTGGCGCTCATCCACTGGTTCGAGCGCAAGCGCGCGCGCGCGCTGTCGTCGATGTCGATCGGCCTTGCCTTCGGCGGCATCATGGTGCCCCTCGTCGCCTCCTCGCTCACCACCTTCGGCTGGCGCCCCACCGCGCTCGCCTCGGGCGTGCTCATGATCTGCGTCGGTTTACCGCTCGCCCTGGTGATCCGCAACAGCCCGCACGAGCACGGGGAAGTCGTCGACGGCGTGCCGCCGGAAACGCAAACCGTGGGCTCCAGCGCCGAAACCCCCGACGGAACCCGCGACTTCACCGCGGCCGAGGCGCTGCGCACCTCGGCCTTCTGGCTGATCTCGCTCGGGCATGGTTTCGCCCTCTTCGTGGTGCACGCGGTCTCGGTGCACGCGATCACGCACCTCAAGGAAGGCCTCGGCTATTCGATCGCCGCGGCTTCGCTCGCGATCAGCCTGGTCACTTTCTGCCAGATCGGCGGCGTGCTGCTCGGCTGGTGGATCGGCGACCGCTACCGCAAGCGGTTGATCGCGGGCATGTGCATGCTCGCGCATGCGCTCGGCCTCTTACTGCTCACCTACGCCGTCAACTGGCTGATGGTCGTCGCCTTCGCGGTGCTGCACGGCACCGCCTGGGGCCTGCGCGGGCCGTTCATGCAGGCGATCCGCGCCGACTACTTCGGCCGCAGGGCGATCGGCATGATCCTGGGCCTCTCGTTCATGATCATCGTGGTCGGGCAGGTCGGCGGGCCGATCATTCCCGGCATCTTCGCCGACATCACCGGCAACTACCGCGTCGGCTTCACCATCATCGCGGTGCTCGCCGCGCTCGGCTCCGGGTTCTTCTTCTTCGCGCGCAAGCCCAAGCGACCCACGCTCTAGAAAAACGCCAGCGCGCGCGCCTCGATGCTTTGCCGGGGCGCCGCGCCGGGCGGGGTCGAAGGGTCGTCGAACGAGGTGTGCGGGGTAAAGCGAGCGCGCCCGTCCTTCTCCGAGTCGTAGACCTTGAACACCAGCGCCTCGTCGCGCCGCATGCGCGGGAAGTAGAACCAGCGGTGGAGCGGGCTGTGCTTCAGCCGGTAGGTCTGGCCGACGCGATGCGGATAGCGGCGCTCGGCAATGAGCAGGTCCTCGGGCGCGACGCTCTTCGCGTCCGCGATCGCGAGCGGATTCGACTCGATCGGCTGGTTGATCGCGCGCCAGACCTGGATGATCGCGAACCGTTTTTTCAGGAGCCCGTCGGCCTCGTCCGGTAGCAGCTCGCGCACCCTGTTCGGCCCCGACCACTCGGTGTAATCGTTGTGCGCCGACAGCACCGGCTCGCGCAAGAGCTTCGCCTCGCGCTCGCCTTCGTCGCCCGAGCGCAGCGTGTGGTCGAACACGTGCACCCGCCTTGCGCCCGAGATCTGCGCGATCAGCGCGGCAACTTCCGGGTAATAGATGTTCTCGAGTTCCGTCTTGGCCAAGAAGTCCCGCACTGCGGTTCTGTGCTCGACGAACACGAAGCCGTTCTCGTCGAGCGAGGTCTTCTGGCCCCGGCCGTCGGTGACTTCCATCGGGAAAAGCTGCTGGGCGCCGCTCGTGCGCCGGCGGATGTTGTTCGGGCCGAAGGTCTCGTTGACGAGCTTCTCGCCCGTTTCCAGCGTGTAGGGAATGGCCGCCTGCATGCGGAAAGTCTACTGCACTGCTTACTCCGTGTGCCGCATGCCTCTAATGCAAGGCCCTCATGAAAGTGCGCCCCGGAAGGAGCTTGCGTGCTTCCGGCCGCGCCGCCACCGCGGCGGTGATGGCGCGCGCGATCTCGTCGTAGACCTCGTTGTAGTGCTCCTTGCCCTGGCGCGGCGAGAGGCCGATCTCGAAGATGAAGAATTCGCCGGTCAGCACGGTCGGATCGAGGTTGTCCGGCAGCATGGTGCGGTCGCGCACCGTGAAGCGCCAGAGCTCCGGCCGGCGCGCGAAGAGGCGCGCCACGCTCCCTTGCAGCTCGGCTTCGGCCGAGTTCATTCTTGGTTCCCTCCCACTGCAAATATACTTCGCCCGTGGAGCACGGCAATGACTTTTTAGTCCAGGCGAGCCTCTATTTCGCCGCCGCGGTGGCCGCGGTGATGATTTCTCACAAATTGGGGCTCGGCTCGGTCGCCGGCTACCTGCTCGCCGGGATCGCGATCGGCCCCTGGGGCTTCCAGCTGGTCGGGACCGCGGACCATATCCGGGCGTTCGCCGAGCTCGGCGTGGTGATGCTGCTGTTCGTGATCGGCCTCGAGCTCGAGCCCAAGCGCCTGTGGAACATGCGCGCCAAGCTCCTCGGCCTCGGGCTGGCGCAGGTGCTGGGATCGATCGCGCTCATCGCCGGGGTCGGCTGGGCGCTCGGCTTCGACCTGCGCGTCGCGCTGATCGCCGGCATGGCGCTCTCGCTCTCCTCGACCGCGCTCGCGCTCACCCCACTCACGGAGCGCGGCGCGCTCGCTACGCAGGGCGGCCAGGGAACCTTCGCGGTGCTGCTGTTCCAGGACATCGCGGTGATCCCGATGCTCGCGGTCCTGCCGCTGCTCGGCGCGGGCGAAGGCGGGTCCGGCTTCTCGTGGCCCAAGCTCGGGCTCGCGGCGGCGGTGATCGTGGTGACGCTGGGCGGCGGGCGCCTCCTGGCGCGGCCGGTGTTCCGCCACATCGCGCGCACGCGGCTGCGCGAGATCTTCACCGCATTCGCGCTGCTCCTGGTGCTGGTGATCGCGCTCGGCTTCGAGCACGCCGGGATGTCGATGGCGCTCGGCGCGTTCCTCGGCGGGGTGCTCCTCGCCGAGTCGGAATACCGCCACGAGATCGAGGCCGCGGTCGAGCCGTTCAAGGGGCTCCTGCTCGGACTGTTCTTCATTGCGGTCGGCATGAGCGCGGACTTCTCGGTGCTGGTGTCCTCGCCGTGGCTCGTGTTCGGGCTGATCATCGGCCTCTTCGTCCTCAAGGGCGCCGTGCTCTGGCTGATCGGCCACTTCACGCGCATCCCGCGCGCCGAGCGCGCGCTCTTCGTCCTGCTGCTCGCGCAGGGCGGCGAGTTCGCCTTCGTGCTGCTCGGCGTCGCGGTGACGCACGGCGGCATCGCCGACCCGGTCGCGCAGGCGATCACCCTGGCGGTGGCGATCTCGATGCTGCTCACGCCGTTCCTGCTCGCGCTGCACGACCACCTGGCGCCGCGCTTCTTCGCCGCGCCGGCGCAGGAGCGCGCACCCGACGTGCCCCAGGAGGGCAAGGTGATCGTCGCGGGCCTCGGGCGCGTCGGCCAGGTGGTGGCGCGCATGCTGCACGCCGCGGGCTACGTGCCCACGGTGCTCGACGACGATCCCGACCACGTCGAGCAGTCGCGCAAGTTCGGCTTCCGCGTGTTCTACGGCGACGCCACCCGCCTCGACCTTCTGCACGCGGCGGGCGCCGACAGCGCGGACTTCCTGGTGATCGCGCTCGACGACGCCGACGCCACCACCCGGCTCGCGCACATCGCCCGCGCGCACTTCCCCCAGCTGCGCGTGATCGCGCGCGCGCACGACATGCGCCACGTGTTCAGGCTGCGCGACCTCGGCGTGGAGACCATCGAGCGCGAGACCTGGCTCTCGGCGCTCAAGCTCGGCGAGCTCGCGGTGGCCCAGGCGAGCAAGGACGCGGAGCGCGCGCGCCGCACCGCGGAGACCTTCGCCGAGCACGACGTCGAGGTGGTGGCGAAGCTCTACGAAGTGCACCGCACCCGGCCCGACGCCCACGTCACGGTATCCAACGAGCTGCGTGACCAACTCGCTCGCACCCTGAGCGAAGATCAGCGTAGGATTGCGGAAATCAAACCGGAACGACCATGAGCGCACCCGCCAAGGAAGCGCCGACGGCGAAGCCGTCAGCCAGCCCACACAAGGACGCGTACGTCGACCTGGCCGAACGAATCTTCATCCAGCTCTCGAGCCGGGTCTACGGCACGCTCGCCTCGTCGGAGGCGAAGAAGCCCGATCCCAAGGCGCTCGCCGCGTTCAGCTTCAAGCTCGCCGACGCCTTCGAGCAGGCGACGCGGGAAACCGACCGCATGAAGGCGCAGATCGAGGCGGCGAACAAGGCCGCGGTCAAGCTCGACGAGGTCGACCTGTCGAGCGTGTTCGTGGCGAAGAAATAGCCATGGCCCTTCCGTTGCTCGAACGCAAGCAGTACAGGCTCGGCAAGTACGACATCGTGGCGCAGCCCCTCTACGGCTCGGCGCACATGCTGCGCTACACCGTGATGCTCAACGGCCGCAAGATCGGCGCGCTGATGAGCGTGCCGACCGAGTCGGACTGCCGCTTCATGGAAGCCCCGCCGCCGGTGCCGCCGCTGCGCATCTTCGCGCTCACCAACCGGCCCGGCCGGCCGAAGAAAGGCACCTCCCCGACTCGGAACGAGGAGCTGTAGGCCTGTTCCGCCGTAGAGACTTCCTGGGGATCACGCTTGCCGGCGCGGCCTGGCCGTCGAGCGTCCTGCCGCAGGCGCTCAAGAAAGACCTGAAGAAGGACCCGCCGGGAATCCTCGTCAACGACGTCCACTCGCAGCTCAATTCCTCGCGCGTCTGGCGCATCGTGCAGCCCGACACGCTCGACAACCTGCGCGCCGCGCTCAAGACCGCGCAGAAGGAAGAGCGCGCGATCTGCATCTCGGGCGCACGCCACGCGATGGGTGGGCAGCAGTTCCTGCACGACGGCCTGATGATCGACACGCGGCGCATGAACCGCGTGCTCGGCTTCGACCTGGAGAAGGGCCACATCGAGGTCGAGACCGGGATCCAGTGGCCGCAGCTCCTGCAGCAGCTCGTGAGCCAGCAGAAGGGCCGCGAGCGGCAATGGACCTTCGCGCAGAAGCAGACCGGCGCCGACAAGCTCACCATCGGCGGCGCGCTCTCGGCCAACATCCACGGCCGCGGGCTGAAGATGCCGCCGTTCATCGGCGACGTCGAGTCGTTCCGCCTGCTCACCGCCAAGGGCGAGGTGGTGAACTGCAGCCGCACCGAGAACGCCGAGCTCTTCCGCCTGGCGATCGGCGGCTACGGCCTGTTCGGCCTGATCACCTCGGCGACGCTGCGCCTGGTCGAGCGGCGCAAGCTCGAGCGCGTGGTCGAGGTGCGCTCGGTCGATGGCCTGATGAAGGGCTTCGGCGACCGCGTCCACGACGGCTTCCTGTACGGCGACTTCCAGTACGCGATCGACGAGAGCTCGGACGACTTCCTGCGCCGCGGCGTGTTCTCGTGCTATCGCCCGGTCGACCCGGCGACGCCGGTGCCGAGCGGCCAGAAGGACCTGCAGGAGCGCGACTGGGTCGAGCTGCTCACGCTCGCGCACCACGCCAAGGCCGAGGCCTTCCGGCGCTACGCCGGCCGCTACGTCGCGACCAACGGCCAGATCTACTGGTCCGACGAAGCCCAGATGAGCGTGTATCCCGAGAACTACCACCGCGCGCTCGACCAGCGCGTCGGCGCGCAGGTGCGCGCGACCGAGGCGATCACCGAGATCTACTGCGAGCGCGAGATGCTCGAGCGCTTCATGGGCGAGGTGCGCGAATACGCGCGGCGCGACAAGGTCGACATCATCTACGGCACCATCCGCCTGATCGAGCAGGACCGCGAGAGCTTCCTCGCCTGGGCGCGCCGGCCCTACGCGTGCGTGATCTTCAACGTGCACGTCGAGCACACCACGAGCGGGCTGATCAAGGCGGGCGACGTGTTCCGCCGCCTGATCGACATCGGCCTCAAGTACGGCGGAAGCTACTTCCCGACCTACAACCGCTACGCGATCCGCCGCCAGGTGGACGCCTGCTTTCCGCAGCTGCAGGAGCTCCTCAAGCTGAAGCTCAAGTACGACCCGCAGAAGCTCTTCCAGAGCGAGTGGTACCGCCATTACGAAAGGATGTACGAGAAGAAGTAGCCTGGAGCGCGCCGTGCTCTGGGCGCTCACGGCCCTGTTCGTCGCTCGCGTGGCCGGGCAGGCGCTCGTCGCCTTCCTCGGCGTGAGCTGGCTGCCCCCGATGGAGCTTTGGTACTCGGGGCTGCTGCCCTACGAGTACCTGCTGCCCTCGCAGCTCCTCATCGTCGCGCTCATGATCAAGATCTCCGTGGACTTCACGCGCGAGCGCGGCTACTTCTACGGGCCCCGGCGCTTCTTCGCCCGGCCCTGGCTCATCTTCGGCTACGTGTACCTCGCGGCGATGCTGCTGCGCGCGGTCCTGATCATGGACCGCCCGATTCCGATCGTCTTCCATTGGGTGCTTGCCGCCTTCATCTTGGTGGTGGGCGAGTCGCACCGGCAGCGGCTCAAGGCTTGACGCGCATCACATGACAATTTCCGAACCGACCACGGTCCTGACCGACTATCTCCTGGCGGGCGTCGCGGCGTGGCTCGCGCTGCCGCTTTTCCGCGGCGCCGGGAAGTCGAGAAAGCTCTGGTCGTGCGCGTTCATCTGCCTTGCGCTCGCCGCGCTGCTCGGCGGAACCTGGCACGGCTTCCTCAAGAGCGACGCTTTATGGAAAGCCACGCTGCTGGCGGCGGGCGGCGCGAGCTTCGGCATGGTCGCGGGCTCCGCGGTGGCGTCGTTTTCCGGCAGGGGGCGCGACCTGCTGATCGCCCTTGCGTCCATCAAGCTCCTCGTTTATTGCGTCTGGATGCTGCGCCACGACGAGTTCATCTACGTCGTGATCGACACCGGCATCGCTTTTCTGATCCTGCTGGGCCTGCACCTCTGGCGCTTCAACGGCTGGATCGTCGCCGGGGTCGCGGTCTCGATCGCGGCGGCGCTGGTGCAGGCGGGCGGGCTCAAGCTGCACGAGCACTTCAACCACAACGACCTCTACCACGTGATCCAGCTCGGCGCGATCGTGCTTTTCTACCGCGGCGCGCGGCGCTTGACCGACTCGGTGGCGTTGGGGTGACGCGCGGCGAGCGCGAGCACCGGTTCGCCGCGGCGGTTCTCGCCCATCACGTCCCAGAGCGACCACATCGGCTGGGCGAGCGCCGGGTCCTCGAGGCGCGCAATGCGCTCGAGGAGGTGCGCGCTGGCCGCGGGGTGCTGGGCGAGCGCGCCGAGGAAGTACTTGTCCCGGCGAAATTGGGAGTTTTGAAAAGCCATCTCCAGGTCGAATCCGTTCATCTGCCGCACCTCGGCCACCGCGGCCTCGAGCGCGTTGCCGCGCCAGATCTCGTTGCCGACCGCGATCGGCAGCGAAGCGGCGGCGACGAGCGCGGCCCAGAACACGATCTTCGGCTCGGGCGCGCGGCCGCGCAAGTGCAGCACCACGTGGCCGAGCGCCGCGCCCCAGATACCGATCGGCACCGCGGCCGCGGCGGCGACGAGCGGCAAGAACACGAAGCCGAGCGCCGCGCCCGAGCTGCCGTGCGCGAGGATCATCCGCGTCGAGAGCGCGGCGGTGGCGAGGGCGCCGGCGACGCCCGCCCACAGCGCCCAGCGCGCTTCGGGCCGCTCGATCCAGCGTTGCATAATCCGCCTTTTACCAGAGGGAGAAGCTCCATGCGCCTAGCGCTCGCCGCCACGATCATCCCCATTGTGCTCGTCGCCTGCGCCCCGGCGCCGGTCACCAAGGCGGAGACCGAAGGGCTCAACTACGGCCCGCGCCCGGTGCGCTGGAAGGAGGAGATCACGAGCTACCTCTCGGTGCGGCTCACCGACCCCAAGGCGGCGATCGTCGAGTTCCGCACCGAGCCGCAGCAGATGTTCCAGCGCGCGGTGGCGCTGCGTCCGATGCATTACGGCTGGGCGACCTGCGTCTGGGTGAACGACAAGAACCGCTCCGGCGCCTACGCCGGCTTCTATCCGATGACGGTGTTCATCCGTAACGAGAAGATCGTGCAGGTCAACGGCGGGCCGGACGATTTCGGCGTCGGCGCCCAGTACGCGCGTAGCCAGTGCGAAAGCCTGGGCGCGCCGTTCAAGCAGTCATGAATTCGGGGTCAGTGTCGCAATTCAGTTTTCACGTACGTGAAAACGAATTGCGACACTGACCCCGAATTCGGTTACGGATTACCGATGAAGTCGCGCTTGCCGAGCTCGATCCCGTTCGCGCGCAGGATGTTGTAGGCGGTCGCGTAGTGGAAGTAGAAGTTCGGGTAGGCGTGCCCCATCAGGTACTGCAGGCCGGTGAATTTCACGTCCTGGCCCCGCATTTTCATCACCACTTCGCGCGTTTCCGAGCCGTCGATCTTGGCCGCCGGCACCGAGCCGATGAAGTCGAGCGTCTTCGCGATGCGCGCCTTGAGCTCGGGGATCGTGTGCTCGGTGTCCTCGTGCTTGGGGATCTCGACGCCGGCGAGCCGCGCCACCGCGCCTTTCGCGGTGTCGCAGGCGATCTGCACCTGGCGCGCGAGCGGAAACATGTCGGCGATCAGCCGCAGGCCGGCGGGCACCGTGGCGTCGATCTTCTTCGCCTCCGCGTGCGCCTGCGCCTTGTCGAGAATGGCCGAAAGGTTGCGCAGCGCGTTCGCGAAGCGCGGCGCGCTGGCTTGATACATCGAAATTTTCATCGCGTTCCCCGGGTATTAGAGGAACGCGATTCTAGCCGCTGGCTAGAAAATCCTTCGCGAGCTCGAGCTCGCCGCCAGCGCGATCAGCGCGCCGAAAATCGCACCCAGGCCGAAAGCCACCCCGACCGAGGTCCAGGGATTATTGTGCACGGTCTCGTCGGCATACTGCGCCGCGTGCTTCGCCTGCTCGCTGACGCCGGACAGCGTCTGGTTGAGCCGCTCGCGCGCCTTGCGCATGGTTTCGTCACGGCCCGGAACTTCCTGCACGTTGCTCGGTACTTTTTCGTATTGCGTTTCCATCGTCAGCCCCTTTCCGTTGAGTGCTCCCAGGAAAGGAGCAAACGGCGTGCCCGTCAGGCGACGCGCAGCAGCCGCAGCAGGACGAGCGACGCGGCGATCGCCGTCCCGGTCCACCACAGATAGTGGGCCCCCGGCGCGCCGGTCGGGTCGAGCATCGCGATCCAGCCGGAAGTACCCAGAAGCAGGACCGCGGGAAGCGTGAGCCAGAGAGGCATGGGCCAGTATGCACGAAATAGATGGCTTTCGGTGCCGATGTGGGATATACAGGCGCACACCACGGCGAAGCCACTGCCAGCCGTCGCAGATCGCCGCGCTTCGCCCATTCCATTGCAGAGGACGGAAGAACCGTGAAGGTGTTCAAGCTCGGCAAGTACGAGATCCGCGCCCAGCCCGCGAGCGGCTCGGCTCACATGCTGCGCTACACGGTGATGCTCGGCGGCCGGCGCCTGGGCGCGCTGCTCAGCATGCCGACCGAGTCGGATTGCCGCTTCCTCGAGAGTCCGCCGAAAGTGCCGCCGCTGAAGATCTTCCAGGTCACCTACCGGCCCGGCCGGCCGAAGAAAGGAACGGTGCGGCCACAAGAGGACGGCGAAAGCGGGCCGCGCATCCCCTGGACGATCAAAGGACAGCGCTACTAGTCAGGGCCGCGCTGCGCGACCGCAGCCTTTTCACCAGCTCCTCCCACATGCCGCCGGTGTCCTTGCGGAAAAGCAGTGCCGCGTCGGGCTCGGTGAGGTACCAGAACCCCGCGCCGATCTCTTTCTCGAGCTCGCCGCGCTCCCAGCCGACGAAGCCGGCGAAGTAGCGCGCCTCGTTCGGCGTCTTCTCGATGATGCGGTCGACCGCGGCGCCGTTCGCGGTGACGTAGAGCTCGCCGAATAGGTGCAGCGCCGGCCCGCCCGGGTCGTGCGGCACGATGGCGAAGATCGAGCCGAGCATCTCGGGGCCGCCGAAGAACACCGGTTCGGCGACCTTGGCCGAAGGCGCGTGCTCGGGGAACAGGGTTCCCATCCTGACCTCGGTCGCGCGGTTCAGGATGAAGCCGAAGTGCTGGCCGCCGGCCGCCGGCACGACGAGGAGCGCGGTGCGGTTGTACATGCCCTGGAGATCCGGTGCGGCCACGAGGAGGAGGGGCCGATCGAGATCCTGCGCTCCCGCCGTGCAGGCGGCGGCGAAAAGTAAGGCTGCGGCGGCGAGCCTTTTCAATGGAAGATGCGCGCCACCGTGCGGCCGCGCAGCAGCTCGGCCGCCTCGGGCTGCTCTTCCATCAGCTCCAGCAGCGTGGCGGAGATCTCCTCGCAGAGAATCTCGGCTTCCGCGCCGGCCAGCGCCGGATGGCAGGCGACGTTCGAGAAGGACAGGTCGTCCTTCACCGAGAAGCCGCACAGCGTCGGGTAACGCTGGAACAGCGTGTTGACTGCGTCTTGTACTTCCTGGAGAAGCGGGTTCATCGGATACCCCCCCTTTGCTTCTTTATTGGCTGCTTGTCCCCAACATTGCGCCTAGCCTGTCAAGAGGGGGGAGGAACGAATACGCCTCCGGGCAGCGAATTACGACCACCGCCGACAGGCGGACGGAGCGCTTCGATGAGCGGTGCAGCAATGTTGCGGGATTGCACACTCTGGGAGTGCCGGATTCCCTGCCCTATACTCGGCCGAGGAGGAGGCCCCCATGAAGAAGGGATTCATCGTCGCCTGCGCGCTCGTCCTGGCGCACGGCGCGGCGCGCGCCGAGCAGATCGTCGTATCCAACTACGCCGTGACCACGAACGGCATGCCGTTCGCCGTGGCGATGGAGAAAGGCTACTTCAAGGAGTTCAAGGTGGACGTGGACGGCATCCTGACCTCCGACGGCGGCGGCACCACGATCCGCAACCTGCTCGGCGGCAAGCTCGCCTATGGCGAGGCCGCGGTATCGGCGGTGGTGTCCGCGGTGCAGGGTGGCGCCGACCTCCGGATCATCAGCGGTAACGTACACACCGTGGCCGAGTTCGTCTGGGTGGCGATGCCCAAGTCCCCGGTCAATTCGCTCAAGGACCTGAAAGGCCGCAAGCTCGGCTACACCAACCCGCGCTCGACCAGCCAGGCGCTCGCGTTCCTGATCATGGAAAGCTTGAAGCTCAAGGAGAACGAAGTGGAGCTGGTGCGCACCGGCGGCTTCGGCGCCGGGCTCACCATGCTCGAGATCGGTGGGGTCGACGTAGTGCCGGTGGCGGAGCCGTTGTGGTCGAAAAACCAGGGCAAGTACAAGCTGATCGCATCCGCCCCCGACATCCTGCCCGCGCTTTCCAACGTGGTCGGCGTCACGACCGGCGAGGCGGCGAAGACGCGCGGCGATTTCATCCGCGGCGTGATCCGCGCGCGGCGCAAGGCGGTGGAGTTCATGGTTTCCAACACCAAGGAATCCGCGGCGATCATCGCCAAGGCCTACGAGCTCGAAGTGCCGGTGGCCGAGGCGACGGTGCGCAACCTTCTCGATTCGGAGAAGAAAGGCGGCGTGCCGTACTGGGGCCCGGGCGACATCCGCATCGACACCATGGACAACATGATCCGCGCGCAGAAGATCGTCGGCGCGATGAAGGGCGACGCGGACTGGTCGAAGCTGATCGACGAATCCTTCCTGCCGGACGACCTGAAGACGAGGAAGAAGTAGACGCCGCGAAGTAGCATGACCTCGCACGTCGTGCTCAGCGGCGTCTCCCGGGTCTATCCCGGCAAGCCCGAGGTGCACGCGCTCGGCCCGGTCGACCTCGAGCTCGCGCGCGGCGAATTTTTCGCGGTGGTCGGCCCGTCGGGCTGCGGCAAGTCGACGCTCCTCGATGTGATGGCGGGACTAGCCCTTGCCTCCTCGGGCTCAGTGTCCTTCGAAGGCAAAGCGGTGAAAGGCCAAGTCCCTCCGGGGATCGGCGTCGTCTTTCAAGAGGACGCCAGCTTTCCCTGGCTCACGGTGCACGACAACATCGCCTTCGGCCTGCGCCAGGCCGGCGCCGCCGAGAACGAAGTCTCCGCGCAGGTCGGCTACGCGATCGAGTTCATGGGCCTCAAGGACTTCGCGCGCGCCTATCCCGCCCAGCTCTCGGGCGGCATGCGCCAGCGCGTGTGCATCGCGCGCACGCTGGTGCTCAAGCCGCGCCTGATCCTGCTCGACGAGCCTTTCGGCGCGCTCGACCAGCAGACGCGCCTCCTGATGGGCGACGAGCTGCTGCGCCTGTGGCGCGAGACCGGCGCCACCATCCTGCTCATCACCCACGCGCTGGACGAGGCCACCATGCTCGCCGACCGCGTGGGCGTGATGTCGGCGCGCCCCGGGCGCTTCCTCGACATCATCGCCACCGGCTGGCCGCGCGAGCGCGACTCGACCATCGTGTCGAGCGAATCGTTCGGACGCCTCACCAGCCGCATCTGGACGCTGCTGCGCGGCGAATCGATTCGGGCGTTGGGACGAGCATGACCAGAACAGGTTTGGTCAGAGCTTCGCTCTTGCTCTTCCTTGTGGGGTTGCTCGAAATTCTTTGCCGAGCCGGCGTGATCCCGAACTTCACCGTGATCCCGCCCTCGGCCATGGCGCAGTCGCTCTGGAAAGTGCTCGCATCCGGCAAGTTCACGCCCGACATCATCGCCACCCTGGCGAACGTCGGCATCGCCATCGTCGCCTCGATGATCGCGGGCATCGCGCTCGGCACGCTGCTGCAGAGCTGGCCCGCGGCGCGCCGCGTGCTCGACCCGCTCTTCGCCACCTACTACGCGGTGCCGATGTACGCGTTCTATCCGCTGCTCATCGTGATCTTCGGCCTGGGCGACCTGCCGCAGGTTGCGATCGGCTTCCTGCTCGCCGTGATGGCGGTAATCATCAACACGCTGAACGGCCTCGACCGCGTGCCGCCGGTTCTCCTGAAAGCCGCGCGCGTGCACGGCCTGGGCTTTTTCAAGGAAGCAACGCAAATACGTCTTCCGTACGCGGCGCCCTACGTCTTCACCGGCTTCAAGCTCGCCGTCGCCTACTCGTTCATCGGCGTGATCGGCGCCGAGTTCATCACCTCGAGCCGCGGCATCGGCTACGAGATCTCGTTCGCCTACAACAACTTCGACAACGCCGTGATGTACGCGATGATCCTTTTCATCCTGCTCCTGGTGATCACGGTCAACATGTCGCTGCACACCTGGGAGAAGCGGCTCCTCGCACGCAGGAGACGGGCATGAGGTGGCGCGACCCGCTGCTGCTCCTGGTTTTGGTCCTGCTCTTGTGGGAAATCCTTTACTTGCTCGTTGGCGACGTGGCCCTGAGGTCGCCCGCTGCCACCGCGCGCAACCTCGGGGCAATGTTGGGTGATACGCGCTTCCTGCCGCACATCCGCGAAACCTTGCTCGCGTTCGTGCAGGGCTTCGCGATCGCGGTGGTGGTCGGCCTGCTGATCGGCGTGCCGCTCGGCGCCGCGCGCTTCGCGGGCGAGGTGGCCGAGCCGATCCTGGTGGCGCTCTACTCGATTCCGAAAGTGACGCTCTACCCGGTGATCCTGCTCATCTTCGGCATCGGCATGCCGGCGAAGGTGGCGTTCGGCGCGATCCACGGCATCGTGCCGATCTCGATCTTCGCCATGAACGCGGTGCGCAACATCAATCCGACGCACCTGCGCACTGCAAGGGTCATGGGGCTCTCCCCCTCCGCGCTCGCGTGGAAGATCCTTGTGCCTGCCGCCCTGCCCGAGATCGTGACCGGCATCCGGGTGGGGTTTTCGCTCGCCCTGATCGGCACGCTGCTGGGCGAGATGTTCGGCTCGCAGCGCGGCCTCGGCCATCTGCTGATGCAGGCCATGAGCCTGCACAATATTGAGCGTATCCTTGCCCTTACGCTCCTGCTGGTCGTTTTCGCGGCGGGCGTGAACGCCATGCTCCTCGCCGTCGACCGCCATCTCCACAGAGGCTTGCCATGAACCTCCCGATTGATCCCGAAGGCCGCCGCCTTCCCATCAAGCTCGATACCACCTCGAACGGCGAATTCGTGCCGGTGCCGCTCTCACTCGCGAACCGCGCCGCGAATCGTCTGGCCCATGACCTCGCTTCCAGGCATGCCAAGAAACTCGCTGTATCTCGACGCAGTTTCCTGATCTCTGCCTGCGGCGCCGCGAGCACGCTGCTCGCCTTCAACCAGGCGCACGGCACGAGCGGCGGTTTCTACGATCTCGACAAGGAAGCGGCGCTCGACCTGCAGCTCGCGCGCGTGCAGACCGGCGCGGCGAAGGAGGAGCTGATCTTCGACGTGCAGGGCCACTTCATCGACACGCCCAAGGGCAATCCGAAGAACCACGAGGTGTTCATCAAGGACGTGTTCATGGACAGCGACACGGACCTGATGGTGCTGTCGTTCGTCCCCTCTTCGCGCGAGTCCGAGCCGGTCACGATCGAGGCCGCGGACGCGGTGCGCCGCATCGTCGACAAGCTCGAAGGCACGCACCGGCTCCTGCTGCACGGCCGCGTCAACCCGAACCAGCCCGGCGACCTCGAGGGCATGGACGAGCTCGCGCAGAAGTGGGGCGTGAGCGCGTGGAAGACCTATACGCAGTACGGCCCGGGCGGCAAGGGCTACTTCCTGTCCGACGAGGTCGGCACGCGCTTCATCGAGCGCGCGCGCAAGCTCAACGTGAAGGTGATCTGCGTGCACAAAGGCCTGCCGTTCGGCAGCCTCTCGTACGAGCACAGCCAATGCAGCGACATCGGCGTGGTGGCGAAGCGCTTCCCGGACGTGAAGTTCCTGATCTACCACTCGGGCTTCGTGAGCAGCGTGAAGGAAGGGCCCTACGGACAGAAGGACGGCATCGACACGCTGATCAAGTCGCTGCAGGACAATGGCGTCAAGCCGGGTTCCAACGTGTACGCGGAGCTCGGCTCGACCTGGCGCTTCCTGATGCGCGACCCGGAGCAGGCGGCGCACGCGCTCGGCAAGCTGATCAAGCATTGCGGCGAAGACAACGTGCTCTGGGGCACCGACTCGATCTGGTACGGCTCGCCGCAGGACCAGATCACAGCATTCCGTACTTTCCAGATCTCGCAGCAATTCAGGGAGAAATACGGCTACGCGGAAATCACCCCGGCGATTCGCGCAAAGATCTTCGGGCGCAACGGCGCCACGGTGTACGGCCTGAGCGCCGCCGAGCTGAAGAAGTACACGCAGCGTGATGCGATCGCACGCGAGCGCGCCGCCTATATCGAAAACCCCACGCCCCATTTCCTGACCTATGGACCAAAGACTCGAAGAGAATTTCTCGCTCTCGCTAAGTGAAGCCGCGCGCCGCATCGAGCGCGGCGAGCTGACCGCCGAGGCGCTGGTCGCGTCCTGCCTCGAGCGCATCGCCGCGCGCGACGAGCGGCTGCGCGCATGGGCGTTCGTCGACCGCGACTACGCGCTCGCGCAGGCGCGCGCACTCGACCGCGGCCCGCGCCGCGGGCCGCTGCACGGCCTGCCGTTCGGCATCAAGGACGTGCTCGACACCGCGGAGCTGCCGACCGAATACAACTCGCCGATCTACCGCGGCCACCGGCCGAAGGTCGACGCGGCGTGCGTCATGGAGCTGAAGCGCGCCGGCGCCGTGATCCTCGGCAAGACCGAGACCACCGAGTTCGCCAACAACCATCCGGCGCCAACGCGCAACCCGCACAACCCCGCGCATACGCCGGGCGGCTCCTCGAGCGGCTCGGCCGCGGCGGTCGCGGACTTGATGGTGCCGGCGTCGCTCGGCACACAGACCGGCGGCTCGGTGATCCGCCCCGCGGCGTACTGCGGGGTCGCCGCGCTCAAGCCGAGCTTCGGCTCGATCAACCGCGCCGGCCTCAAGATGGTCGCCGAGTCGCTCGACACCATCGGCATCTTCGCGCGCGAAGTCGAGGATCTGGCCTTATCGCTGGAGGCCGTTGCTGGCCGAGTGAGGCCGGACTTCACAGCATTCGATGGAAAACCCCGCGTGGGCCTGTGCCGGACGCCGCGCTGGGCGCTCGCCGACGCCGCGACGCAGGCGAACCTCGAGGCCGCCGCGCAGCGCCTCGCGCGCGCCGGTGCGCACGTACGGGACTACGACATGCCTCCCGGAAGCGAGGAGCTCTTCGACCGGCACAAGGTGATCATGGGCTTCGAGACCGCGCGCGCGCTCGCCTGGGAGTACCGCACGCATCCCAACAACGTGAGCGCGTCGCTCAAGCCGCGCCTGGACGAAGGCTGGAAGGTGACGCGCGCGGCGTATGACGAGATGCGCGCGACCGCGGAGCGCTGCCGCCGTGCGCTCGCACAGGACATGCGCGACCTCGATGTCCTGCTCACGCCGAGCGCGCCGGGCGAGGCGCCCGCCTCGCTCGCGAGCACCGGCGACCCGGTGTTCAACCGCGCTTGGACGCTGCTCGGCAATCCCTGCGTGACGCTGCCGCACGGCCGCGGCCCGCAGGGACTGCCGCTCGGGGTGCAGCTCGTGGGTGCGTTCGACGGCGACGCGGCGCTGCTCGGCTGGGCGAAGTGGGCCCAGCGGGCGCTGGGATAGAAATCTAGCCCTGGCCGATCATCTCCTTAAGGGCCTTCTCGCCGCGCTTCTTCAGCTCCGCCATCGATAGATCTTCGGCATGCGTGGCGAGGTGCCACACGTGGCCGAACGGATCCCGCACGGTGCCGGCGCGGTCGCCGTAGAACTTGTCCTGCACCGGGTGCACGAGCCTGGCGCCCGCGGCGACCGCGCGCTCTGCCATCTTGTCGGCATTCGCGACGTACAGGTGGATGTGCACCGTGGTGCCGCCGCGCGTGAGCGGGCTGAGGAAATCCATCTCGCGGTACTCGTCGGTGAGCATCACGCGCGAGTCGCCGATCTTCACCTCGGCGTGGCCGATCGTGCCGTTGGGTCCGGGCACGCGCAGCACCTCGGAGGCGCCGAACGCCTTCTTGTAGAACTCGATCGCGCGTGCCGCGTCGCCGCAGGCGAGGTAAGGCGTGACCGTGTGATATCCGGCCGGGATCGGCTTCACTTTCTTTTTCCGCGACTTCTTCATCGTTGTCTCCTCAAGTCTTCAGAGTCCCGCCATGGTCTTGCCAGATTTGGACCGCACCCTCGCCGGCATGACCCTCGCCGCCGCCGTCAAGACAATCGTAATCGCGCTGCTCGCGCTCGTCCTGCTCCTGCCCGTGCTGATGATCCAGGGTCTCGTGTTCGAACGCCAGGCAAGGCGGAACGAAGCGGTCGCGAACATCGCCGAAGGCTGGGGAAAGCGCCAAACCGTCTCCGGTCCTTATCTCTTCGTCCCATACGAGCGCCACTGGACCGAGATCCGGCGCGAGACCATCGACGGCAAGCTGCGCGAGGTCCGCAACGAGCGCTTCGAGTCCAACGTCCTGCGCGTGCAGGCGGCGAGCGTCGACTGGACGATCGACGCCGAGATCGGCGAGAAAGCCTACGGCATCTACAAGGCGCGGCTCTACACCGCGAAGCTCCACGCGCGCGGCGCGATCGAGGTCCCGGCGCGCGCGCGCTACGAGGACGGCACCAGCCGCTACAAGTGGGGCACGCCGCGCCTCGTGCTCGGCGTGAGCGACCCGCTCGGCATCCGCTCGGCCTCGGGCAGCCATGTTTTCGAGCCCGGGTCCGGTGACGCCGCGCTCAGCGGGGGGCTGCATAGTCTGCTCCGCGACTTCGATTTCACCAAAACCCGCACCCTCGAATTCGCGCTCGACCTCGAGCTCGGCGGCTCGGAAGCGTTCTCGCTCGCGCCGATCGCCGCCGATACCACGGTCACGATGCGCGCGAACTGGCCGCATCCGTCGTTCCAGGGGCGCTTCCTGCCGGCCGGACACGACATCCGCGCCGACGGCTTCCGCGCGAGCTGGAAGATCTCGCGCCTCGCCGCACAGGGCTCGGGCGAAGCGGGATTCTCGGTCTCGTTCATCGAGCCGGTCGGCCTTTATCGCCAGCTCGAGCGCGCCTCGAAGTACGGCTTCCTCTTCATCGGCCTGACCTTCGCGGCGTTCCTGCTGTTCGAGCTGCTGCGCCGGCTCGCGATCCATCCGGTGCAGTACGCGCTCGTCGGCCTCGCGCTCGCCATGTTCTTCCTGCTGCTCACCGCGCTTTCCGAGCACATCGAGTTCGCCGCGGCGTATGTGGCCGCGACGGTCGCGTGCGTCGGCCTGATCACCACGTACCTGGTCCGGGTGCTGCGCAGCGTCGGCGTCGCCGCCGCGTTCGGCACCGTGCTCGCCGCACTGTACGGCGTGCTCTACGCGCTGCTCAAGGCCGAGGACTACTCGCTGCTTGGCGGCTCGCTGCTGCTCTTCGCGCTGCTCGGCGTGGTCATGCTCGCGACGCGGCGCATCGACTGGTACGCGCTGATGGCGCGTGCGAAACCGGTTCCACAGACAGGAGCCTGAGCGGCGTCCGGAGGCGCTATCCTCCTCCCCTATGCGACTCCGGGCGCCGCTCCTCTTGTGCCTGCTGGCGGCCTGCAGCATGACCCAGGACGAAAGCCTGCTCGAGGCCAACATCGTGCGGCCAGGGAACTTCATCGCCGGCTCGGGCGTGGTCGCCTCGGTGGGCGTGCTGCCCGGCCAACGCGAGGCCGGCACCGGCACCGATGCCGACGGCAAGCGTCCCGACCGCAACCTCTACCGGCTGCAGCTCCGGATGGACAACGGCGGCTTCCAGACCGTCGACATCGACAGCAGCCGCTTCCTCGCCGGCGAGGCGGTCGAGCTGACCAACGACGGACGCGTGGTGCGCGTGAGCGGCACCAGCTTCAACGACGCGCTGCACCGCCGCTGAGTCAACCGGCGCACGCGCGTCGCGTTTCTACAACGAAGGCAGGCCTACCGAAGATTCGGTATTGACTTTGGAATGCGCGCTGAGCAGAATGCGCGCCCTCTTACATTGAGGCAGCAGATGAGAATGCATCCGAAATTGAATTGCGCACCAGATCGCCGGATTGAGGACGAGGACGGCGCGCGTTCGGACAAAGGAGAGTGCTAGCGCAGCTCTGCGCGCATTCCCCCCAAGCCCGGACCGCGCGAGCGCTCCGGGCTTTTTTGTTTTTGTGCCCCGCTGGCGGAATCGGCATACGCGCGTGTCTCAGAAACACGACCTTCCGGGTTCGAATCCCGGGTGGGGTACCAGATTTTGTCGCGGCAGCAATGTGCTGCCGCCTGCTCTTTTACAACTTGGATGTGGCAAAGCAAGCCCCGCCGCGCGCAGCCGATCGGTCGCGCGGCGGGGCGCGGGTTCCCGTCGTCTAATGGTAAGGACGGCGGCCTTTCAAGCCGCTAATGCCGGTTCAATCCCGGCCGGGAACGCCAATGCTTTCATTCTCGCTGTAGCGCAGCCGGCCAGCGCGCGTCGTTCGGGACGACGAGGCCGCAGGTTCGAATCCTGCCGGCGAGACCAACGCCAATCCCGGCGCGTAACTCAAAGGCCAGAGTAGCTGACTCTTAATCAGAAGGTTGCAGGTTCAACTCCTGCCGCGCCGACCATGCTCGGTTAGCTCAGTGCGAAGAGCGCCTGTCTTACAAACAGGAGGCCGATGGCTCGAACCCATCACCGAGTACCAATTCCATGCTTCTCTAGCTGGTCTGGTGACAGCGCCGGTTTGAAAGTCCGGAGAGCTCCGCTCGAAACGGAGGGGAAGCGCCAACGCCGATCTAGCTCATCGTTGACAGAGCGCCCGCTTGATAAGCGGGAGGTGCGTGGTTCAAGTCCACGGGCCGGTACCAGAACGACGGAGATCTTGGTGTAACAGCAGCACCGCGGAATGTGAGTCCGCAGGTACCGGTGCGAGTCCGGTAGATCCCCCCATCACGCTTTGCCACATCCAGCAACGGATTCTTCGTGAACGCGTAACACCGCAGCGGGCGAGGCTCTTGAGTCCTCCCTGGCGCGCCGCCTGAAACATCGGAGAGGCGCGTACCGCGGCGCGGGAGCGATGAATGTTGGTTGGGCGAGTTAGCTCAGTGGTAGAGCGACGCTCTCATGAGGCGGAGGTCGTGGGTTCGAATCCCTCACTCGCCACCATGGATAGCTCAGAGGAAAGAGCAATCGGCTGATAACCGATGTGTCGCGGGTTCGACTCCCGCTCCACCAGCGAAGTGGCAATAACGCAGTACGGGCCGGTTCAGCGCGCACGGGCGGAGCAGCGCCGCGCGGGCACCGGGTTCCGGGCCGAGAGCGCCGTGCGGCGCTCGCGGGCGAAGCGGCAACAGCCGAGCGCGCGGTCGGCGCAAGGCGCAGCCGGATTCCCTCGCGCGCGCGGCGGGGCCCGCCGGGCGCCCGGGAGGCCGGATTCCGCTTCTTAATGAATGAAAGGGCACGCAGGAAAGGAGGATGCAGTGGAGCAGAACGTACGGCTGACCGAACGCGAGGCGGAAGTGCTGCGCCTGATCGCACGCGGCTGCACGTACGCGAAGGTCGCCGCGCAGCTCGGCATGTCGACGCACACGGTGGGCACGCACATCAAGAACGCCTACCGCAAGCTCGACGTGCACTCGGCGGCGGCCGCGGTGATGCGCGCCATCCAGCTGCGGCTGCTCGAGTCGTGATTTTTTTGAGGTGATGACAACGAAAGGAGAGAAGAAAGGAGAACGAAAATGGTCGTACGCAAGTTTCATGTGAAGAAGGACGAGCGCGCGCTGCTGTTCGAGCGCGGCGACTTCGTCGACATCCTGCGCCCGGGCAAGCACCTGCGCTTCGACCCGCTGCGCCGCCTGACCGTGGAGAAGTTCGGCCTCGACAAGCCGTACTTCGAGCACCGCCTGGCCGAGTTCCTGTTGAAGGCGGAACCGGCGCTAGTGGCGCGCGAGTTCCACGTGGTCGAGCTCGGCCCGACCGAGGTCGGCCTGCGCTACCAGAACGGCGTGCTGGCCGAGGTGCTGGCGCCGAATACCCGCCGCCTGTACTTCAAGGGCTACCTGGAGCAGGCGTTCGAGCGCGTCGACATCGCGACCGACTTCACCGTCGAGCCGAAGCTCGTGCCGCAGCTCATCAAGCTGACTGCGACCGGCTTCAAGGCGAAAGTGCCGGGCGCGGAGGGCGTGTACGGCGTGCAAGTGCCGCAGTTCAACGTGGCGGCTCTGTACGTCGACGGCAAGCTGGCGTACCTGCTGGATGCCGGCCTGCGCGCCTTCTACTCGTTCGGCCGCGACATGCGCGTCGAGTTCGTGGACCTGCGCCTGCAGGTGATCGAAGTGGCGGGTCAGGAAATCCTGACCAAGGACAAGGTCCCGCTGCGCGTGAACCTGAACGCAGGCTACCGCGTGACCGATGTGCTGACCGCGTACGGCAAGCAGGCTAAGCCGGTGGACTACCTGTACAAGGAGCTCCAGTTCGGCCTGCGCGCCGCGATCGGCACCCGCACCCTGGACGAGCTGCTCGAGAACAAGGGCATGATCGACCAGGCGGTGGCCGAGCACATCGAGCGCCGCGTGCAGGGCTTCGGCCTGGAGGTCGACTCGGTCGGCGTGAAGGACATCATCCTGCCGGGTGAGATGAAGTCGATCCTGGCGAAGGTGGTGGAGGCCGAGAAGGCCGCGCTGGCGAACGTGATCCGCCGCCGTGAGGAAACCTCGGCGACCCGTTCGCTACTGAACACCGCCCGGGTGATGGAAGACAACCCGACCGCGCTGCGGCTGAAGGAGCTGGAGACTCTGGAGAAGGTCACCGAGAAGATCGACAAGATCTCGGTGTTCGGTGGCCTCGACGCGGTGCTGAAGGATCTGGTGAAGATCCGTTGACGGCTGGCCGGACCCAATCCGGCCGGCCGTTTTTTTTCGCCTATATATAGATGAGCCAAGAAAACCGACACTACACCGGGCTGACGAAACAAGTGCACCACGTCGGCGCGCTCGTGCACGAATCGCGCATCGCCAAGGCGCTCGACGAGGGCGTCGCACGCTATCCGATTTACCGGATACTGCGCTTTGCCGCACGCATCGAGCTCGAAGTGCTGCTCGACGCGATCGCGCTGGATGACGCATGGCGCGCCGAGCGCATCCATTCGGAGGCGATGCTGCTGGATGCCGGGGGGCTGTTCGTGGCCGCCTACGGCAGCCGCAAGGCGGACTATTGCTCGTGTTCCTTCTACATCTGGGCCGCGGACCTGGCGCGCGCGGAGCAGGCGCAGCAGCGCCTGCTGGCAAAGGCGGGCTCCACCCGCATCACCGAGCCGATGTTCTCCATCGAATGGACCTTCCTCACGTCGCGCGGCGACCTGGAAAGCGCGGTGATTGAGGAGATTGCCGACGACGTGCTGCGCGACGGCGCGTATCCGGAGATCAAGGGCGGCGTGCGCGGTTTCATCGCGCGCTACCTCGAGGCGCCCGAGACCGTGGTCGTACTGCAGGGGCCGCCCGGCACCGGTAAGACCCGCTTGATCCGCGGGATGCTGGGCGAGATCTCGCGCCGAAAAGGGGAGCCGGCGCGGGCGCTCTATACCGGCGACATGAAGGCGCTCGCTTCCGACGAAATCTACGTACGCTTCATTACCGGCGCGGAAGACGCGTTCGTGGTGGAGGACGCGGACCACCTGCTCAAGCCGCGCGCCGACGGCAACGAGCACCTCCATCGTTTCCTCACCATCGCGGACGGGATCGTGCGCTCGCAGGGACGCAAGATCATCTTCTCGACCAACCTGCCCAATGTCGGCGATCTAGACGATGCGCTGCTGCGGCCGGGGCGCTGCTTCGCGCGCGTCCACGCGCGCACGCTGACGGGTATGGAGGCACAAGCGCTCGCGGAGGAGATGGGGTCGGCCGGGTTCCGGGCGGAAGAAAGCCGCCGGCACTCCTTGGCGGAGATCTACCGGGCGCTGCGGTAGCGAAGAAGAGACCTGACCCTTTTTACTGCAGGTCGATGATGAAGAGGCGGATCAGCTTCTCGATGCGGTCGCGGTCGGCCGCGATCCGGCAGCCGATGCGCGTGGCGCGCTTGCCGTCGGCCATCTTGGCGTGGTCGACCTTGTTGACGTCGACATCGACCACCACCGCCTCGGCGCCCACGGTGGTGATGCGCGCGCCTTGCAGGCGCGTTCCGGCGCACACCGGGATCGCCGGGTCGCACAGCATGTAGGCGGCGCCGTCGAGTCCCACGTCGATCAGCTTCGCGTCGAACGCCTGCAGGCCCATGCGCAGCTCGCAGGTGATGTCGGCTTCCTTCGGGATGGCCTTGACCGTGCAGGTCCGGCGCGGCTCGATCGCGAGCATCAGCGCCGGGGCGGTGACGCGGATCGCCGGCCGCCCCGAATGCAGGCTGTGCCGGGGCTTGGCGCAGGCAAAGGCGAAATGCGCGCCGCGATGGTGGCAGCGCAGGGTGACCGAAGACGACGCAAGCACCGCAGCGTTCGCCGGCTTGTGATCGGAGTAGGCCAGCATGACCTGCTGCTCCGCGTCGTCGGTCGACACCAGGCGCGAAAGGAACATCACGTCGGACTTCAGCTTCGCGGTGACCGCGGCGCCGTCGTCGACCATCGTATGCAGGATGCGGCCGATCTCGATCCCGGACCGCACCAGGAGCTGGCCGGTGTTCTCTAGACGGCTGGCGATGTCAGGCATTGTCACGATGCTGCGCCGCCGGGCGCCGCGCGGCCATGAACGATTGCGCGTTCGGGGAGCTGTTTCGACCCCGGTGTGACCTATTTCTTGCGCAGCACTGGCAACACCATCACAACCAGCACCAATGCGGTGCCGAGCATGAACGCGAGACTGATCGGGCGTGTGAAGAATGGCGCGAGGTCGCCGCGCCCGAGGATCATCGCGCGCCGCAGGTGCTCTTCGAGCAATGGCCCGAGCACGTAGCCGAGGAGCAGCGGCGCGGGCTCGCACTCGAGCTTGGCGAGCACGTAGCCGAGCAACCCGAGCGCAGCGCACAGGTACACGTCCATGGGGTTGTTGTTCACGCTGTAGTTACCGATGCAGCAGAACATCACGACCGAAGGAAAGAGCCAGCGGTAGGGCACGTTGAGGAGCCGCACCCAGAGCCCGACCAGCGGCAGGTTCAGCACCACGAGCATGAGATTCCCGAGCCACATGCTCGCGACGATGCCCCAGAAGAGCTCGGGCTTCTCGGCCATCGCCTGCGGCCCGGGCGCGAAGCCGTGCATCATCATCGCGCCCACCATCAGCGTCATGACCGCGCTGCCCGGGATGCCGAGCGTGAGCGTGGGAATGAAGCCGGTCTGCGCCGCCGCGTTGTTCGCCGCTTCCGGCGCCGCCACGCCCTCGATCGCGCCGGCGCCGAAGCGCTCGGGGCTCAGCGCGAGCTTCTTCTCCAGCATGTAGGCGGCGAACGAGGAGAGCGCGGGTCCCGTTCCCGGCAGCACGCCGAAGAGCGCGCCGACCGCGGTGCCGCGCGCCATGGGCCAGGCCGAATCGCCGAGGTCGTGGCGGCTCGGCATGAGGCGCGGCACCTTGCCGGTGAACGCTTCGCGCGGCTCGCGCGACTCGAGGTTGGATGCGATCTCCGCTACCGCGAACAGGCCGACCGCGATCACGGTAAAGCCGATGCCATCGAAGAGCGAGGGCACGTCGAAGCCGAAGCGCACCGCGCCGGAATTGACGTCGGTGCCGACCATGCCGAAGAGCAGCCCGAGCGCGACCATCGCGAGGCCCTTCACCGCGTCGCCGTGCGCGAGCACCGCCGAGGCGACGAGGCCCATCAGCATCAGCGCGCAGTACTCCCAGGGGCCGAACTGGAGCGCCCACTCGCCGAGCGGCGGGCCGACAAAGGCAATCAGCAGCGTCCCCACGCAGCCGGCAAAGAACGACGCCAGCGCGGCGATCGCGAGCGCCGGCCCCGCCCTCCCCTGGCGCGCCATCTGGTAGCCGTCGATGCAGGTCACCGCCGCGCCGGTCTCGCCCGGCAGGTTGACCAGGATCGCGGTGGTCGAGCCGCCGTACTGCGCGCCGTAGTAGATGCCGGCGAGCATGATGAGCGAGGGAATCGGCGGCAACGTGAAGGTGAGCGGAAAAAGCATGCCGATCGCCACCAGCGGGGTGATCCCGGGCAGCACGCCGATCAGCGTGCCGAGCGCGACGCCGGCGAAGCAATAGAGGAGATTTTGGACCGAGAGGGCAACCGCAAATCCCAGCGCCAGATTCTCAAACAAGGTAGACGCCCGGGACGAGCTGGAACGGCAGCTTGAGCAGGTAGACGAACACGCCCACCGCGAGCGCGGTCATGACCAGCGTAAGCACGAGCACTTCGCGCCAGCGGAACTCGCGCCCGCCGAGCGCGGCGAGGAAGAACATGGCGACGAGCGCGGGCACCAACCCTAGCCGCGGCACGAGGAAGCCGAAGCCGAGCATCGAGGCCACGATGCAGAGCGGCGCGCGCCAGCCCCACGCCACCGCCCCCGGCGACTTTTCCGGCCAGCCGATGCCGCGCGCCATGAGGAGCACACCGAAGAGCGCGAGCACCACGCCGAGCGCGGCCGGGAACCAGCCCGGCCCCATGCGCGCGAGCGTGCCGATCTCGAACTCGCGCGCGCCGTGCATCGCGCCCCAGCCGAAGCCGAGGAACACGAGCCCGGCGAGGAAATCCTTGCCAAGGAGCCGATGCTCCCGATGCATACATAATGTTGACATGCCGCTGCCTTATCCGCTGATCGTGGTGCCCGGGATCACCGCGTCGAGCTTGCGCGACGAGTACGTGATTCCCCCCGAGACCGTCTGGTCGGTGCTGACGAAGGAGTACGAGCGCGTCTCGCTGCACCCGGACAACGTGCGCTACGAGGTGATCGAGCCCGCGCGCGTGCAGGCCGACCAGCTGCTGGAGGCGGCGTACCGCGAGCTGATCGAGGAGCTGCGCTACAACCTGCGCGAGCACCAGGACGAGTCGGTGCCGGTGTTCGCGTTTCCCTACGACTGGCGCCAGCCGCTCGAGCTGTCGCAGGCGCAGCTCGCGGTTTTCGTCGACGAAGTGATCGAGCGCACCAAGCTCATCCGTCACTACGCGGAGTGGAGCGAATTCTCGCGCGCACCGAAAGTGAACCTGCTCGGCCACTCGATGGGCGGGCTGATCGTCACCGGCTACCTCTCGCGCCACGGCAAGAAGGCGCGCGTGGCCAAGGTCGCCACGCTCGCCACCCCGTTTCGCGGCTCGTTCGAGGCGGTGGTCAAGATCGCGACCGGCACCGCGAACCTCGGCCACGGCGCGCCGAGCTCGCGCGAGCGCGAAGCGGCGCGCGCCACGCCCGCGCTCTATCACCTGATTCCCTGGTGCCAGGGAATCGAAGTCGACCCGTCGGTCGACGAGCCCGATCTGTTCGATCCGGCGCAATGGCAGAGCACGATCCTCCAGACGCTCGAGGAATACGTGCGGCTCTACGGCGTCGACCCGACGAACACCGCCCAGCAGGCGAAGACGCTGTTCGCCGCGCTGCTCAAGACGGCGCGCGACTTCCGCCGCCGCGTCGAGCGCTTCAGCCTCGCGCGCGCCGGCCTCAAGGCCGAGGACTGGCTCTGCGTGGTGGGCGTGGACAGCGAGACGCGCGTGCGGCTCAGGATCAACCGCGCCAACCCGAAGTCGCCGCAGTTCGAGTTCTCACCCGCGGACCGCGACAACCGCTGGAGCGCCACCAACCCGGCCGAGCAGGAATTGACCGGCGACGGCACCGTGCCCTACCGCGGCGCGGTGCCGACCTTCCTCGCGCTGGAGAATCTCGTCTGCGTCACGCCGAGCGATTTCGGCTACTGGGAGATCCAGGACCGGCTGTTCACCTCGGTCGCCGGCTTCCACGGCATCCTGCCCAACATGGACATGCTGCATCGCATGCTGGTGCGCCATTTCACTGGTCGACTGGACCGGCGGCAGAACACCTGGGGCCTGCCGGCGCCCGGCGTCGCGCCGCGCGAGTGGAAGCCGCCGCTCGAGCTCTCGCTGCCGCCGGAAGGCTGAAGCGCGCTACGGCGCGACGCGCACGAACCTCGCGACCGAGGGAATGCGGTTCGCGTTGAGCACGAAGAGCATGTAGTAGCCCGGCGGCGCGGTCTGCACGTTCGCCGGCCCGGTGACCTGCACCGCGTTCGTACCCTGCGGAGTCGCCGCGAGCTGGACGTAGCGCTGGTTCATGTCGAAGGCGTGCGTCATCGAGCCGAGGCCCATCAGCACCACCTCGCTCACCGGGCCGCCGGCGACGCTGACCGTAAAGCTCGAGCCATAGCCGATCGTCGTCGGCGCCGCGCTGATGACCGGCCTCGGCTGCCCCGATGCCAGGTAAGGCGGCAAGAGATAGCGGAAGGTCGGCTTCTCGTCCTCAGGGCCGGTCTCGCCGCGGCTGCGGCCGCCGGCGATCAGCACGCGGCCGTCGGGAAGGAGCAGCGCCACGTTGTGATAACCGCGCGTCTCGCCCGATGCGCCGCTGCCGGTCGCGAACGAGGCCGGCGGCCGCATATCGAGGTAGTGCGCGTTGCGGATGTACGGGTTGCCGTAGGTGGCGTCGTAGCCCGAGACCATCATGACTTTACCGTCGGGCAGCAGCACGGTCGCCGGGTAGCGCCGGCGCACGCCGAGGTCGATGCCCTGGCCCCAGCTCCCGCTCGAAAGCTCGAACACGTCGATGCTGCGCTCCATCTGCGACTCGCGCCCGCCGCCCGCCTGCAGCACGCTGCCGTTCGCGTAGCCCCACTCGAAGTTGGCTGCGCGCATCGGCAGCAGCACGGAGGCGGTGCCGTGGTTCGCCGCGTCCGCGCCTTTCGTGCCGGGCCGCGGGGCGCCGCTCTGCGTGAGCCAGCGGCCGCCCTGCGGCAGGTCGGGGAAGAAATACACCGGCACACCGGCATCGCCGAACATGAGGATGGTGTTCGCCGGCACGAGCGGCGGGCCATAGGGCACCTGGAACGCGTGCGTGTAGTCCGGATTCCACACTTCGCGCGGCGTTTCTTCGTGCGTCGACACCACGGAGCCGCCGCCATTCGGCAGCATCACCTCGATCGAACGGTTCTGCGTGCCCGCGTGGTGCTCGACCGGCTGGTTAGGCCGGCGCACCTGCACCGCGGCGAGCTCGTAGCCCGAGCTCACCAGCATGCGCTGGTCGGCGAGCCGCGTCACCGTCCCGTACCAGCGCATGATGCTGCCGGTCTGGCCGGTGCCGCGCATGTTCTCGCCGCGCCGCCACGTGTTGGTCGCGAGCGAATACTGCGTGACGTTCGGCATGCCATAGATGTAGTTGACGGTGGTCTGCGTCGCCGCCTCGAACAACGAATAAAGCAGCGTCCCGCCCGCGACGAAGATGCCGCCGTCGGCGTCGAGCGTGTGCCCCGAGCAGAACAGGGTCTCTTCGATATAGAGCCGGTTCCCGGTCGCGGGATCGGTGTACGCGAACGGCGGATCGACGTCGACCGGCACGTGATTGACCGTGAGCGTGACGGTCGCGGGCAGCGGCAGCCCGAGCGGCGTGGGCCGGAACCACGCCGCGCGCGCGTGGTTGCCGGTCGAGGCGAAGAGCATCACGCGGCCATCGGGCAGGAGCGTGCCATGCACCGGGGGAAACGGCACCAGCCCGCGGACCGGATCGTTCACCTGCAGCGCGATCGGCGGCTGCGCGCCAGCCGGCGCCCAGCTATCGACGACCTGCTGGGCGAAGACCGGCGCGCACGCGCCGATCAAGAGGAGAAAGACGAAAAGACGCCCGAATTTCTTCATGCTGGCCTCCCCAGGCTGGAACCTCTTCCGACCAACGATTGTGCGCACCCAGCGGTTGACGGCGCAATCGCGCCGGCGCCTTCTGTATCCTAGGGCCGAGGAGAGCTCCCATGAACAGGCGATGCTTCCTGGTCCTCGCTTGGGTACTTGCCGCTAGCGCGCATGCCCAGCCCTGGCCGAATCAACTGGTGCGCGTCATGGTCGGCTTCCCGCCCGGCGGCACTACCGACGTAATCGGCCGCCTCACGGCGAACGAACTTTCCGAGCAGCTCGGCACGCCATTCGTGGTCGAGAACCGCGGCGGCGCGAGCGGCACCATCGGCGCCGGCGTGGTGGCGAAGAGCACGCCCGACGGCCACAACCTCATCCTCGTGCCGAGCACGCACGGCACTGCGCGCGCCCTCTATGCGTCGCTTCCCTACGAGGAATCCGACTTCGTCGCGATCGGCCTCATCGCCAGCACGCCGTACGTCTTCGTCGTCCACCCGGATTTCCCGGCGAAGAGCTTCGGCGAGCTGATCAAGCTCCTGAAGGCGAACCCCGGCAAATACAACTACGCCTCGACCAGCCCCGGCACCGCCCAGCACCTCGGTGGCGAGCTGGTGAAGAAGATGGCGGGCGTCGACATGGTGCACATCGCCTACAAGGGCACCGGCGCGGTCATGGCCGACCTCCTTTCCGGCCGCGTTCCGATGATGTTCGAAAACCTCGCCGTCATGACCCCTCATATAAGGAAGGGCTCGCTGCGCCCGCTGGCGGTGTCTTCCCTGAAAAGGACGCACCTGATGCCCGAAGTGCCGACCGTCGGCGAAACCGGCATGGGCCTCGAGGGCTTCGAAGTCCTGGGCTGGTTCGCCCTCCTCGCTCCCGCGAAGACGCCTTCGAACATCGTCCAGCTCATCAACACCGAGCTGAACAAGATGATCGCCAAGCCTCAGATCGTGGCGAAGCTCTCCGAGCTCGGCGCGGAGCCGCTGGGCGGAACGCCGCAGCGCGCCGCCGCGTTCATCAAGGACGACCAGGAAAAGTGGGCCCGCATCATTCGCGAGGTAGGCATCAAGCTCAATTAGGGAGCGGGGAACTGTCAGGGGGCGGAGAGCTGTCGTTCCCGCGAAGGCGGGAACCCATTTTTCTAAACTAGGCCCCCGCCTTCGCGGGGGCGACTTCCGATACTAGAGTAGCCGCGGTCCGGGACCCTGCGCGGCCAGCCGGTCCGCAGGGTTCCGCAGCCAGCAGTTGCCGATCGATAGACAGCCGCAGCCGATGCACTCGTCCAGCCGGTCGCGAAGCTGGACCAGGAGACGGATTCTTTCCTCGAGTTGCGACTTCCAACGAGTCGACATCCGCCGCCATTCCGTCGCGGTCGGTGCACGGTTCTGGGGCAAGGCCTTCAGTGCTTCGCGGATTTCGGCAAGCGGTACTCCCACACGCTGCGCCGCCTTTATGACCGACACGCGACGAAGGATTTCGCGCGGATAGCGACGCTGATTCCCGACGCTGCGCGCGCTGCGAATGAGCCCCTTTGCCTCATAAAAGTGCAACGCCGAGACCGCGACGCCGCTGCGCTTCGCGAGCTCGCCCACAGTAAGCGCTTTTTCGAGATCCATGCTTGACCTCAAGCTTGATTGAGGTTCTATGATTCTCACTCCAACGGGAGAATGCAATGATCACGCTGAGTGTCAACGACAAGCGCGTGGAGGCCGACGTCGACGACGACACGCCGCTTCTCTGGGTGCTGCGCGACCACCTCAATCTGACCGGCACCAAGTTCGGCTGCGGCATGGCGCTCTGCGGCGCATGCACCGTGCACGTCGCCGGTGAGCCGGTGCGCAGCTGCGTCACGCCGGTGTCGGCGCTGGCCGGAAAGAAGATCACCACCATCGAAGCGATCGGCCAGTCGAACCCGGGCAAGGCGGTGCAGGCCGCGTGGGTGGTCGAGAGCGTGCCGCAATGCGGCTACTGCCAGTCGGGGCAGGTGATGGCCGCGGTCGCGCTCCTGCGCAGCAACAAGAAGCCGACCGACGCGGATATCGACGCCGCGATGAGCGGCAACATCTGCCGCTGTGCCACGTACCCGCGCATTCGCGCCGCGATCAAGCGCGCGGCGAGGAGCCTCGCATGATCACCAACGAAAGCCGTCGCGATTTCCTCAAGGCCTCCGGCGCGTTGCTGCTCGGGGTTCACCTGCCGCAAGCCCTCGCGCAATCGCCGGTCAAATACTTTGAACCCAATGCATTCGTCCGCATCGGCGCGGACAACACGGTCACGGTGATCGTGAAGCACCTCGAGATGGGCCAGGGGACCTACACCGGGCTGCCGACGCTGGTCGCCGAGGAGCTCGATGCCGACTGGCCGCAGATGCGCGCCATCGGCGCGCCGGCGGACGCGAAGCGCTACAACAACACCTTCTGGGGAGAAGTGCAAGGCACCGGCGGCAGCACCGCGCTGCCCAATTCCTACGAGCAGATGCGCAAGGCGGGCGCCACGGCGCGCGCCATGCTCGTCGCCGCCGCCGCGGAGAAGTGGAACGCTCCAGCCAATGAAATAAAAATCTCGCACGGAACCCTGTATTGGAGAGACCGTAGGGCCACATTCGGGCAATTGGCCGCCGATGCGGCGAAGCAGAAGGTGCCCGAGAACGTCACGCTCAAGGATCCGAAGGACTTCATCTACATCGGCAAGCCCGCGCGCCGCATCGACGCGCGCGCGAAGTCGGACGGCACCGCGCTCTTCACCCAGGACGTGAAGCTGCCCGGCATGCTCACCGCAGTGGTGCTGCATCCGCCGCGCTTCGGCGCGAAGCTCAAGAGCTTCGACGCGGCGAAGGCCAAGGCCATCAAGGGCGTGCGCGAGGTCGTGGCGTTCTCTACCGCCACGACCGACGGCGTCGCCGTGCTCGCCGCCGACTACTGGACCGCGAAGAAGGGCCGCGACGCGCTCACTGCCGAGTGGGACGACAGCAACGCTTTCCGGCTTTCATCCGCCGAGCTCATGGACCAGTACAAGAAGCTCGCCGCCACCGCCGGCGCTTCGGCGCGCAAGGAAGGCGACGCGGACGCTGCAATGAAAAATGCCGCGCGAACGCTCGAAGCGGCCTACGAGTTCCCGTTCCTTGCTCACGCCGCGATGGAGCCGATGAACTGCGTGGCAAGGCTGGATGCCGGGGGCTGCGAGATGTGGAACGGCGAGCAGTTCCAGACCGTCGACCAGGTGCAGGTCGCGAAGCAGCTCGGCCTGCGCCCCGACCAGGTGAAGCTGAACCAGCTCTACGCCGGCGGCAGCTTCGGCCGCCGCGCCAATCCCAAGTCGGATTTCCTGCTAGAGGCCGCGGCGATCGCCAAGGCCATCGAGGGCCGCGCGCCGGTGAAGCTGGTCTGGGGGCGCGAGGACGACATGAAGGCGGGCTGGTACCGGCCGATGTACTACCACACGCTCAAGGCCGGCCTCGACGCCCAGGGCAACATCATCGCCTGGAAGCACGTGATCGTCGGGCAGTCGATCCTTACGGGCACAGCGTTCGAGCCGATGATGGTGAAGGACGGCGTCGACGCAACCTCGGTCGAGGGCGCCTCCAACCTGCCCTACGCCATCCCGAACCTCGCGGTCGAGCTGCACTCGCCGAAGATCGCCGTGCCGGTGCAGTGGTGGCGCTCGGTCGGCTCGACGCACACCGCCTTCGCCACCGAGTGTTTCCTCGATGAGATCGCGCGCGAGGCGAAGAAAGACCCCTTCGAGCTGCGCCGCGCGCTCCTCGCCAAGCACCCGCGGCACAAGGGCGTGCTCGAAGCGGCCGCGCAGAAAGCCGGCTGGGGCAAGCCGCTGCCGAAGGGCCGCGCCCGCGGCATCGCGGTGCACGAGTCCTTCAATACCTTCGTCGCGCAGGTCGTCGAGATTTCCGGCAGGAAGATCGAGCGCGTGGTCTGCGCGGTCGACTGCGGGGTGCCGGTCAACCCGAACATCATCGCCATGCAGATGGAGTCCGGCATCGGCTTCGGCCTGTCGGCGGCGCTCGCCGGCGCCATCACACTGAAGGAAGGCGTGGTCGAGCAATCCAACTTCCACGACTACCCGGTGGTGCGCATGAACCAGATGCCACCGATCGAGGTGGTGATCGTTCCTTCGCAGGAGAAGCCGAGCGGCGTCGGCGAGCCCGGCACGCCGCTGATCGCGCCGGCGCTCGCGAACGCGCTTCTCGCGCTGAACGGCAAGGCGGTGCGGACGTTACCGCTCGGTCAGCAGGCGAGGTTCGTGTGAAGCGCCATCTCCTTGCCGCCATGGCGGCGTGCGCGTGCAGCGCCGCTTCTCATGGGCAAACGCCGTTCGACACCGTAAAGCAGGTGCTGCAGCACCCGCGCTGCCAGAACTGCCACATCCCGGGGAACGCGCCGCTGCAGTACGACCAGGGACTGCCGCATGCGATGAACGTCAAGCGCGGCGCCGACGGCCGCGGCACCGTGGGCATGAAGTGCGCGAGCTGCCACCAGACGCGCAACCTGCCGGCCGAGTACGGCCTGCGCGCGCCGCCCGGGGCGCCGAACTGGCACCTGCCCCCCGAGAACATGAAGATGGTGTTCATCGACCTGTCCGCGCCCGAGCTTTGCCGCGTGCTCAAGGATCCCAAGCGCAACGGCGGCAAGACGCCCGCGCAGCTCGTCAAGCACGTCGCCGAGGACGCGCTCGTGCTGTGGGGCTGGGAGCCCGGCGGCGACCGCGCGCCGGTATCCGTGCCGCACGCCGAGTTCGTCGGCGCATTCAAGCAGTGGGTGGCAGCTGGAATGCCCTGCCCCGGCCGTTAGGGAGACTCTGAAAAGCACTGAAGCGTCGTTCCCGCGAACGCGGGAACCCATGTTCTTTACGAGAGAAAAATGGGCCCCCGCCTTCGCAGGGGCGACTTCTTCAGGCCTTCCTCAAACTTGAGGCCAGCACTGCCGCTAACGGTCGATGCGTTCCGCCGCTACCGGGCGCCGCTCCTGCAGGTTGAACCGGTCATCGTAGATCGGCCGGCCGCCCGTGGTCGGCCCGGGATACTGAACGATGAGAATCTCGCCGCCGGTCTCGGTGTGGAATTCGTCTTCGAAGTGCGGATCGGGATGAAAGATCATCGTCCCCGCCCGGCACTCGCGTCCCCCGATCCGGAACGTCCCTTCGAGGATGTACCAGACCTGAGCGAAGTCATGGTAGTGCAGCGGATGGTGCGCGCCCGGCTCCAGCCGCAGGATTCCCGCGTTGGGCTCGCTCGGCCGCTCCGGCCGCGGATGGAACAGCATTTTTCCCGTCTCCCCGGGCCAACGGATCGTTTCCCATTCCAGCTCGTCGCGGTGACGCACCTCCATCGGCTGGTGACTGGCAAAGCGCGGATCTGCGGCCATGGCTCTCCTCCGTCAAGGCTAGGCGCTCGACTATACGCCGGACGATGTCGATTTCGCCGATCGCCGTTCGACCAGGGCAGGAATACTCTAACCCACCATCTGGACGAACGAGGAGACGAACCATGCGATTCCTATCGATGATCCGCATCGACGAAAAGACCGGCAAGCAACCCAGCGAGCGCCTGATGAACGAAATGGGCAAGCTGATGGAGGAGATGATCCGCGCCGGCGCCCTGATCAGCACGGCCGGCCTGCGCCCCACGGCGGAAGGCGTGCGCGTGCGCTCGCGCTACGGCCGGCTGTCGAAAACCGAGGGACCGTTCACCGAGAGCAAGGAAGTGATCGGCGGCTATGCGGTCCTCGAAGCGCCGTCGATGAAGGAAGCCCTCGAGCTGACCGAGCGTTTCCTGCATGTGCACGGCGACGAATGGGACCTCGAGTGCGAGGTGCGCCCGCTGGACGGGCCGGAATTCGGCGCCCGGGCATGATCGCGGAGAGCTGCCGCGACGAGCTCGCTAGGGCTTCCTAAACTCGGGCGGCACCACCGTGCCCTTGATGTGCTTCTTGCCCCAGCGCGCGAGCGCGGCGAGCACCGCGCCGAGGTCACGGCCCTTCTCGGTGAGCACGTAGCGGTAGCGCACCGGGCGCTCCTGGTAGGGCTCCGCCGCCACCAGGCCCGCCCCCTCCATCTTCTTCAGCCGGTCGGCGAGGATGTTGGTCGGGATCCCTTCGTCCGACGCGGCGAGCTTTCCGTAGGTGTCGCGCCCGCGCAGCAGGTCGCGCACGATGAGCAGCGTCCAGCGGTCGCCCGCGATATCGAGCGCGCACGCCGCGGGGCAGGTGGAACGGCGAGTTACTTGCATTCTGCAAGTATATCGGCTAGCCTGCGTCCCTTGCAACTTGCAAGTGAGTGGGACCGATGACCGCCCTGCATCGCAATTACCTCGCCGTCGGCCTGATCGCCGGCGGGATCTTCGCCCTCGGCCTGGGCGTGCGCCAGTCGCAGGCGCTGTTCATCGGCCCGATCAACACTTCGACCGGCATCGGCTACGCCTCCATCAGCCTCGCGTTCGCCGTCGGCCAGCTGGTGTGGGGCCTCGCCATGCCGTTCGCCGGCGCGCTCGCCGACCGCACCAGCGCACGCAGCGTGATGATCGGCGGCGCGCTGCTCGTCGCCGTGGCCACCGCGCTAACGCCGCTCGCGCATTCGACCGCCGCGCTCGTCATCCTGATCGGCATCCTCGCGGCCACCGGGGCGGGCGCGATGGGTCCGGGCCTAATCATGTCGGCAGTCGCGCGCTGGGTCCCCGAGGCGAAGCGCAACGTCGCCACCGGCGTCATCAACGCCGGCGGCTCGTTCGGCCAATTCACCATCATTCCGCTCGCCGGGCTCTTCATCGGCCTCACCGGCTGGCAGCCCGCCATGGTGATCATGGGCGCGATCTGCCTTGCCGCGATTCCCGCCATCCTCTGGGTCACGCAGAGCACCGCCCCCGCGCCCGCCGTCGCCCCCGCGAAGGCCGGGGTCCAGTCAGGCTCGCTCAAGCAAGCCGTCAGCACTGCGCTGCGCGACCCAAGCTTCCTCCTGCTGACCGCGGGCTTCTTCACCTGCGGATTCCACGTCGCCTTCATCGCCACTCACCTTCCCGGCGTGGTGGAGCTATGCGGCCTGCCGCCGGCGGTCGGCGCCTGGTCGCTCGCGGCGATCGGCCTCTTCAACATCCTCGGCAGCCTGTGGATCGGGCAGGTCATCACCGGCCGGCGCATGAAGCTCGCGCTCGCCTGGATCTACTTCGCACGCGCGTTGATCATCCTCGCCTTCTTCTTCGCGCCGAAGACGACGCTCACCTTCTTGCTCTTCGCCGCCGCGATCGGCTTCACGTATCTCTCCACCGTGCCGCCGACCATCGGCTTGGTCATCAAGTTCTTCGGCGCGCGCTATGTCGCCACCCTCTTCGGCGTCGTGATGCTGTCGCACCAGGTCGGCGGTTTCCTCGGCGCCTGGCTCGGCGGCAAGGCGTTCGAGGCGAGCGGCTCCTACGACTGGATGTGGTTCGCCGACATCGCGCTGTGCCTCTTCGCCGCGGCGGTGCACCTGCCGATCCGCGAAGCCAGGCCCGCGCCGCTCGTTGCCGCGGCGGCCTGACGGAATTCAGGCGCGGCGAAGAACGCGCCCCGGCCGCGCGCCGGTCGGCTTGCCTTCGCGCCAGACGACCTTGCCGTTGACGATCACCGTCTCGATGCCTTTCGCCGCCTGAATCGGCTTTTCGAAGCTCGCCTGTTCTTCGATTTGACCTGCGCTGAACACGACCACGTCGGCCGCGCGCCCTGCCTTGAGCTCGCCGCGGTCGGCGAAGCCGAAGGTCTTCGCGGTGAGCCCGGTCATCTTGTGGATCGCGGTTTCCAGCGGAAAGAGCCCTAGCTCGCGGGAGTAGTGGCCGAGCACTCTGGGAAATGTTCCCCATAGCCGCGGGTGCGGCGCGGCATCGTGCGGCAAGCCGTCGGAGCCGATCATGGTCGATTCGAAGGCGAGGATGCGCTGCACGTCGTTCTCGTCCATCGAGAAATAGATCGCGCCGGCGGGCAGCAGCTCGTACACCGAAAGACCGAGCTGCTTCTTGATCTCGCCGAGCTCCATGCCGGCCGCCTCGGGGTGCGGCTTCGACCAGGTGACGAGCACTTTGGTGGCGTTCGCCGCGCGGCTCGCCGAGAGGATGGTCGACGAGGCGTGGTACGGATAGCAGTCGAGCCCGACCTTCTGCGAGCGCATCGCGCGCTCGATGATCGGCAGCGTCTCGGCGGAGCGTCCGTGGTTCGGCTTGCCGACCACCTTGTGGTGCGAGATCACCACCGGCACGCCGAGCTCGCGGCCGGTGCGGAAGCTCTCCTCGAGCGAGTCGACCACGCGGTCGCCCTCGTCGCGCATGTGCGTGCAGTAGATGCCGCGGTGCTCGGCGAGCGGCCGGCAGATCTCGATCACTTCTTCCGGCGGCGCCGCGCACGCCGGCTCGTAGTAGAGCCCGGTCGAGACGCCGATCGCCCCCGCCGCCATGGCCTCGTCCACCATGTCCTGCATCTTCTTGATCTCGGCGCGCGTAGCCGCCCGGCTGGTGTCGCTCATGGTCTGGACCCTGAGCAGGGAATGGCCGACGAGCAGCGCGCAGTTCGTGGCCGCGGGCTTTTCCGTCAGCGCCTGGACGTATTGCTTGAAGGTCGGGAAGCGGAACCACCCGCCTTCGTCGTCCAGCAGGTCCATCGGCACCGCCACCGGCGCGCGCATTCCATTCGGCGCCGGCGCGAGCGAGATGCCGCAGTTCCCCGCCACCACGGTGGTCACTCCCTGGCTTACCTTCGGCGCCATGTCGGGCGACGACAGCATCAGGCGGTCGTCGTGCGTGTGCGCGTCGATGAAGCCCGGGGCCGCGATCTTTCCCGTCGCGTCGATTTCGGTCTTGCCCTTCTGCCTCACCTTCCCGATGCGGGCGATCTTCCCGCCCGCGACGGCGATGTCGGCCTGGAAACGCGGCGCGCGCGTGCCGTCGATCACGGTCGCGTTGCGGATCACGAGATCCAGCCGCTCAGTCAACCTTCGCCCCCGAGCGCCGGATAACTTCTGCCCACTTCGGCGTTTCGCGCTTCACCAGCGACATGAACTCCTCCGGCGTGCCGCCGTCGGGCTCGGTGTCGAGCTGCTTGTAGCGCTCCACGACGTTGGGCGCTGCAAGCGCTTTCTTGATCTCCTGGTTCAACTTCGAGACGATTTCACTCGGCATCCGGGCCGGCCCGATTACCCCGCCCCACGCCACCGTCTCGTAGCCCGTCACGCCGGCCTCGTGGATCGTCGGCAGGTCCGGGAACACCGGCGAGCGCCGCGGCCCCGAGACCGCGATGCCCTTCACCCGCCCCGCCTTGGCATGCGGCCCGATCGACGAGATGTTGTCGAACATCATGTCGATGTTGCCCGCCATCAGGTCGTTGATCGCCTGCGGGCTGCCCTTGTACGGCACGTGGACGATGAACGTTCCGGTCATCGCCTTGAAGAGCTCGGCGCCGAGATGCCCGGTCGTGCCGTTGCCCGAAGAGCCGGTGGTCAGCTTGCCGGGATTCTTCTTCGCGTACGCGACGAGCTCCTGTACCGAATTGACCGGCAGCTTGTTGTTCACCGCGAGCAGGTTGAAGACGCGCACGCAGTTGGAGACGAGCGTGAGGTCCTTCTCGACGTCGTAGGGCACCGAGCCGAGCAGCGACTTGTTGATGGCGAGCGATACCAGGTTGCCGTAGCCGAGCGTGTAGCCGTCGGGCGGCGCCTTCACGATGTCCATCGTCCCCAGCACGAATGACGCGCCCGGCTTGTTCTCGACCACGAATGGCACCCCCATCTGCGCCGAGAGCTGCGTCGTCAGGATGCGCATCAGCACGTCCACCGAGCCGCCCGCCGCCGAGGGCACCACGAAGCGGATCGGCTTTTCGGGATAGGCCGCATGCGCGATGGCGGCGCACGCGAAGAAGGAGAGGGCAATGAAGAGGCGGAGTGTCATGGCGCGAAACCTCGCGGACTGCGCTAGAGCTTCACGCCCTCGTCGGCGATGACGCGCTGCACCGCAGGCCGCTTCACCATCCGGTCCTTGAACGCCGTGTAGTTCTTGAGCTCGCCCACGGGCAGCTCGCGGCGGATACCCCACGCGTAGAACACGAGGGCGTACGGATCGAGCACCGAGTATTTGTCCGACAGCCACTCGCGCTTCGCGAGAATGCCGTCGATCTGCTTCAGGTACTCGTGGAAGGTCTTCTTGCCCGTCGCCTGCAGGCCGGAATGGGCCGACTTGTCGTCGGTGAAGCGCTCGGGCCGCATGACATGGGTGTTCGCCGGGTGCACGCTGGAGGCAAAGAAGCCGATGAGCGAGAGCGCCTGCGCCTCCTTAACCGGATCGGTCGGCCACAGGCCGAAGCGCTTGCCGAGGAACGGCAGGATCGCAGTGTTCTCGGAAAGCGGCGTGCCGTCGTCCAGCTTGAGCGCCGGCACCCGGCCAAGCGGGTGGATCTTCAGGTACTCGGGCGTCTTCTGCTCGCCCTTGGAGAGGTCCATGCGTTTCGGCTCGTATTTTTCGCCGCTCTCCTCCATGACGATATGAGAGGCCATGGAGCAGGCGCCGGGGGCGTAGTAAAGGGTCAGCATTGCGGGCTCCTCGTGATTGCGCGGGGTGGGAACGGGGTGAATTCGGGGACGGAGCCCTAACTCCGAAAGCTGCGCCAGCCGTGGGTTAGGGCTCCGTCCCCGAATTCACCTAACGGGATTCTAAAAAGAAAAAGCCGGCGCGAGCCGGCTTTTCCGAGGGCGCTGAGCTTACAGCGGCTTGATGTTCGCCGCGGCCGGCCCCTTCTGGCCCTGCGTCACGTCGAAGGACACCTTCTGCCCCTCTTTCAGCGACTTGAAGCCGCTGCCCTGGATCGCGCTGTGATGCGCGAACAGATCCTTGCCGCCGTCATCCGGGGTGATGAAGCCGAAGCCTTTCGAGTCGTTGAACCACTTTACTGTCCCTGTAGCCATGTCATTCCGTTCCGAAAAAATTGCTGCTTGCGCGCGGCTTGCCGAGCTGCGCTGCGGGCACGATGTTCAAGGGAGGAAGGACTGCCACTAGGGTGACCGCTGTTGGCGGTAATAGAGGTCGAGCGTTCGCTGACTTGAGATCCTGCAGGGCGGAATCCTAGCACGACCTTACTTTCCCGCGCGCGCGGACAGCTCGTGGACCACCACCCCGGCCAGCGGATCGACCGGCGCCTGCCAGGGCGCGCGGGCGATCATGCGCCGGGCGTCGTCCAGCCCCGCCTCCCAGCGGCGGCGAATGCCCGCCCCGCTGAAATCGATGTCCTTGAAGAAATCCTCGCTGTCGAGGGTCGGCGCGAGCAGGCGCACGACGTGCATGGTGGTATGGCAGCCCGATGCCGCGAGGTCTCGGCAGTCCCTTTGCTTCTCCGGAGGAAGGTGCCTGGCAAGCTCCCGGATGATGCGGCGCATGTGGTGGATCTGCTTCTGGCGGTCGACCTGGATGTCGTCGCGGCTCGCGTACTGGACGTCCTTCTGCCGCCCCATCACCTGCCAGATCGATTGCGGCTCGGGCCCGGTGGGCTGCCAGACGTTCACGCCGAAGACCAGCGAGTCGCGCCGCGGGTTGTCGTCGAACACCGCCTCGATCGGCGTGTTCGAGTACACCCCCGCGTCCCAGTACGCCTCGCCGTCGATGCGGATCGCAGGGAATCCCGGCGGCAGCGCGCCCGAGGCCATCACGTGGTCGAGGCCGAGGCCGCCGGGCTCGTCGCGGCTGTCGAAGTAGCGCATCTGCCCTTTGGTCACGTGGACCGCGCCGATCGTGAGCCGCGGGGTGTCTTTAGCGTTCACGAGCCGGAAATCGATCAGCGGCTCGAGCGTCGCGCGCAGCGGCTGGGTGACGTAATAGGAGGCCCGGTCGATCCCGACCCCCGCGCCCACGCCGGCCCAGGCAAGCGCGCGCGGCTCGTACATGGCGGGAATGCCGCGCACCACCGCTTCCCAGTTGGCAAACGGAGACTTGATCTCGACGCGCTGCCAGAATTCGCGCAGCCGCGGCAGCCGCTCCGCGGGCGGGTTGCCGGCGATGATCGCGCCGTTGATTGCGCCGATCGAAGTGCCGATCACCCACTCCGGCTCGATCCCCGCCTCGTGCATCGCTTCGTACACGCCGGCCTGGTAGGCGCCAAGCGCGCCGCCGCCCTGCAGCACGAGCACGACCTGCCCGGGGAGCTTCGTCACGCGGCGGTCCAGCCGCCGACCGGCGCGACATGCTGGATGCCGGCGTTGTTCACCAGGATGTCGACCGCGCCGAATTCCGCGATCACCTTCTTCATCATCGTGGCGATCGACTCGGGCTTCGTCATGTCGGCGCCGTCGTAGGCGACTTTGACCTTGTGCTTGTCGCCCAAATTGTCTTTGACTGCCCGGATTTCGGCCGCGTCGCCGAAGCCGTTCAGCACGATGTTCGCGCCCTCGGCGGCGAGGCGCGTCGCGATCCCGAGCCCGAT